>JAGXFH010000004.1 GCA_024637315.1 Brevirhabdus sp.
CAACATGACCAACAGCAAAGAGGAAGATCGGCAAAATGCGCCCTGAGACTCTAGCTCGGAGCAGCAGCGCTCCCGCCTGATAAGAACAACGTTCTCGGATGCCGACTATTTCAGCGACCTGTTAGAGCCTGCACGCTCTTCGCCTCTCCTACACCGATCACGGTGAAATGGCGTTCCCTCAGGTAAAATGACAGATGGCTGAAATCCCGGTCAGACGACACGATGATGAATGTCACTATTGACCCGGTATGGGCCAAGTCGAGAGCATCGATCACGAGCATCATGTCGGCCGAGTTCTTGCCGCTTCCACTGTGGATGATCCGAAAGCCCGGAGTGCTTTCCCATCCCGGCATCTTTGAGACATTTCCATAGACCCGCTTCACCGCTATCGCGCCTCGGGGGTTTGAGCGGCGCAGAATGGCCTCAGCATGTTCATGCGAGACATTCTCGCCGTCGATCAGAAGGGCCACCCCTGATCCGTTGCGGACGGGGGTCTGGAGATCGCTGGAATCTTCGTTCATCTGTCCCTCGAAACCTGCTTTGGGTCCGAAGTTTACAGGCAATTGTGGCGACAGAATGGACGCTCCGGCCTAGTCCCTGAAATACCGGCTTTCCTTGATCTGGTCCCAGGCCCAGACAACTTCCTGCAACTGTTCTTCCTGGCTGCGGTCGCCGCCGTTCATGTCCGGGTGCAGCACCTTGATCAGCGATTTGTACTGCTTGCGCACCTCGGCCTTGGTCCAGTGGTCCTTGGCCTCGAGGATGTCGATGGCCTTGCGCTCGGTCGGCGGCAGCTTGCGGGTGCCGGTGATCGACTTGCCGGGATTCATCGTCGCATTGGCGCCCAGCACCTGGTGGGGGTCGTCGACGCCGAGGCGCGACCAGGCGCGCTGTTCCTCGCCTTTCTTGCCGAAGGGCTTGGTCGGGCGGTCCCAGACGCGGTCCTTGTCGATCTGCTCGTTGAACTCGTCCTCGGTCGCGCCGTTGAAGAAGTTCCATTTCAGATTGTATTCGCGAACATGGTCCTTGCAGAACCAGAAGAAATCGTCGAGGTGGTCAGGCGATTTCGGGGCGCGGTACTGGCCCTGTTCGTGACAGCCGGGATGTTCGCATTCGCGAGTCGAGGTCTCGAACGCGCCGGACATGCCGCGTTTTCCGCGAGTCCGCTTCTTCTTGTCCGCCGAGACGGACATATCGAAACCGAATGGGTCTGACTTTGCCATATTACCTGCCTTTTCGACTCGGACCCGAGAGTTTAGACCAATTGGCGAGGGATTGAAGGGGGCAGAGGATGAAAAATGCGGATTGAAGACGAAATACGCGGGAAGTTGCAGGCTGCATTCCAGCCGCGCGTGCTGGAGGTGAGCGATGACAGCGAGGCGCATCGCGGGCATGCGGGATATCGCGAGGGAGGGCAGAGTCATTTCACGGTGGTGATCGAGGCCGAGTCTTTCGCGCCGATGAGCCGCATCGCGCGGCACCGGGCGGTGCATGCGGCCCTGGGCAAGGATCTGGTGGGCCGCATTCATGCGCTTGCGCTGCAGATCAGCGGCTGACGGTCCGGTCTTGCGCCGGGCCTGCGGCCCGTCGCGGTGCCTGCGGCGCGGATATCTGGAAACGAAAGACGCGGGCTAGCGAACCGTCACGTCCGGGGCGCTGGCGGTCTTGCCGGGATCGCCCTTGCCGACGGCCCCGAGGCGCGGTGCCTTGCCCTCGTTGACCGGCGCGATACGCTCGGGCGCGGCGCTGGCATCGGCGGTGTCCGGTTCGACTTGCCGTTCGATCAGTTTCAGCGGCTCGGCCGGGGCCTTCTCGGGCAGGGGGCGTCGGAAGACCAGCATGTTCTGGTAAGTGGTGGTGCGACCGGTTAGGCCGCTGCGCTCTTCGCAGGGCAGCGTGTCGGTGCGCTGATAGTCCCAGCCCTCGGCGCCGTATTCGTTCATCAAAAGTTGCAGGGCGTTGGCGAACTTGCCCTCGGTTCCCCGCACGCCCTTGCCGCGCTGGCCCTTTCTGGGCGCCGGGACGACCTTGTACTCATACCGCGTCATCCAACACTCTCCCTCTTACATCAGGCAACAATAGCAAAGCCGTGGGTTTGCGCCAAGCGCGGGCTGTCAGAGGCCGAGCTTCGCGGCCACGATCTCATTGACCGCCTTGGGATTGGCCTTGCCGCCGGTGGCCTTCATCACCTGGCCGACGAACCAGCCGGCGAGTTTCGGGTTGGCCTGCGCCTTGGCGACCTGGTCGGGGTTGGCCGCGATGACCTCGTCCACCGCCTTCTCGATCGCGCCGGTATCGGTGACCTGTTTCATGCCGCGTTCCTCGACGATCTCGGCCGGGTCGCCGCCCTCGGTATAGACGATCTCGAACAGGTCCTTGGCGATCTTGCCCGAGATGTCGCCCTTGGCGATCAGGTCGATGATGCCGCCCAGTTGCGTCGCGGTCACCGGGCTTTCGGTGATGTCGTGGTCTTCCTTTTTCAGCCGGCCGAACAGCTCGTTGATCACCCAGTTCGCCGCCAGCTTGCCATCGCGCCCCTGCGCCACGGCCTCGAAATAGGCGGCGTTGGCGACATCGGCGGTCAGCACCGAGGCATCGTACTCCGACAGGCCGAAATCATTGACGAAACGGGCCTTCTTCTCATCCGGCAGTTCCGGCAGCGAAGCCTGGATGGCATCGACCCAATCCTGTTCGATTTCCAGCGGCAGCAGGTCGGGGTCGGGGAAGTAGCGATAGTCATGCGCCTCTTCCTTCGAGCGCATCGAGCGGGTCTCGCCCTTGTCGGGATCGTAAAGCCGGGTTTCCTGATCGACCTTGCCGCCGTCTTCGAGAATCGCGATCTGGCGCCGCGCCTCATGGTCGATGGCCAGTTGAATGAACCGCATCGAGTTCATGTTCTTGATCTCGCAGCGGGTGCCCAGATGGCTGAAATCCTGGGTCTCCTGATATTTCTCATACTGGCCGGGGCGGCACACGCTGACGTTCACGTCGGCGCGCAGCGATCCGTTCTGCATGTTGCCGTCGCAGGTGCCGAGATAGCGCAGGATCTGGCGCAGTTTCACGACATAGGCGGCGGCCTCTTCGGGGCCGCGGATATCGGGGCGGCTGACGATCTCCATCAGCGCGACGCCGGTGCGGTTGAGATCGACGAAGGACATGTTCGGGTCCATGTCGTGGATCGACTTGCCGGCGTCCTGCTCGATGTGGATGCGCTCGATCCGCACAAGCCGGGCTACGCCGGGGGCCATGTCGACCAGCACTTCGCCCTCGCCGACGATCGGGTGGTAGAGCTGGCTGATCTGGTAACCCTGCGGCAGGTCGGGATAAAAGTAGTTCTTGCGGTCGAAGGCGGATTTGAGGTTGATCCGCGCCTTCAGCGCAAGCCCGGTGCGCACCGCCTGTTCGACGCAGAATTCGTTGATCACGGGCAGCATGCCGGGCATCGCGGCGTCGACGAAGGCGACGTTGGAATTGGGCTCGGCGCCGAATTTGGTCGAGGCCCCGGAAAACAGCTTGGCCTTCGAGGCGATCTGGGCGTGCACCTCCATGCCGATGACCAGTTCCCAGTCATGTTTCGCGCCCGCGATGACTTTCGGTTTCGGGGCGTCGTAGGTGAGGTCGAGCATGTCCTTGGTCCTTCGCTGGTCGCGCCGTGTTCTATGCCACCCCGGCTAGGGCGGCAAGTGGCAGCTTCGCAAACCGCGCAGCGGTCGGGCGCGCCTTGCGCGTGATCGACGGATGTCGGGCCTGCACCGGAACCACACGTTCCCGGCCGCGTTGATCTGGTGACTGAAATTGCACAAAGAGGAGTGTGTCATGACCGCCATAGCCGAAGCCAAGATCCTGATCATAGCGACCAACGGTTTCGAACAATCGGAATTGGAATTTCCCCGCGACCAGCTACGGGCGAAGGGTGCCACGGTTGATGTGGCCACGCCCGATGGCGCGGCGATCCGGGGCTGGAACAACAAGGATTGGGGCCGCGAGGCCGAGGCTGATCTGAAGATCGGCGCGGCCCTGGTCGCCGAATACGATGCGATCGTGTTGCCGGGCGGACAGATGAACCCGGATATCCTGCGGATGGACCCCGAGGCGGTCTTGCTGGTGAAGGGATTTCACGATGAGGGCAAGGTCGTGGCCGCCATTTGCCACGCGCCCTGGCTGCTGATCGAGGCAGGAATCGTCAAGGGCCACGACGTGACCTCCTGGCCGTCGCTCAAGACCGATCTGATCAATGCCGGCGGTAGCTGGCATGACAACGAGGTTGTCGTGGCCAAGGGCATGATCACCTCGCGCAAGCCGGACGATCTGAAGGCCTTCGTTTCGAAGATCGTGGAAGAGATCGAAGAAGGACGGCACGCGCGCAGCGCTGCCTGAACAGATCCTGCCGAACTGTATACGGATCCGAAACGGTTATGTTTCGGATCCGTCTTTGTCGCGCAAACCGTAGACCCAGGACGGCACGGAGTCGCGGAACTCCGCCGATCCCGACTCGAGGCTGTAGACGGAAGACAGGATTTCGGGTCAGAAGCCGCCTGCCGGGCCTGACCCGGTGTCACCTGAGTTACAATGATGCGATTTCCGACTTTTGGCCGTGCAGCGGTCCTTTGCCTCTCTCTTGTCCTGCCTGCAGCCTGCACCATGGCCAGCCAGCAAGAGGTTACGCGGATGCAGCCGCTGCCCGTCATGCGTTGGGATCACCGTCCGGAATCGGGTGACTGGACCCGCGCCACGCTGGCGGCAGTGCAATCGCACGGGGCCGGGCTGGTCACGACCATTCCCAGCGATATCGCGGCCTGGTGCCCCGGCTACGAGGACGCCACCGAGGCCGAACGCGCCGCGTTCTGGGCCGGGTTGCTGTCGACGCTGGCCAAGTATGAAAGCACCTGGAACCCGCAAGCGTCGGGCGGCGGCGGCAAGTGGATCGGGCTGACCCAGATCGACCCGCGCACCGCGCGCTGGTTCGGCTGTCGGGCGCAGAGCGTCGCGGAACTGAAGGACGGGGCGGCGAACCTGTCCTGCGCCGTGCGGATCGCGGCGGTACAGGTTGCCAAGGACGATGCGCTGATCTCGGATGCCGCTGGCAAATGGCGCGGGGTGGCGCGGGACTGGGCGCCGTTCCGATCGAAACCCAAACGCGCCGACATGGCGGCCTGGACCCGGTCGCAATCCTACTGCCGGGCCTAGGCAACAGGGGTCAGGCGGGGTGCCGGACCCACTTCGCCAGCGTCATGTCCACCAGCGACACAGCGGGCGCATGCCGCCCGCCAAGCGCCAGCGTCGCCCGGCGCAGCATCTCGGTCGCCTGATCAGGGTTCTGCGGCAAGGCGCGCGGCAGGATCGGCTCTCCGATGGTGATGCGGAACGGCTGGCGGTCCTTGTTCAGCGTCTCGTGGAACAGGGTGATGTCGCGCAAGCTCGGGTGCAGCCGGTCGAACAGATAGAACAGCGCAGAGTTTCTGGCGCGGATGTTGATCGGCACGACAGGCAATTCGAACTTGCGGGCGAACATCGAGGCTGACGTCATCCAGGGACGTTCGTAAAGCCGCAAGCCGCGGCGTTTTGCCAGCCGGCCAGAGGGAAAGATCACGCCCAACCGCCCCTCTGACACGGCTCTTCTTGTATAGGCCATGGTCTCGCGCATCTTCGCGCGGCTGCGCTTTTCGGGCCGCCATTCGACCGGCGCGATGATCTGGCGCATCTGCGGCAGCACCCGAAGGATGTCGGCATTCGCAAAATAGTAAAGGTCCGGGCGGCGCAGCGACAGCGCGTGCCAGAGCATGATACCGTCCCCGATCCCGGTGGGGTGATTGGCGATGATCAGTGCCGCGCCATGGGCCGGGACGTTGCCGAGACCGCTGATCTGCACGTCACGCGCCAGACGCGTGGCCATCTGGTGCATGATTTGCGGTGCTGGCGTGTCGGCAAATCCGGTTGCAAGCGTCACGGTCAGATCGTAGCTGAGCGCGCGGTCCAGCCCGGCGCGGGTGCAGCGGGCGGCGAGACCGGGCTGGAACAGCCACGGCGCGCGCTCGGCGATCAGGGGATCGAGGCGATCTTTCATGGCGCACCGTCGAGCAGATCAACGCAACATATGTATGACAATACGCCGCGGGACGGAAAGTTCCGACCATAAGAACGCCTTCTGCCGGCACAGGCGGGACTCAGCCCCGTGCGACGGCTGTCCTGGCCGAATGCGACGTTGGGGCCGGAATTGACCTGCCGCTTACCGCCCGCCGGTCACATCGAGCGTGGTGCCGGTGACATAGGACGCCTTGTCGGACATCAGCCACACGATCGCCTCGGCCACTTCGTCGGCCGAACCGGTGCGTTTCATCGGCACCATCCCGGCAAGCCGGCGCGCGCGGTCGGGCTCGCCGCCCTTGCCGTGGATCGGGGTTTCGATCAGGCCGGGGCGGATGCCGACGACACGGATGCCTTCGGCGGCGACCTCATCCGACAAACCCTTTGTCAGGATGTCGATCCCGGCCTTGGCGGCGGCATAATCGACATAGAGGTTGGCCGATCCCAGGCGCGCGGCGGCCGACGAGATGTTGACGATCACGCCGCCCTCGCCGCCCTGCTCGGTCGACATGCGGCGCACCGCGTGGCTGGCAACAAGGAACGGGCTGATCAGGTTGGTGTCGAACATCCGGCGCAGGCGGGCAGGGGTCATACCTTCGACCCGCGCGGCGACATCGACGATGCCGGCATTGTTGACCAGCGCGGCAAGACCGTCGAATGCTTCGTCGAAATCCGCGAAGAACCGATCGATCTCGAGCGGGTCCGAGAGGTCGGCCTGGATGACATGCGCCCGCCCGCCAGCGGCCTCGACCGCCCTGGCGGTTTCAGCGGCTCCTGCTGCGTCCGAGCGGTAGCCAAGGACCACATCGTAGCCCTCCCGAGCGGCCAGCCTGGCGGTTGCGGCGCCGATGCCGGTCGATGCGCCGGTGATGATGACGGTCTTGCTGGACATGGTTTACCTCGGCAGTTCGATTTGCAGCTTGATATCGGTCGGCCGCGCCTCGGCGGCACGCTCGAAGGCGGGGATGCTGTCGGCAAAGGCATAGGTTTCGGAGATCAGCGGATTGAGGTCTATCTTGCCCGAGGCGATAAGCTCTATCGCCCGGTCATAGACGTTGGCATAGCGAAACACCGTTTCCATCCGCAGCTCTTTGGTCTGCGCGGTGACGACGTCGAAGGTCACGGGCTCCACCGGCATTCCGACAAAGACGACGCAGCCGCCGGGCCGGGCGTGGTGAAAGATCCGCGGGAAGGCAGACGGGTGGCCGGAACATTCGAAGACAACGTCCGCGCCCCAGTTCTGCGTCGCCCGCATCACCTGATCGGCAAGGCCGCCGCCGGCGGGGGCCAGCGCCTCGATGCCGGCATAGGTGGCCGCGGTGGTCAGCTTGTCGGGCACGACATCAAAGATCATCACCCGGGCGCAGCCGCCGGCCAGCGCGGCAAGCGCCGTAAGGATGCCGATCGGGCCTGCGCCGATGACAAGGCCCACATCTCCGGGTGCGATCTTCGCCCGCGCCGCCGCCTGCATGCCGATGGCGAAGGGTTCGACCATGGCGCCTTCGGCGAAACTGACATTGTCGGGCAGCTTGTAGGTGTAGGCGGCGGGGTGGATGACCTCTGGGGTCAGGCAGCCATGGACCGGGGGCGTGGCCCAGAAGATGACGGCGGGATCGACGTTGTAGAGGCCAAGCTTCGAGGCGCGGGAATTGGGGTCGGGGATGCCGGGTTCCATGCAGACCCGATCGCCCGGTGCCAGCGCGGTGACGTTCGCGCCGATCTCGGTGACGGTGCCAGAGGCCTCGTGGCCCAGCACCATCGGCGCGTCCACCACGAAGGGGCCGATCCGGCCATGGGTGTAATAGTGCACGTCGCTGCCGCAGATACCCACGGTCGCGATTTTTACCCGCACGTCGTTGGGGCCAAGCGTCCTGGGAAGGTCGATCTCTCTGATCGAGAGTTGCCGGGTCTTTTCAAGGACTAGAGCCTTGGCCATCTCAGTCGCCCAGTATCCGAGAGACCATCTCGGCTGTATTGGCGGACAGATCGGGCGTGCGTTTGATGCGCTGCAACTCGGTGCGGATCATCTGCTGGCGGTCCTCGTCATAACGCCGCCAACTGTCGAACGAGCCCACCGCGCGGGCGGCGATCTGCGGATTGGCGGGATCGATGCGGATGATCCAGTCGGCGAACCATGTATAGGCCGCGCCGTCCGGCTGGTGGAAGGCGGCAGGATTGGCCATCACGAGGCCGTTCAGCAGCGAACGCAGGCGATTCGGGTTTTTCCAGTTGAAATCCTTGTGTGTTTCAAGCGTTCTGGCGATCGCCAGCGCCTCCGCCGGTACGCTGCGGGCGGGCTGGATCATGAACCACTTGTCCATCACAAGGCGGTCGTTCTGCCACTGGTCATGGAAGCTTTCCACGGCCGCCGGGCCGTGATCGGTCGGGATCAACTGTCCCAGGGCGGCAAGCTGTTCGGTCATGTTGTCGGCGGTTTCAAACAGGGTTCCGGCGGTCTTGCCCTCGTCGAGCCGGGTCATCAGGCCCAGCACCGTGCCGCGCAGGTCGCGTTCGCCAGCGGCTTTCGCATCGGGCGAGTAGGGGCCGGGCACCGCCATCGTCCGGTAAAGCCCCGGCAGGTCGTTTTCCAGTCGCCCTGCCATCGCCCCCAGCAGCGCCTCTCGTTTGTCGTGGATGATGACCGGATCAGGTGTCGCACCCGCATCGAAGAGGGTCTGGGCCATGTCATCCTCGCTGGGCAGCGCAAGGGCGAGCGCGCGGAAGGCGGGATCGAGGCTGTCGTCCACAGCGACGCGGGCGATGGCGTCGAGGAAGGCAGGGTCGGCGGCCTTGCCGTCGGTGATCATCGCCGACAGCACCTCCTTGGCCAGCGCGCGGCCCGATTCCCACTTGTTGAACGGGTCGGTGTCGTGCGCCAGAAGGAAGGCGCGTTCTTCGGCGCTGACTTTTCGGTTCACGATCACCGGGGCCGAGAAGTGCCGCAGGATCGACGGGACCGGCCGCGAGGCGAGGTTGTCGAAGGCGAAAGTCTGTTCGGCTTCGCTGAATTCAAGGATTGTGGTTGGTACCACTTCATCGCCGTTGGGATTGAGCAGACCGACGGCGATCGGGATAAGCTGCGGTTGTTTCTTTCTCTGGCCAGGAGTGGGCGGAGTTTCTTGTTTTATCGTAAGACTGTAGCGGCCATCCTTGAAGTCGTCTGTCACGGTCAGGCGCGGCGTTCCGGCTTGGGAATACCAACGCTTGAACTGCGATAGGTCGCGGCCGGTCGCATCCTCGAACACCTTCAGCCAGTCTTCGATCGTGGCCGCGTCGCCGTCATGGCGCTCGAAATAGAGATCCAGCGCCGTCTTGTAGCCATCGTCGCCGACCAGCGTCTTCAGCATGCCGATCACCTCGGCGCCCTTTTCATAGACGGTGGCGGTGTAGAAGTTGTTGATCTCGACGAAGCTGTCGGGCCGGACCGGGTGCGCCAGCGGACCGCTGTCTTCGCGGAACTGGCGGGCGCGAAGTTGCAGCACATCCTCGATCCGCTTCACCGCGCGGCTGCGCATGTCCTGCGAGAACTGCTGGTCGCGGAAGACGGTCAGCCCCTCTTTCAGGCAAAGCTGGAACCAGTCGCGGCAGGTGATCCGGTTGCCGGTCCAGTTGTGAAAGTATTCATGCGCGATGATGCCCTCGATCAGGTCGTAGTCGGTATCCGTTGCGGTCGCTGGGCTGGCGAGAACGTATTTCGAGTTGAAAATGTTCAAGCCCTTGTTCTCCATCGCGCCCATATTGAAGTCATCGACGGCAACAATGTTAAATACGTCCAAGTCGTATTCGCGCCCGTAAACCTGTTCATCCCACGTCATCGAGCGTTTGAGCGCGTCCATCGCGTAGGCGCATTTGTCCTCGTCGCCCTTGCGGACCCAGATGTTGAGGTCGACGGGCTTGCCGCTGGCGGTGGTGAAATCATCCGAATGTGCCACCAAGTCGCCCGCGACGAGCGCGAACAGATAGGCCGGTTTCGGCCACGGATCGTGCCATTCGGCCCAGCCCTTGCCGCTGGCCGCCGGATTCCCGTTCGACAACAGCACTGGCAGATCGCTTTCGATCCGGACGGTATAGACCGCCATCACGTCGGGGCGGTCGGGAAAATAGGTGATCTTGCGAAAGCCTTCGGCCTCGCACTGGGTGCAGTACATGCCGTTCGACATGTAGAGCCCCTCGAGCGCGGTGTTGCCGTCGGGGTCGATCTCGACCTCGGACTCCCATGTGAAAGGGCCGTCGGGCAGGTCGGCGGCGGCGATGACCAGGCCCGAATCGTCGGACGTCGGCAAGACCGGCTTGCCGTCGATCTTTGCCCAGATCAGGGTCAGATGCTCGCCGTCGAGCTTGAAATCGCCGCCCTTTGACGCCGGGTTGGGGCGGAATGCGATCCGCGAGACCACGCGCGTTGCAGATGGGTCCAGCCGGAAGGTCAGATGGACGGCGTCGATCAGATGCGTGAACGGTTTGTAGTCGGACAGGTGGATGACCTGCGCCTGCGCGTCTTTCATACTGGTCCTCGGACTTTCTTGGAACGGTTGTCAGGTGCGGACGTTAGTGGGTCAGCGGTCGGGCTTCAACAGCCTGTCTTGCGCTGAACCGAACGAAAGGATCAAGACATGTCACAACCAGAGACCAACCTTAAAAAGCAGACGCGCCGACACCGGGGGCCGCTTTTGGGAATGGCACTGGGGGGAATTTTTGTGGTCGGCCTTCTGGTTTGGTATCTCTTCAGTCTGGCTGCGGAAGGCCAGCAGCCCGCAGGGGCGGACGTTCAGATCGACGGGCGATCGGGCGAGCCGGTCATCGAGGGGGAACCCACCCTGGTCGAACCGGAGCAGCAATGACGCTGAGCCGGACGGCGATTGCAGAGGATGGCCGAGCGCGGCGATGGTGCCTTGTTCGGCCCCGGTCATTGGGGTCTGCGCTATCGCGCCCGACGGTCTGGGTTTCGGTCCCAGACAGGATCATTCGCCGGTTTGCGACCCAACGAATGCCGCCAGCTTGCCGAGCGTCTGGTGGCCCAGTTCCACCGCCCCGAACGCCTTGGCGTCCTCGTATTCCTTTGCGGTGATGAAGGTCATGCGGAGCGTGACCTTCGTACGCCCGCCGAGATCCTCGAACTCCGCCGAGGCGTCGGCGTGCTTGGGGCCATCCTCCCCCCAGTGCAGCGTGTAGTCGATCCGCTTCAGCGGCGACAGGCGGGAATACCGGTGGTGGTTCGGGTAAACCGTCCCATCCGGCCCGATCATGTCGAAGACCCATTCGCCGCCGTCGCGCAAGTCGATCCGCGTTGTCCGGCAGGAAAATCCGTCCGGCCCCCACCATTTCGGCAAGGTGGCGGGATCGGTCCATGCATTCCAGACCGCCTCGACCGGGGCATCGATGACCCGGTCCAAGACCATCGTCCTGTCCTGATTGTCTGTGCTCATTTCGCCTGCAACTCCCTGATATAATCGACAAGCTGGTCCACGACCGTGCCCCAGCCGTCATGGAAGCCCATCTCTTCATGCGCCTTGCGGGCATCAGCAGAGCGATGGCGGGCGGTCGCGGTATATTTCGTGCCGCCGTCGGGGGTATCTTCCAGCTCCAGGATGGCGGTCATGAACGGGTCCGGCGCGGGTTTCCAGCCCTCGGTATAGGTGTCGGTGAAGACCAGCCTCTCGCCCTCGACAACCTCCAGATAGACGCCGTTGTTCTCCATCAGGTTGCCGTCGACCTCGAAGGTCGTGTTGAACTTGCCGCCAGTGCGCGGATCAAGGTCGCAATGCGTGACCTTATGCGGTCTGGGCACGAAGAAGTGCGGGATGTGTTCGGGTTTCGTCCAGCATTCCCAGACCAGCGCGCGCGGCACGGGCAGGGTGCGGGTGAAGCTGAGGTCAGTCTTTGGGTCCAGTTCCATTTGCGCGTTCCTTCATCAGTTTCATCACGTAATCGTCCAGCCGGTCCAGCCGCCCCTCCCAGATCTCGCGCTGCGCGTCGATCCATGTCCGCGCGGGGTCCAGCGCCTTTGGCACAAGCGCGCAGGTGCGGATGCGCCCGGCCTTGGTGGTCTCGATCAGCCCGCCATCCTCCAGCTTTTTCAGGTGGCCCATGAAAGAGGGCAGCGCCATGTCGAAGGGCTCTGCCAGCTCGCTGACTGGGGCGGAGCCCGCGGCAAGCCGGGTCAGAACCGCCCGGCGCGTCGGGTCCGAAAGCGCCTGGAAAAGGGAATCGAGATCGGGCGAATGGTAAGTCATATGACTAAGTATTTTGTCGATCGCCGTGGCGTCAAGCATTAATTAGGAAGTTGGCTAAGTTTAGTCGAAACTCTTTGCGGATGCTGTTTCGCGCGAACCGACGTGAAAAACCGGGTCATTGCGGTTGCGAGCCGCGTGATTTTCGCTAGGTTCCCGCCAGAACGGCATCATTGCATGCCGCGGTGCACAGAAGCGGAAAGGCTAACCGATGGTGGCAAGGATCGAAAAGCACGGATTGCAGGTGGCTCGGGAGCTGGTGAGTTTCATCGAGGAGTCGGCTCTGCCGGGCACCGGGGTATCGGCGGACGCGTTCTGGGCCGGGATGGCCCGGCTGACCGAGGAGCTGGGTCCGAAGAACCGTGCCCTGCTGGACCACCGCGAAGAACTGCAGGCCAGGATCGACGCATGGCATATCTCCCGGCGCAATCAGGCGCATGATCCCGCGGCCTACAAGGCATTCCTGCAAGAGATCGGCTATCTCGAACCCGCGGGCGCGGATTTCACCATTGATACCCGTAACGTCGATCCCGAGATCGCCACGGTGCCGGGGCCGCAGCTGGTGGTGCCGGTCACCAATGCGCGCTACGCGATCAACGCCGCGAACGCCCGCTGGGGATCGTTCTATGATGCGCTTTACGGCACCGACGCGATGGGCACACCGCCCGAGGGCAAGGGTTATGATCGGGGCCGTGGCGGCCGGGTCGTGGCGCGGGCGCGGGTGTTTCTGGATGACATCTTTCCGGTCGACAGGATCAGCCACACCGACGCGCGGCGCTACTGGGTCGAAAAGGGCGAGTTGCTGATCGACGGCTACCGGCTGAAGGATGCCTCGAAATTCATCGGCTATCGCGGCGATCCCGACGAACCCGAGGCGATCCTCTTGGTCAATCACGGCCTGCATGTGGAACTGGCCTTCGATGCCGGCCATCCGATCGGGCGGCACGACCCGGCGAACATGTCCGACATCATCCTGGAGGCGGCGATGACCGCGATCATGGATTGCGAGGATTCGGTCGCCTGCGTCGATGCCGAGGACAAGGTGCAGGCCTATTCCAACTGGCTCGGGCTGATGACCGGCGATCTTACCGCCGAGATGGAGAAGGGCGGCAAGAGCTTTACCCGCCGGCTGTCGCCGGACCGCAACTACCTGTCGCCTGAGGGCACGCCGTTCAGCCTCAAGGGACGGGCGCTGATGTGGATCCGCAATGTCGGCCACCTGATGACCAACCCCGCGATCCTCGACCGCGACGGCAACGAGATCTACGAAGGGCTGATGGACGCGCTCTGCACCACGCTGATCGCGATGCACGACCTGAAACGCGACGGCGGCAATTCGGTCGAAGGCTCTGTCTATGTGGTCAAGCCGAAGATGCACGGCTCGGCCGAGGTCGCCTTTGCCGACACGACCTTCGACATCGTCGAAGAGGTGCTGGGCCTGCCGCGCCATACCGTGAAGCTCGGGATCATGGACGAAGAGCGCCGCACCAGCGTCAACCTCAAGGAATGCATCCGGGCGGCGAAACACCGGGTGGCCTTCATCAATACCGGCTTTCTCGACCGCACCGGCGACGAGATCCATACCTCGATGGAGGCAGGCGCCTTCAGCCGCAAGGATTTCATCAAGCGCAAGTCCTGGATCGGCGCCTACGAGAACCAGAATGTCGATATCGGTCTCGAATGCGGGCTGCAGGGCCGGGCGCAGATCGGCAAGGGGATGTGGGCGGCGCCCGACCTGATGGCGGCGATGCTGGAACAGAAGATCGAGCATCCCCGCGCCGGGGCGAACACCGCCTGGGTGCCCAGCCCGACGGCGGCGACGCTGCACGCCACGCATTACCACCGGGTCGATGTCTTTGCCGCACAGGACCGGATCGCCGCGGGCGGCAAGCGCGCCTATGTCGAGACCGTGCTGGAGATTCCGCTGGCGACCTACCGGGCGTGGTCGCAGAAGGACATCATCCGCGAGGTCGAGAACAACGCCCAGGGCATCCTTGGCTACGTGGTGCGCTGGATCGACCAGGGCGTCGGATGTTCCAAGGTGCCCGACATCAATGATGTCGGCCTGATGGAGGATCGCGCGACCTGCCGGATCTCGGCCCAGCATATCGCCAACTGGCTGCATCACGGCGTGGTCAGCCGCGATCAGGTGCAGGACGCGATGCAGAAGATGGCCGCCGTGGTGGACCGGCAGAATGCGGGCGATCCGCTGTATCGGCCGATGGCGCCGGATTTTGACGGGATCGCCTTCAAGGCGGCCTGCGATCTGGTGTTCAAGGGCCGCGAACAGCCGTCGGGCTATACCGAGCCGATTCTGCATGCCCGCCGCCTCGAGCTGAAGGCAAGGTAGGAAGTGGGGCTTTCCGCCCCGCACCCCCAAGATATTTTGACCGGAATAAGATGGGAAGAGACATGGCAGAGATCACATTGCGCAAGGCACGGACAATCATCCGCGGAATTCTGGCCAAAGGCCGCGAGATGCAGCTGAAACCGCTGTCGGTGGTGCTTCTGGATACCGGCGGGCACGTCAAGGCCTTCGAGCGAGAGGATGGCGCCAGCCCCGGTCGCTTCGCGATCGCCCATGCCAAGGCCTATGGCGCGGTCATGCTGGGACTGGGCGGGCGGGCGCAGTTGGCCCGCGCCGAAGCGCAGCCTTTCTTCATGGCCGCGATCAACGGTGTCTTCGGCGGCCAGGTGGTACCGGTGCCGGGGGGTGTCCTGGTGCGCGATGCCAAGGGCAATGTGCTCGGCGCGGTCGGCGTGACCGGCGACACATCCGAAAACGATGCCGCTGCCGCCGTGGCGGCGATCGAGGCGGCCGGGCTGGCCGCAGAGGCCTGATCTGCGCCCCGGACCGGGATGCCTGAGTCCGGGCGCCGGGCGCAGGGCGCAGGAATTTCCGCGGAACTGCCGCTAGGGCCTTTTTCGGGACAGGATTGCATTCTATGTTGCGTGCCGAAGGGGAAAGGCGCGGATGAAACGGCCGATAGTCGGGATCATAGGCAACAGCTACCTGATCAACGATCAGTATCCGGCGCATGCCGGGGGTAGTATGAATTCGGAAGCCATCGCAGAGGTCTCGGACTGCATGCCGCTTCTGGTTCCCGCCGATCCGCGCTTGGTATCGGTCGCCGAACTCATGGAAACCTGCGACGGGTTCCTGTTCACCGGAGGCCGCCCGAACGTGCATCCAGAGGAATACGGCGAGGCCGCGACCGAGGCGCATGGCGCTTTCGACCGCGCTCGCGATGCGATCACCTTGCCGTTGATCCGCGCCTGCGTCGAGCGGGGGCAGCCGTTCCTGGGTATCTGCCGCGGGTTTCAGGAGGTCAACGTGGCGATGGGCGGCACGCTTTACCCCGAGATCCGCGACCTGCCGGGGCGGATGAACCACCGGATGCCGCCCGATGGGACGCTGGAAGAGAAGTTCGCTTTGCGCCACGCCGTGCGGTTCCCCGGGGGTGGCGTGTTCGAACGGCTCTTCGGCGCGGATTGCGTGATGACCAACACGCTGCACGGGCAGGGGATCAAGACCCCCGGCAATGGCATCGTGATCGAAGGCACGGCCGAGGATGGCACGGCCGAGGCGATCTATATCAAGGACGCGCCGGGCTTCACGCTGTCGGTGCAATGGCATCCGGAATGGAATGCCGCGAACGATCCGGTGTCGCGGCCGCTTTTCTCGGCCTTCGGCGACGCGGTGCGCGGCTGGGCCGGTACCGGGACCAAGCCGGTGCTGAAAAGCGCCTGAGGCAGGACCCGTCCGCCGCCCCGACTTGACCCATCTCAAGGCGGGCTTGCCGATCCCGGCAGATACTGGTGCCACCTTGGAGGTGCCTGATGAAAATCCTGATAGCCTATGCCACGACCGAAGGTCAGACCCGCAAGATCGTCCGCCATGTCGCCGATCGGCTGACCGCAAAGGGCCATTCGGTCGAATTGCTGCCGGCCGCCGAGGCGACCGAGTTGAAGGTCGAGGGATTCGACCGGGCGGTGCTGGCCGGCTCTGTCCATATCGGCCGATATCAGCGCGAACTCGAGGTTTTCGCGGCGCGCCACAAGGCGGCGCTCGACACCATCGAAACGCTGTTCCTGTCGGTGTCGCTTGCGGCGGCGGGGGATGACCCCGAGGATCGGGCCGGACTGGAGAAGGTCGTCGACGGGTTCATCAGCAAGACCGGCTGGTCGCCGAAGCGGGTCGAGCATGTCGCCGGGGCCTTCCGCTTCACCCGGTACGATTTCTTCCGGTCCTGGGCGATGCGCTGGATCGCGGCGCAGAAAGGCGAAGAGGTCGATCCGCATGCCGACAAGGAATATACCGACTGGAAGGCGCTGGATGAGACGCTGAACGATTGGCTGGGCGGCTAGCCCTCAGGCCGCTAGCCGCCGCGCCCGCTGACCACCGCCGGGCAGCAACTTGGCGCGGAAGCCGCCGCAAAACTACCTGTGTTGCGGTGACACCAGAAGCGGCCGGATGCCGCGTCACAGCAGCAGATCGAAGCTTTTGTTCAGCGGCAGTTCGCGGGCGCGGATTCCGGTCAGATCGAATAGCGCATTGGCCAGCGCGGCCGCCGCCGGCGGCGTTCCGGGTTCGCCGATGCCCCCCATCAAGGTATTGTTTTCAAGGATCTTCACTTCGATCCTGGGGGTGTTGTGCATGCGCAAAGCGTCATGATCGGGGAAGTTGAACTGCTCGACTTCACCGCCCAGGAAGGTGATCTCTTCCTGTGCCGCCGCCGACAGACCGTAGATCAGACCCGAGACCATCTGCGCCTCGATGATGCCGGGATCGAGTGCCGTGCCGGGATCGCAGGCGATCCAGGCATTGGCGATGCGGATATAGCCATCCTCGTCGCGGACCTCGATGATCTCGGCCACGGGCGTACCGAAGGAATAGGTGAAGGCAACGCCGCGGCCCACCCCTTGTGGCGTTCGGCCGGTCCAGCCGGACATGCCGCGCACGGTTTCCAGCAGGATGGCGGATGGCGCATGGGCCGGGCGGATCAGCCCAAGGCGAAATTCCAGCGGGTCCGCTCCGGCGGCATGGGCCAGTTCGTCGATGAAACTTTCATGGAAGAAACCGTTCATCGAACTGCCGACCGAGCGCCAGAAGCCGACCGGGACCGGGCTGTCGGTCAAATGGCCCTGAACCCGGTAATTCGCGATTGCATAGGGCTGGTCGAAGGCGCCTTCGACATGGCCCTTGTCCGGTCCCGGCGGTGCGAAGCCGGCCAACCGCTGCATCGCGCTGCGGGTGACCGAGGGGGCGGCGATCCTGGCGAACAAGGCTGTCGCGGTGCCGTTCTCGACCGCGCCGGAAAAGCGCGCGATGGCCGCTGGGCGGTAGAAATCGTGGCGCATATCCTCTTCGCGGCTCCAGGTCACCTTGACCGGAATGCCGGGCAACTCGCGGGCGATGCGCGCGGCCAGTGCCGCATAATCGCTTTCACCGCGCCTGCCGAAGCCGCCGCCAAGAAAGGTCGTGTGAACCGTGGTGTTCTGGTCGGATACGCCTGCCGCCTCGGCCGATTTCTGTTGAATGACCACCGGTGCCTGATTGCCGCACCAGATCGTCAGATATTCGCCCTCCAGCAAGGCTGTCGCATTCATTGGTTCCATCGTGGCATGGGCCAGGAACGGCACCCGGTACTCTGCCTGAACAACCGTGCCGGTCATCGCGCCGACATCGCCATCGTCGCGCAAGGTCGAGTTCGGCGGATCATCAAGACTGGCGGCGATTTTGCCGAATAGTTCGGCCGAGGTTTCGGCATGGGGTGCCGGACCCCAGTCGATCTCGACCGCATCGGCCGCCTGGAATGCCAGCCAGGTGTTGCTGGCCACCACGGCGATGCCGCTGCCCAGGTCGATGACCCTCTCGACACCCGGCATGGTCAGGGCGGCACTCGCGTCAAAGCCGCGCATCTCTCCGCCCAGTTTCGGGTTCATCCGGACGGTCGCGAATTTCATCCCCGGCAACCGGACATCGGCACCGAATTCGGCGGTGCCGGTGGCCTTGGACACCATGTCGAGCCGCGGCATCGCCCGCCCCAGATATTTCCAGTCAGTGCGCGGGCGCAGGTCCGGCTGATCGACCTCGACCTGTGCGGCATCGGCGGCCAGATCGGCATAGGGCAGGCCGCGGCCATCGGGACCGATGACCATCCCGGCCTCGGTGCGCAGTTGCGATCGGGCAAGGCCCAGGCGGTCGGCGGCGACCTCCTTCAGCGATTCGCGCGCCATCGCCCCGGCATGGCGCATCCGGTCGAAGCCATCGACCGTCGAGGTGGACCCGCCGGTGATCTGCAGCGACAGCATCTTCGGCACGGCATGCAGCAGCGCTTCCTGCCAGCCGGACATCTCGTCCCGCGTGTAATGCGCGCTTGGCAGGCCGGCTTCCATCATCGCAGCGTTATAATAGGCCTGCGCCGGCGGGCCGTGCAGTACGCGCACATCCTTCCAGGCGACATCCAGTTCCTCCGCGACCATTGCGGCCAGCGTGGTGTGGACTCCCTGGCCCATCTCGGCGCGCGGGGCGATGACGGTCACCCCCTCTTGGTCGATGATCAGCCACGGGTTCATCGCCACCGCCTCGCCCTCGGGGCTTAGCGGGTTGGGCGGAGTCTTGCGGACGGCATATGTGCCAAAGGCGACCCCGCCGGCGACGGCGACGCCCAGCACCATGAAACTGCGGCGGGTAATGGTTCCCAGACGGCTCATCCTATGCCTCCTGCAGTTTTGCCGCGGCCGCGTGGATCGCGGCGCGGATGCGTGGATATGTGCCGCAGCGGCAGAGGTTGCCCTGCATCGCGTCGTCGATGTCGGCGTCGGTTGGCGCGGGCGTGGTGGCCAGAAGGTCGGCAGCCTGCATGATCTGGCCGGACTGGCAGTAGCCGCATTGCGCGACCTGGTGTTCGACCCAGGCCTCCTGGATGATCGCCATCCGGTCAGGCGTTCCGATCCCTTCGATCGTCGTGACCTCGCCCCAGACATCGGCCAGCGCCACCTGGCAAGAGCGGACCGCCGCGCCGTCGATATGCACCGTGCACGCGCCACAGGCTGCAACACCGCAGCCGAACTTGGTGCCGGTCAGGCCGATCTCATCGCGCAGCACCCAGAGCAGCGGCACATCGTCGGGCAGGTCGACCGAATGGGTCTGGCCATTGATCGTCAGTGTCGTCGGCATCGGCGCGGCCTCCGTTTTGCTTGTTTTTGGTCAAGCTAGCACGGTGTGCCCGGCAGTCGAACCCGCAGCGGCCGCAATGACGCGCCGTCACCGGGATCGGTCAGAGATCTGTGCGCAGGTGCCAGAGTTCGGGGAATATCTCGACCTCCAGCATCCGCCGCAGATAGGCGGTGCCGCTGGTCCCCCCGGTGCCGCGCTTGAAGCCGATCACCCGCTCGACCGTGGTCACGTGGTTGAACCGCCAGCGCCGGAAGTAATCCTCGAAATCCACCAGCTTTTCAGAAAGTTCGTAAAGTTCCCAATGCTTTGCGGGGTGCTTGTAAACCTCGGTCCAGGCCGCGGCGACACCGGCATCGGCAGCATAGGCTTGCGACAGATCACGCTCCAGGATTGCCGCCGGCACCGACAGCCCGGCATCATCGAGCGCCCGCAAGGCCAGGTCGTAAAGGCTCGGCTCGGCCAGTTCCGCCGTCAGCCTGGCCAGAACATCCGGCCGGTGTTCATGGGGTTTCAGCATCGCCGGGTTGCGGTTGCCGACGATGAATTCGATCAGCCGGTATTGCCAGCTTTGAAACCCCGAGGACTGGCCGAGGCTCGGCCGGAAATGGGTATAGTCCGACGGTGTCATCGTGCGCAGCACGTCCCAGGCATTGTTCAACTGCTCGAAGATCCGCGCCACCCGCGCCAGCATCTTGAAGGCGGGGCGCAACTGCCCGGCGGCAAGGGCCGCGCGCGTCGCGGTCAGCTCGTGGATCGCCAGCCGCATCCAAAGCTCTGACGTCTGATGCTGGATGATGAACAGCATTTCGTCATGGGCCTGCGATCTGGGATGCTGCGCGGTCAGGATTTCGTCGAGCGCCAGATAGTCGGAATAGGACATCTTCGCGTCGAACGACATCTCGGCGCCGTCCTCGGCGGGGTTGTAGGGATCGGTCATCGGGGCCTCATGTCACGCGGGCGCGGGTTCTGTAGTCTGGCCGGTCCCAAAGCTGGTTCTGCATGACATCGGCAAGGATCCGGACGCCGTCGCGCACGTCGTCCTCGTCGATGTAGAGCGGGGTGAAACCGAACCGCATGTTGTCGGGCGCGCGGAAATCGCCGATCACGCCGCGGGCGATCAGCGCCTGCATCACCGCATAGCCCTCGGGATGCCGGAAGGTGATCTGCGAGCCGCGTCGCGCGGGGTCGCGCGGCGACGCAAGGACAAGCTCGGGACAGCTTTCCTCGACCAGTGCCACGAAAAGCTCTGTCAGTTCGATGGATCTGGCGCGGACCTCGCGGATATCGGCCCGGTCCCAGACATCCATCGCCGCCTCCAGGGCCGCCATCTGCAGCACCGGCGGCGTACCTACCCGCATCCGCTCGATGCCACGGCCGGGCCGGTAATCAAGGTCGAAGGCAAACGGCGCCTCATGCCCCAGCCAGCCCGAAAGCGCAGGGCGAACGACATCGGCATGGTCCGGCGCGACATAGATGAAGGCCGGACCGCCGGGGCCGGAATTGAGGTACTTGTAGGTGCAGCCGACCGCGAAATCGGCCCCGGCGCCGGTCACGTCCACCGGCAGCGCGCCGGCCGAATGCGCCAGATCCCAGAGCGCCAGCGCGCCGGCGGCATGCACCTTCGACGTCAGCCCCGCCATGTCATGCAGCCGTCCGGTCCGGTAATCGACCTCGGTCAGCATCGTCACGGCGATCTCGTCGGTGATGCTGGCCGCGACATCCTCGGGGGCCACGACGCGCAGTTCATGCCCCTTGTCGAGCGAGCGGATCAGCTCCTCCGCCATGTAAAGATCGGTCGGGAAGTTACCGGAATCGCTTAATATTACCTTGCGGCCCGGGCGCATCTCCAGGGCCGAGGCCAGCGCCTGGTAGACCTTGATCGACAGCGTGTCGCCCAGCACCACGGTGCCTTCCGGCGCGCCGATCAGCCGCCCGATCCGGTCGCCCAGACGCGCCGGCTGCGCCATCCATTGCGCCTTGTTCCAGCCGGTGATCAGCATCTCGCCCCATTCCTCGGTCACGGTCTGCGCCACCCGCGCGGCGGCGGCCTTGGGCAGCGGGCCAAGCGAGTTGCCGTCGAGGTAGATGACGCCCTCTGGCAGGTGAAACAGCGACTTGGTCTGCGCGAAATCCATCACATCTGCCCCCCGGCAATTTCGATGCACTGGCCGTTGACGCTGTCCGAACCGACGCCGCAAAGCCAGAGCGCGGCGGCGGCGACTTCGGAAGGCGCGATCAGGCGCTTGTGGCGATTGGCGCGGATCATCGTGTTCAGCGCCTCGTCGGCGCTGACCCCGGCGCGGTCCGAGATTGCGGTGATGTTGCGCTCGACGATCGGCGTGTCGACATAGCCGGGGCAGAGCGCGTTGAAGGTGATCGGGCGCATCAGGTAGTCCTCTGACAAGCCGCGGATCAGGCCGATCAGCCCGTGTTTCGAAGCGGTGTAGGCCGATGCCCCGCGCAGCCCCCTGATCCCGGCGATGGACGAGACGCCGATGACCCGGCCCCAGTCCTGATCGTGCATCGAGGCCATGCATTCGCGGATCGTCAGGAATGCCCCGTCGAGATTCGTGCTCATCGTCCTGCGCCAGAAACCAAGGTCGGTCTTGTGCAGCGCGCGGCCCTCGGCGATGCCGGCATTGGCGACGCAGATCGTGATCGGGCCCCGGTCCTTGACGGCGGATCTGACGCCCGAGACGACGCTGTCCTCTTCGGTCACGTCCATCGCCAGCGGATGCAACCGCGGCCGGTTTCGGGCAACGTCCTGCAACACCTCCAGCCTGCGGCCGGTGATCGTGACCTCGGCGCCCGCCTTGGCCAGCGCCTCGGCGATGGCAAGGCCGATGCCGGTTCCGCCGCCGGTGACAAGGGCATGCCGCCCTTCAAGATGTTCTGTCATCGAAACCTCCGGATTTTTTGCAGAGTGCCGCGCCCGCAGCACCGCCGCAAGCACTTGTGCGCGGGGCACGAGTTCGGTTTGATTGCCGCTGGCGGCACAAAGGAGATCGCGCATGCCCCAAGGCACTGAAAATGCTCCGGACGGGGCGGGCGCGACCTGGGTCGATCTTCCGCCGATCTGGCTGGCCGGTTGCCTGATCCTGGCCTGGGTCACCAAACGGGCGCTGCCCGGTCTGGCGCCCGATCTCGGCGTTCTGCGCTGGCTTGGCGTGGCTTTGGCGCTGGCCGGAGTGGCCCTGATGCTGCTCGCGGTCGCAGAAATGGTACGCGCCCGCACCACCGTGATCCCGCACCGCAAGCCCTCGGCGCTGGTGACGCGCGGCGTGTTTCGGGTCAGCCGCAACCCGATCTATCTGGGCGATGCGCTGATCCTGACCGGCGCGATCCTGTGGTGGGGTGCGCTGCCGGCGCTGCCGCTGATCCCGGCCTTCGTCTGGCTGATCACGGTGCGGTTCATAATACCCGAAGAGGCGCGGTTGCGGGCCGGGTTTGACGCGGAGTTCGAAAAATGGTCGGAACGGACACGAAGATGGCTGTAAGTTTGCGCAAACAATGCCTTTCATTGCCTTGTGACCGGTTCCGGCTGGGTTATACAGGGGCTCAGCGCAAAGGGTCGAAAAGACTGCAAGGGGGACAGAACTCGTGAAGATCGGTGCACCGAAAGAGATTTTTGAGGGCGAAGCGCGGGTTGCGATGACCCCCGACAGCGCCGTTCAGTTGCAGAAACTGGGCCATGACTGCGTGATCGAGGCAGGCGCCGGCGCCGCGGCCGGGTTTTCGGATGCCGCCTACAAGGCGGCGGGCGTCGAGGTGGTCAAGACCGCCGCGGCCCTCTGGAAGGCCGCCGAAGTGGTGATCAAGGTGCGCCCGCCCTCCGAGACCGAGGCGAAGCGGCTGGTCAAGGGCCAGACGCTGATCTCGTTCTTCTGGCCGGGCCAGAACGAAAAGCTGATGGAACTGGCCAAGGGCAAGGGCGCCAATGTCATCGCGATGGACATGGTGCCGCGGATTTCGCGCGCCCAGAAGATGGACGCGCTGTCCTCGATGGCCAATATCGCCGGCTACCGTGCGGTGATCGAGGCCGGCAACAATTTCGGACGTTTCTTCACCGGTCAGGTGACGGCAGCGGGCAAGGTGCCGCCGGCCAAGGTCCTGGTCGTGGGCGCCGGCGTCGCGGGCCTTGCCGCGATCGGCACCTCGACCTCTCTCGGCGCGATCACCTACGCCTTTGACGTGCGCCCCGAAGTGGCCGAGCAGATCGAGAGCATGGGCGCGGAATTCGTCTATCTCGATTTCGAGGAAGCGGCGCAGGACGGCGCGGCGACAGGCGGCTACGCGGCGCCCTCCAGCCCCGAGTTCCGCGAAAAGCAGCTTGAGAAGTTCCGCGAACTGGCGCCCGAGATGGACATCGTCATCACCACCGCGCTGATCCCCGGCCGCGACGCGCCCAAGCTCTGGACCAAGGACATGGTCGAGGCGATGAAGCCCGGCTCGGTCATCGTCGATCTCGCCGCCGAGCGCGGCGGCAACTGCGACCTGACCGTTCCGGACGAGAAGATCGTCACCGACAACGGCGTGACCATCGTCGGGTATACCGACTTTCCCAGCCGGATGGCGGCGCAGGCCTCGACGCTCTATTCCAACAACGTCCGCCACATGCTGAGCGATCTGACCCCCGACAAGGACGGCAAGATCGATCACGACATGGAGGATGACGTGATCCGCGGCGCGACCGCGACCTTCGAGGGCGAGATCACCTTCCCGCCGCCACCGCCGAAGGTGCAGGCGATCGCCGCGCAAAAGAAGAAACCGGCAGCCAAGGAACTGACGCGGGAAGAGAAGATGGCCGAGGAGGCCGCCGCGTTCCGCAAGTCGACCACCAGCCAGGTGACGCTGCTGGCCATCGGCGCGCTGCTGATCCTGGTGGTCGGGGCCTATGCACCGGCCAGTTTCATGCAGCATTTCATCGTCTTCGTGCTGTCGGTCTTCATCGGCTTCCAGGTCATCTGGGGGGTCAGCCATTCGCTGCACACGCCGCTGATGGCGGTGACCAACGCGATTTCCGGGATCATCATCCTGGGCGCGCTGCTGCAGATCGGCGATAGCGGCTGGATCGTGAAGATCCTCGCCACGATCTCGGTCCTGATCGCCACGATCAACATCGTCGGGGGCTTCATGGTCACCCGGAGGATGTTGCAGATGTTCCAGAAATCCTGAGCGGGGGCTGATCCATGTCTTTCGGTATTCAAACCGCCGCCTATATCGCGGCATCCGTCCTTTTCATCCTCGCCCTTGGCGGCCTGAGCAACCAGGAAAAGGCGAAACGCGCCGTCTGGTACGGCATCGTCGGGATGGCGATCGCGGTCTTCGCGACGATCCTCGGACCGCAGGTCTCGATCTCTGCGCTGCTGATCGTCGTCCTGCTGATCGGGGCCGGGATCGGCGTCGTGGTGGCGCAGCGGGTCGAGATGACCGGCATGCCGCAACTGGTAGCGGCGCTGCATTCCTTCGTCGGTCTGGCGGCGGTGTTCATCGGCCTGAACTCGGACATCACGGCACATGGTTTCCCCACCCATGCCGAGCAGGTGATCCACGAGGTCGAGGTGTTCCTTGGCGTCTTCATCGGCGCTGTCACCTTCACCGGTTCGATCATCGCCTATGGCAAGCTGGCGAGCCGGATCACCGGCAAGGCGCTGATCCTGCCGGGGCGGCACATCTGGAACATCATGATGGTGGGGGTCTCGTTCCTGCTGCTGTTGGCCTACATGAACGGCGTCGGATCCTGGACGCTCTACCTGATGACGCTGCTGGCCTTCGTGCTCGGGGCGCATCTGGTGATGGCGATCGGCGGCGCCGACATGCCGGTCGTGGTCTCGATGCTGAACAGCTATTCCGGCTGGGCGGCGGCGGCGACCGGGTTCCTTCTGGGCAACGACCTGTTGATCGTCACCGGTGCGCTGGTCGGATCGTCCGGTGCGATCCTGTCCTACATCATGTGCCGGGCGATGAACCGGCATTTCCTCAGCGTCATTCTGGGCGGCTTCGGCGGCGCCTCGGGTCCGGCGGCCGAGATCGAGGGCGAGCAGATCGCGATCGATGCCGAAGGTGTCGCGGCGGCGCTGAACGATGCCGACAGTGTCGTCATCATCCCCGGCTACGGCATGGCGGTGGCGCAGGCGCAGCAATCGGTCAGCGAACTGACCCGCAAGCTGCGCGCGGCCGGCAAGCAGGTGCGCTTCGCCATTCACCCGGTGGCGGGGCGTCTGCCGGGCCACATGAACGTGCTTCTGGCCGAGGCCAAGGTGCCCTACGACATCGTGCTGGAGATGGACGAGATCAACGAGGATTTCCCCTCGACCGATGTGGCCATCGTCATCGGCTCGAACGACATCGTGAACCCGGCGGCGCAGGAGGATCCGAACAGCCCGATTGCCGGGATGCCGGTTCTGGAATGCTGGAAGGCGAAACAGGTCTTCGTGTCCAAGCGCGGCCAGGGCACAGGCTACTCGGGCATCGAGAACCCGCTGTTCTACAAGGAAAACACCCGCATGTTCTACGGCGATGCCAAGGCCTCGATCGACAGCCTGCTGCCGCTGATCAATTGAAGACAGGCGGGGGCCACCAGCCCCCGCAATGCTCCCGAAGACCCGTTGACCCCGACCAAGTGATGCGGGAATGCAAGTCTACGCCGGTATACGGTGGCCGGGCTTTTGGCGGCGCGCGTTGCCGTCTATAGCGTTTCGGAACATGGTGAAGACAAGAAGCATGGAATTCGCGTTCAAGCGCAGCGACAGGCAGCGAAACTCCGATTCAATATCTTCCCGAAACGCCTTAATGTGACGCGACGCGTTCAACGTCCGGATTGTCGATGACCCAGCCTGCCGATCACCCGCTGCGCTATGCGCTGGCCAACGAGTTGCACGCGCGGCCGTTTCCGGCGCTCGATGCGCCGTGTTTTGCGGCCTATCTGGCGATCAAGCCGGAACACGATGCCGCCCGCCGGGACCGGGCGGCGGACCGGGCGCATCTGGTCGACCTGCTCGACCGGTTCGGCGCGGCGCACCCGCAGCCCGATGCCACGCATTTCTTTGGCGAGATCGGCAAATACACCCTGAAATGGGAAAGCCACACCGAATTCGTGACCTACACGATCTTCGGCAACGGCAACGCCGTGCGGGCCTTTGATCCGGCATGCTTCGACGTGTTTCCGAAGGACTGGTTGCGGCGGGCGCCGGGGGTCCGGATGACATCGGCGCTGATCCGGGTTGAACTGGCCGAGGACAATTCCGAAGTACTCGCCAAGCTCGAAAACTGGTTCGTCCCGGAAAGCGTGGCGGTCAGCCATGTGCTGGACGAAAGCGCGGTCATTGCCGGGGATTTCCGGATCGACACCGCCGGCCATATGCGGCTGGCCGTGTTTGCCAGGCCGTGGACCGGGCCGCGCCGGATCGGGCGGATCGTGCAGCGGCTGTGCGAGATCGAGACCTACAAGGCGATGTCGATGCTGGGCCTGACGCGGGCGCGGCAATTGTCGGCGGAACTGGGGCCGATCGACAGGCGGCTGACGCGGCTGGTGGGCGCGATGACCGGCGAGGTGTCTTCGCCAGAGGCGACGCTGAAGGATCTGCTGTCGATCTCGGCCGAGCTGGAAAGCATGGCGGCGCAGTCGAGTTTCCGGTTCGGCGCGACCGGGGCCTACGAGGCGATCGTCAACCAGCGGATCGGTGTGCTGCGAGAGCAGCGGTTCGAGGGCCGCCAGACCTTCGCCGAGTTCATGATGCGGCGCTACGATCCTGCGATGCGGACAGTGAAATCGGCCGAGCGGCAGCTGGCCAACATGGCTGATCGCGCGATCCGGGCAGGTGATCTGTTGCGGACGCAGGTCGATGTGGAACGTTCGGCGCAGAACCAGAAGCTGTTGGAAAGCATGGACAAGCGCGCCGATCTGCAACTGCGGCTGCAAAAGACCGTCGAAGGCTTGTCGGTGGTTGCGATCAGCTACTACGCGGTGAACCTCGCCGCCTACATGGCCTATCCGTTCACCGATGAGATCGGTGTCTCGAAAGGGCTGGCGACGGCGGTGCTCACTCCGCTGGTAGTGGGGCTCGTCTGGCTTCTGGTGCGGCGAATCCGGCGGCAGGTCGAGCACTGATCAGGCGGTTCAGGACAAGCGCGCCGGCGGCGATCGAGGCCAGCGCCAGAATCGCGGCGAGCGACAGGGTCGGCACACCCGAAAGCCCCGCCCCGACCGTGCAGCCGCCCGCAAGCACGCCGCCGAACCCCATCAGCACGGCCCCCGAAAGGTAGCGGCCGGTTTCACCCGGCGAGGTGAAGCTTTGCCATGCGAACCGACCGCTGATCAGCGACAGCGCCAGAGCCCCGGCAACGACGCCCCCCAGAAGACCGACGCCGAACCCGGCAGGGATCGAGGTCGAGGCGATGCCCCAGAACAGGGTCTCCGCGGCGGGCGAGGTGAAGGAAAGCGCCTCGAACGGGATCGGATCGAAGTCATCGTAAAGGATGTAGCCGGTGCCGATCCATGCGGCGGGAACCAGCAGGCCGATCAGGACGGCAAGGCCCAGATGCAGCGGGCGGGCGCCGGAACGGACGGCAACCCCAAATGAGATCAACGCGATGACCGCCGCCCAGACCAACGGGCCGCCGGGCAGGGCGGCCAGCGAAATCGCCTCGCCCGTGGATGCCGTCACCCCGCCGAGCGTGGTGCGGACCGGGGCCAGAACACCCTTCAGCGTCGCATGGGCGACGAAGGCGAAGACCAGCAGGACGGTGATCGCGCGCAGGTTGCCGGACGCGCCCAGCACCGTCAGCCGCGAGACGCAGCCGCGGGTCAGGACCATGCCGCCGCCGAACGCAACGCCGCCGATGATGATGGCGAGCCACGGCAGATCGGCCGCCATGAACCGATGATCGGCGAATGAAATGAGGTCGTTGGCCACCGCAAGCTGGGTGCCGATGACAGCCGTGGCCAGCGCCGTCAGCCAGACGCCAAGCGCCGGGCGGCGCTCTGCGGTCGCGCCGACAAGGGCGCGGCGAAGACAGAAGCGGGTCACCTCTGCAAGCGCGCCAAACGCCAGGCCAAGGGCAAGCCCGAGCAGGATCGAGGCCTGCCGGGGGCCGATCTCTTCTAAACCGAGGGACTCGAACATGGCTGATTCCTCCGTTAACGGAACATTTTCCGCATTTGGCGCGAAATTCACGAAGAAACAAGCGATCAGCCCCGGCAGTTTGGGCGGTTGGCCAGAACGATGTTCCGCAAGGGGCCAGCCCAGAGAATATCGTTCCTCACCTGCGAAGTCTCGCCGGACGCTATTCCATGTCGGCGGGCCAGCCGGGGCTGTCCTTCTTTTTCCACCGACGCCCCCCCATCGGGCGGGTTCGCCATGCGACCGGCCAGTCGGGCCGCGCGGCGTCCGGGGTCGGCGGGCCGGGGGCCTTTGGTCGGCGAAGCCGGCATCCGGATCCTGAAGAATTGGCTTGTGGGTGCCAGCCTCCTGCGCGAGGATTGGCCGTCATGCCCGAAATCCCCGGAGTTGTTCGATGCCCGTGAAAAACCGATTTGCCGAGTTGCTACCCAAAATCAGCGAATGGCGCCGGGATTTTCATGCCCATCCCGAGATCCTGTTCGACACCCACCGGACGGCCGGCCGGGTCGCCGAACTGCTTGAGGGCTTCGGCTGCGACGAGGTGGTGACTGGGATCGGCCGCACCGGTGTGGTCGCCGTGATCAAGGGCAAGAGCGACGCCTCGGGCAAGGTGATCGGACTGCGCGCCGACATGGATGCGCTGCCGATCGAAGAGGCGACGGGGCTCGACTACGCCAGCAAGACCAAGGGCGCGATGCATGCCTGCGGTCATGACGGCCATACCGCGATGCTGCTCGGAGCCGCGAAATACCTTGCCGAGACGCGGAATTTCGACGGCACCTGCGTGGTGATCTTCCAGCCCGCCGAAGAAGGCGGCGGCGGCGGCCGCGAAATGTGCGAGGACGGGCTGATGCAGCGCTGGGGCATCCACGAGGTCTACGGGATGCACAACTGGCCAGGGCGGCCGCTGGGAACCTTCGCAATCCGGCCCGGCGCGTTCTTTGCCGCCACTGACCAGTTCGAGATCACCATCGAGGGCAAGGGGGGCCATGCCGCCAAGCCGCATGAAACCGTGGACAGCACCGTCGTGGCCAGCCATGTCGTGCTGGCGCTGCAAACCATTGCCAGCCGCAATGTCGATCCGGTGCATCAGGTGGTGGTGTCGGTGACCTCGTTCGAGACCTCTTCGAAGGCGTTCAACGTCATCGCGCAACGGGTGCATCTGAAAGGCACTGTCCGGACGCTGGACAAGGACGTGCGGCAATTGGCCGGCGAGCGGGTGATCAAGATCGCCGAAGCCACCGCCGATGCCTTCGGCGCGGTGGCGAAGGTGAACTACATGAAAGGCTACCCGGTGATGGTGAACCATCCCGAGCAGACCGAGTTCGCGGCGGATGTGGCGCGCAAGGTGTCGGGCCAGTGCGACGAGGCGCCCTTGATCATGGGCGGCGAGGATTTCGCCTTCATGCTCGAGGAGCGGCCGGGGGCCTATATCCTCGTGGGCAATGGCGACACCGCGATGGTGCATCACCCCGAGTACAATTTCAGCGACGAGGCGATCCCGGCCGGGTGCAGCTGGTGGGCCGAGATCGTCGAAAGCCGGATGCCTGCGGCGTGAAGCCTTGCCTCCGGGCACCGTGAGGGCCGCGCCGGATCCCGGCAAACACCGCGCGGCGTGGTCGTTGACGGCACCCTCGCGATCGGCCATGCAGCGGCGAACGATCCTGACGCAGGCGGCCCGCGATGAAATCTTTCCTGATCCTGCAACTTCGGCCCGAGGCGGAAGCCTCGGACAATGAATATGCGGCGATTCTCGGGAAAGGCGGGCTGACCGAGGCCGAGACGTGCCGGGTGCGACTTGATTGCGAAACCCTGCCGGCAAAGCTGCGGCTGGATGACTATTGCGGCGTCATCGTCGGCGGCGGGCCGGGCTGCGTCTCTGACCCGCCCCAGAAGAAATCTCCGGTCGAGGCGCGGATCGAGGCGGCGGTGCTGGGCCTGATGCCCGAGATCACCGGCCGCGACTTTCCGTTCATGGGCTGCTGTTACGGCATCGGCGTGCTTGGTTATCACCTGGGCGCGCCGGTGACCAAGGACCATCACGGCGAGGGCGTGGGCGCGACGCTGTGCAAGCTGACGCCCGAGGGCGCGACGGATCCGCTGCTGGCCGGATTTCCATCGGAATTCCAAGCCTTTGTCGGCCACAAAGAGGCGCTCGACGCGCTGCCGGACGGCTGTGTCCAGCTTCTGTCCTCGGATCCGTGCCCCTATCAGATGATCCGCCACGGCGCGAATGTCTATGCCACCCAGTTTCACCCCGAGGCCGATGCGGCGGTCTTCGAGACCCGGATCCGGGTCTACCGCGAGCGGGGGTATTTCCCACCCGAGGATGCCGACCGCCTGATCGCGATGTGCCGGGCCGCGGATGTGACGATGCCGGAACGGATCTTGCGGGGTTTCGTGGAACGCTATGGCTGAGGACCGGGCGCGTGGTTGCGCCGGTTACGGGTGGGCGGATCCCTCAACGCAAGTGCGGTCGTGCGGGCCTCGGCCGGGGTTGCATGGCCCGCGTCATCGCTGGCTTTCAATAACAAGGCCGCGCCGACCCCAGCGCACCTGCGCCCAGATCCGTTCATAGAGGAAATAGGTCGCAAATCCGATCCCGCAGTTGAGAAGCGCGATCATGCCTCCCAGCGTGGAAGAGCCGGTCAGCGTCCAGCCGACCGCCAGCATCACAACCAGACCCAGGGCCTGCCATAGGACCGCCTTCACCAAGGTGCGTTTGCCTGTTTCCATCTTCGATTCCTTTCCGTCTCTCCCCGGAATGGGTAGCGCAAGGACGGTACGCTGTGTATTCTGGACATTGTAAACTATTTCAAACAGTGTTTGAGAAAAGAAACAATGATGACTATAGACGACAAGCGCAGCCGCGCCGCGCGGTTCCGCCAGCGCCTTACGCGGGGGATGGCCGAAAGCGGCACCAACCAGAGCGCCCTTGCCCGCGCCGTCGGCGTCGACCGTTCGACCATTTCCCAGCTGCTGTCAGGGCAAGGTCCGCGCCTGCCCAATGCCCAGGTCGTCGCCGAATGCGCCCGTGCGCTGGGGGTCAGCGCCGACTGGCTGCTGGGCCTGACCGAACGGCCCGAGCGGCTGGCCGATCTTCTGGCCAGTTCGATGAGCATCACCGAAGCCCCACGCTCGCTGGTCGATGAACAGATTTTCGCCTGGCACCAGGAAGCGGCGGGCTACAAGATCCGCCACGTTCCCGCGACTCTGCCCGACATGCTGAAAACCCGCGACATGCTGCGCTGGGAATATGCCGACGCGATGATCCGCAGCACGGACCAGGCGATCGGTGCCGCCGAGGACCGGCTGACCTGGATGCGCAATTCTGCCTCGGATTACGAAATCGCCCTGCCGCTGCACGAGCTGGACAGCTTCGCGCGCGGCAACGGCTATTATGCCGGGCTTGCGCCCGAACTGCGCCGCGCGCAGATCGAATGGCTGGCACAGCTGCATGCGCAGCTTTATCCCTCGCTCCGGCTCTATCTCTTCGATGCGCGGCGGGTGTTTTCCGCGCCGTTGACGGTTCTGGGGCCGTTGATTGCCGTGCTCTATGTAGGCCGCCATTTCATAGCCTTCCGCGAAACCCATCGTGTGCAGGCCATGGCGGACCATTTCGACTGGCTGGTGCGGGAATCGCAAATCGGCGGGCGCCAGATGGCGGCGCATCTGCAAGGGCTGCTGGCGCTGACCGAGGGTTGAACCGGCGCCGTACCGCGCGCGGGTCAGCTGGCGGGATCCGGGCGGTTCCTGGCCAGGGGGCGCTGCCCCCTTGGCCCCCCCGGGGATATTTCGGAACGAAAGACGCGGCAGGTCGGGGTGCAGGTGGCTGGCGATTCGGGGTGATGGGCGGACCGCAAGATCTTGTGTCCACCCCCTCCGCGCGGCCCTGAAAAGGGTGAACGAAAGGTAAATGCCGGTGGCCCTTGTTGTTTGATTTCAATGGGTAAGCAGTTTGTCCACATGTGGACACCCGTCCGCCTACGCCCCCAGAAGCGCGGACCTAACCGCCTGTATGGCTCATGTGGCGCACGACCTGACCGTCGGCGCGCTGACGGGAATAATCGAAATCGTGCCCTTTCGGCTTGCGACCGATGGCGGCGCGGATCGCCTCTTGAAGCGGCGCGTCGGAATCGGCGTGATCGCGCAGAGGCTTTCGAAGGTCCGCCATGTCTTCCTGGCCAAGGCACATGTAAAGCTCGCCCGTGCAGGTCAGCCGCACGCGGTTGCAGCTTTCGCAGAAATTATGGGTCAGCGGGGTGATGAAGCCGATCTTCTGGCCGGTCTCCTCCAGCCGGACATAGCGCGCCGGGCCGCCGGTGCGTTCGGCCAGATCGGTGACTGTATAATTTTCCGTCACCGTCCGGCGCAGGTCCTTCAGCGACCAGTACTGACCAACCCGGTCCTCGTTGCCCAGATCGCCCATCGGCATGACCTCGATCCAGGTCAGGTCCATGTCGCGGGCGGCGCACCATTCGGTCAGGCTGAACAGCTCGTCCTCGTTGAAGCCCCTGAGCGCGACGGCGTTGATCTTGACGCGGAGCCCGGCGGCCTGCGCCGCGTCGATGCCCTTCAGCACCTGCGGCAGCCGGCCCCAGCGGGTGACGCGGGCGAACTTGTCCTCGTCGAGCGTGTCGAGCGAGACGTTGATGCGCCTGACGCCCGCTGCGACCAGGTCGGCCGCGAACCGGTGAAGCTGCGAGCCGTTGGTGGTGACGGTCAGTTCCCGAAGCGCGCCGGTGTCGAGATGCCGCGACATGGCACGGAAAAAGGTCATGATATCGCGCCGCACCAAAGGCTCGCCGCCGGTGATGCGCAGCTTCTCGACACCGAGACCGATGAAGGTCGTGCACATCCGGTCGAGCTCCTCGAGCGTCAGAAGCTCTTTCTTCGGCAGGAAGGTCATGTTTTCGGACATGCAGTAGACGCAGCGGAAGTCGCAGCGGTCGGTGACCGAGACGCGCAGGTAAGAGATGGCGCGCTGGAACGGATCTATGAGCGGCGTGGTCATGACAGCGAAACTATGCCTGTCGCGGCGGTGCCGCAAGGGCGGATGTGATTGAATGCGCAAAGGTTTGGGCCTAGCATCCGAGCCATGAAGCCATTTCGTCTTGTCTGCCTCGCGCCGTTGCTGATGTCCTGTGGGCTTGCTGAAAAGCTGGCCAAGGCGCCGGATCGGGCGATCGACCCGGAAGTCGCGGCGGTCACGCCAGCGCCGCCGTCTGCGGCCGCGACCGCCGATGAGTTCGACACCACGACCGAAGCGGAGCGCGTGGCGGCGCTGGCCGGTCCGCCTGCGGGCGAGCGCGAACTGGGCCGGACGGTGGCCTCGCTCGGCAATCCCGCAGCTCCGGGATTCTGGCTGGAGACGCCGATGGTCAGCGAGACAATGCAAGGCCGGGTGGTCTACCCGCCGACTGGCAACAGCGTGGCGGTGGAGTTGCGCCCGACTTCGGGGCCGGCGACGGCTGGAAGCCGGGTGTCGCTGCCAACGTTGCGGCTTTTGGGCGCGCCGTTGACCGGGTTGCCGGAGCTGACCGTTTATGGCGGTTGATCCGTGAGCCGCCGGGTCATTTCAGAGCTTTCGGAATGGGACAGCATGCGCGCAGGGTTCCGCTGGGTGGTGCCGAAGCGGTTGAACATTGCCGAGCGCTGCTGCGACAGTTGGACCAAGACGGACCCCGACCGTCTGGCGATCCGGCACATCGGAGAGGACGGCACGGCGCGGAACTGGAGCTACGGTGCGTTGAAACGCGCGTCGGACGGGTTGGCGTTGAGTTTCGCCGCACGCGGACTGGCGCGGGGCGACCGAGTGGCGGTTCTGCTGGCGCAATGTCCCGAAGTACTGATCGCTCATTTCGCGGCGATGAAGCTGGGCGCGGTGGGGTTGCCGCTTTTCACGCTTTTTGGCGAGGACGCCTTGCGTTACCGGCTGGCCGATAGCGGGGCGAAGATCCTGGTGACCGATGCCGAAAACCTTGCCAAGGTGATGGCGCTGAGGGCCGATCTGCCGGATCTGGCGGAGATCTATGTGCTCGGTCGGGCCACCGCCCCGATACGCTGTTTCGCCGACGAGATCACGGCGGCGCAAGGTGATCTGCAGATGGTGCCGACGCTGGCCGAGGATCCAGCAGTGCTGATCTATACATCCGGCACGACCGGTCCGCCCAAGGGCGTACTGCACGCGCATCGCTTCCTTCTGGGGCATTTGCCGTCGATCGAATGTACCCATCCCGGCTTCGGCAAGGCGGGCGATGTTGGCTGGACGCCGGCGGACTGGGCCTGGATCGGCGGGCTGATGGATATGGCGATGCCCTGCCTCTACTACGGCGTGCCGTTGATCAGCCACCGGATGCGGAAATTTGATGCCGATGCGGCATTCCGGTTGATCGGGACCGAGCGCGTGCGGAACCTGTTTCTGCCGCCGACGGCGCTGAAACTTATGCGGACGGCGCCGGTACCGGGCACTGTGGATGTGCGGTCGGTGACCTCGGGAGGCGAATCGCTGGGCGCCGATCTGCTGGACTGGGGGCTGACCGCGCTGGGCGCGCCGATCAACGAGATTTACGGGCAGACCGAATGCAACCTGGTGCTGGCTTCGTGCCACGGGCTGATGCCGGTGCGGCCGGGCTCTATGGGCCGCGCCTTGCCGGGGTTCGATGTCGCGGTGCTCGACGGCGAAGGCGCTGCAGTGGCACCGGGCGACATGGGCGAGATTTGCGTGAAGGCGCCAAACCCGGTGATGTTCCTGCGTTACTGGCAAAAGCCCGAGGCGACGGCGGCGAAGCTTCGGGATGGCTGGCTGCGCACCGGCGATCTGGGGACATGCGATGCCCAAGGATATTTCACCTATGCGTCGCGCGACGATGACCTGATCACCTCGGCGGGCTACCGGATCGGGCCAACCGAGATCGAGAACTGCCTGACCGGGCATCCCGACGTGGTGATGGCGGCCGCGGTGGGGGTGCCTGATCCCGTGCGGACCGAGGTGGTGAAGGCCTTCGTGGTGTTGCGCGAGGGCGCGGAGTGGGCGGGGCTGGAGGCAGCTTTGATCCAGCGCGTGCGCGACAAGGTCAGCCCGCATGTGGCGCCGCGGATGGTGGAGCGGATCGCGGCGCTGCCGATGACCGCGACGGGCAAGATCATGCGGCGTGAATTGCGCGGGAGGTAGAGGGATTGCGTCCTGCCTGCAGCAGGTCGTGGGGCCTTCGACAAAGAATTCGAGCCGAAACAGAAATGGTCTGGGGTCAATTCAGGCGAAAGCGGGCGGAGCCCGGTGAACAATTTACCGGGGTTGAGGTCAGGCGAGGTATTTGCCGGCTTCCTTGCGGGCGAAGGGCTTCAGGCGGTCGCCATGCGCCGCCAGGAAGGCGCGGGTGCGGGGCACATCGTGTTTCGAGAGATCGCGAAGCCACCATGCAATGGCCTTCTGGATGAACCAGTCACGGTCATCGACGTAAGACGCGGCCCAGCCGAGGATGCGGTCCCGGGCGGTTTCCTCGGCGGGTTTCGGATGGTTCTGCTTGGTCCAGGGCAGGGTGATGACGAGAGCGGCGCGGCGGGTCCACATATGCGGTGAACCGGTCCAGGTTTCGACCTCGTCGAGCCGGGACGGATCGGCGACAAGGCGCTTCTGACCGGCCATGCAGGCATGATCTGCGATCGCCCAGCTGTCGAAATCGGGCACCCAGCTGGCGATCAGATGCCAGACCTCGGCACCGGGGCGGATGCGGGCTTGCGTCAGGAGCTTGGCGGCGGTGAGACGGGCCTCGAAAATGTTGGTGCGCCAGAGGGCGGCGGCGAGTGCGGTTCGGTCTTCGACGTTCAACTGCTTTCGCCATTCGACGACCAGTGCGTTGATATCGGGGTTGGCGACGCCGAGATAGGGGCGGTCGGCCTTGTGATAGGAGGCCATCTGCAATCTGCGGCCCGGCTGCGCCTTGGCGCGGAGTTGGGTCAGCGCGTTCTCGGGCGTCATTCCACGGTCACGGATTTCGCCAGATTGCGCGGTTGGTCGACATCGGTGCCCTTGGCGATGGCGGCGTGATAGGCGAGAAGCTGCGCAGGAACTGCGTAAAGGATCGGCGCGAAGAGCGTCGGCACCTGCGGCATCGTGATGATCTGCCATGTGCCGTCGGCCGCCTCTTTGGCGCCCCTTGCATCGGTGATCAGAAGCACCTTGCCGCCGCGAGCCATGACCTCTGCCATGTTCGAGACGGTCTTGTCGAACAGCGCGTCGCGGGGCGCCATCACGACGACCGGCACTTTCTTGTCCACCAGTGCTATGGGTCCGTGCTTGAGCTCGCCGCTGGCATAGCCTTCAGCATGGATGTAGCTTATTTCCTTGAGCTTCAGAGCGCCTTCTAGGGCCAGCGGATACATCTGTCCGCGACCGAGGAAGAGCACATCCTGCGCCTCGGCCAGCTTGGCTGCGATGCTGGCGATGGCATCGGACTGGCCAAGCGCGAGGTTCAGAAGACCCGGCAGGGTGGCGAGGTCATCCAGATACCGCGAGAGGGTTTCGGCGTCGATCTGGCCGCGTTGCCGCGCGGCTTGCAGCGCCAGAAGCGCCAATACGGTGAGCTGATTGGTGAACGCCTTGGTGGAGGCGACACCGATCTCGGTCCCGGCAAGGATCGGTAAGGCGATATCACTTTCGCGCGCGATCGAGCTTTCCGGGACGTTTACCACCGACAGGACCGTGTCGGCCTTGTCGCGGCAATAGCGAAGTGCGGCGAGGGTGTCGGCGGTTTCGCCCGACTGGCTGACGAAAAGCGCGCAGGTGCCGGGCGTGACCGGTGGTTCGCGGTATCTGTACTCGCTGGCGACATCGACTTCGACCGGCAGACGGGCAAGTTGTTCGAACCAGTATTTCGCAGTCAGGCAGGCATAGTAGGCCGTACCGCAGGCCACCATGGTGATCCGGTCGATCTTCGCGAAATCGAGAGCTTCGGGCAGGGCGATGCGGCCCGGCTCGGACAGGTAATGCGTCAGCGCCTCGCCCATAACGGTGGGCTGCTCGGCGATCTCCTTGGCCATGAAATGCTTGTAACCGGCCTTGCTGACGCTGGATGTGTCGATGCTGATCGTCTTGACCGGGCGGTTGGCACGCTTGCCGTTCGCATCCCGGATCTCGACTGATGTTCGGGTCAGGATCGCCCAGTCTCCCTCTTCGAGATAGGTGATCTGGTTGGTCAAGGGCGCGAGGGCCAGCGCGTCGGACCCGACATAAATCTCGCCGTCGCCATGGCCGAGGGCAAGCGGCGAGCCCTTGCGCGCAGCGACCATCAGGTCGTCCTCTCCGTCGAACAGAAAGCAGAGCGCATAGGCACCTTCAAGGCGCGCGATGGTCTGTTCGGCAGCGTCGCGCGGGGCAAGACCCTGATCAAGGAAACTCTGCGTGAGCAGGGCAACGGTCTCGGTATCGGTCTCGGTCTGAACCTCGTAACCTTGGGCAGCAAGCTCTGCCCGGAGGTCTCGGAAATTCTCGATGATGCCGTTATGAACGACGGCGACGGGTCCGGCCTGATGCGGATGGGCATTGCCGACCGAGGGCGCGCCGTGGGTCGCCCACCTTGTATGACCGATCCCGGCCCGACCCTGCAGCGGGTCATGGACAAGGAGGTCGGCGAGGTTGACGAGCTTGCCCAAAGCGCGGCGGCGGTCGAGTTGACGGGCATCGTTGATTGTGGCGACGCCGGCGCTGTCATAGCCGCGATATTCCAGCCGTTTCAGCGCCTCGACGATGATCGGGGCTGCTTCATGTTGGCCAAGGATACCTACAATACCGCACATTTCGTTAACCTTTTTTCGGGGAAGCTTTCACGGCCTTCAACTTTTCAAACAATTTGCGTGCAATGCCGGGTTTGATCTGCATTTCAGACCGGGCGATGGCCAAAGCGTTGTCGGGAATGTCGCGGGTTACCACGGTGCCGGTTGCCGTCATTGCTCCGTCACCAACCTTGACCGGCGCGACGAACATCGTGTCCGAACCGATGAAGGCGCGGGCGCCGATCTCGGTCCGGTGCTTCATCACGCCGTCATAGTTGCAGGTGATGGTGCCGGCGCCGATGTTGGTCGCCTCGCCGACACTGGCGTCGCCGATATAGGTCAGGTGATTGACCTTCGCGCCTTCACCGATCTCGGCATTCTTGATCTCGACGAAATTGCCGATATGGGCGTCGTTGGAGATCTCGGCGCCGGGGCGCAGTCGGGCATAGGGGCCGATGATCGCACCGGCGCCGACATGCGCGCCTTCGAGATGCGAAAAGGCGCGGATACGGGCACCGGTCTCGACCGTCACGCCGGGGCCGAAGACGACATTGGGTTCGACCACGACATCGCGGCCCAGATGGGTGTTCTGCGAAAAGAACACGGTGTCAGGGGCGATCAGAGTGGTGCCGTTCTCGACCGCTTCCAGGCGCGCCCGGACCTGGAACGCGGCCTCGGCGGCGGACAGTTCGGCGCGGGTGTTGATGCCGAGCGTCTCGCCCTCGTCACAAGCCACGGCGGTCGCCGTCAGGTCGCTGGCATTGGCGAGGCCGACGATGTCGGTCAAGTAGTACTCGGCTGCAGCATTGTCGTTTTCAACCTTGTCGAGCAGCTTGAAAAGATTCTCAGCCGAAGCCATCTTTATGCCGCTGTTGCAGAATGTTATGGAACGTTCTTCAGTTGTTGCATCGTTATATTCGACGATCTTTTCCAGCCGGTCGCCCTGCATCACCAGACGACCGTAGCGGGCCGGGTCGGCAGCCTCGAAGCCCAGCACAACGACATCGAACTTCGCCCGTGCCGTGGCCATCGCGGCCAGGGTTTCGGGGCGGATGAAAGGCGTATCGCCGTAAAGGACAACGACATCGCCGTCGAAATCCGCCAGCGCGTCGCGCGCCTGCAGCACGGCATGGCCGGTGCCGAGCTGTTGGCTCTGCTCGACGATCTCAATCTCGGGATCTATGGTGCGGGCGGCTTTTGCGACCTGCTCGCCGGCATGGCCGGTGATCAGGATCGTGCGTTCCGGCTCCAGCGCTGCGCCCGCGGCCAGCGCATGGGCGAAAAGCGGCACTCCGCCCAAGGTGTGCAGCACTTTCGGCAGATCGGAGTTCATCCGGGTGCCCTGACCGGCGGCCAGAATGATGAGGGCTGTTGGCATGGCTGCTCTTTTCTTTGTCGTCGCGCCGTTTTACCCCTTGGCGGCGATGCCGCAAGGGTTGTTGCTATCAAAACTGTTTACGCTTCATTACAGGCAGGCTGGGGCGGCACGCGAGGGGAAAGACGATGCGAACGGTGATTTTCGATCTTGACGGCACGCTGGCCGATACCTCGGGCGATCTGATCGCGGCCGGAAATGCGGCGTTTCGGAGAATGGGGTTCGGCGATGTGCTGGACCCGGTTACGGACGCCCGCACCGCGATGATGGGCGGCGGGCGCGCAATGCTAATGGCAGGGTTCGAGCGGTTGGGCCAGCCCTTTGGCGAGGCCCAGATCGCAGCGGGCTATCCTGTGCTGCTGACGGCCTATGCCGAGAATATCGACCGGTTCTCGACGCTTTATCCCGGCACGGCGGCGGCGATCGAGGGCTTGCGCGGCGCGGGCTATGGTGTCGGCATCTGCACAAACAAGCCCGAGGCGCTGGCGCATCAGTTGCTGACTGCGCTCGGCGTACGAAACCTGTTCGGTTCGCTGATCGGGGCCGATACCTTGGCCGTCCGCAAGCCCGACCCCGCGCCGTTGCGCGAAGCGGTGACGCGGCTCGGCGGTGATCATGGTCAGGCGATTCTGGTCGGCGATTCCGTTACCGACCGCGAAACCGCACGGGCCGCAGGAATGCGATCATTGCTGGTAACGTTTGGACCGGACGGACGCGGGGTCGCGGACTTGCAGCCAGATGCGCTGCTTGATCATTATGACGGGCTGGCGGCGGTCGTGGCCGAGTTGATCGGGTAGCCGCCGCTTGGGGCGGTTCGCGCCGCGATTGACGAAACCGCCCCAACGAAGTCAAATCACCTCTGGGGGGTATCATGACCGAGAGTTTCAAAGGCAGTTTCACCCAGCAAGAGCCGATACCCGAAGCGGCCATCGAGGCTGCAGTCGCGGTGATGAGGCACGGCCGGCTTCATCGCTACAACACCGTCCCCGGCGAAGTCGCGGAAGCCGCGCTGCTTGAACAGGAATTCGCTGGCGTGATGGGCGCGAAATACTGCCTTGCGGTGGCGTCGGGCGGCTATGCGATGGCGACGGCTTTGCGCGCCGTGGGTGTCAGGGCAGGCGACAAGGTTCTGTCGAACGCCTTCACGCTGGCGCCTGTGCCGGGCGCGATTGCCAGTCTCGACGCCGTGCCGGTGCTGGTTGAAGTGACCGAGGCGCTGACGATTGACCTGGCGGATCTCAAACGCAAGATCGACGCGTCGGGCGCGCGCGTTCTGCTGTTAAGCCACATGCGCGGGCATATTTGCGAGATGGAAAAGCTGATGACGCTTTGCGACGGGATCGGCGTGAAGGTGATCGAGGATTGCGCGCATACGATGGGGGCGTTCTGGAATGGCGTGCGGTCCGGGCGACACGGCATCGCGGGGTGCTACTCTACCCAGACATACAAGCATCTCAATTCCGGCGAAGGCGGGTTGCTGATCACCGATGACGAGGAACTTGCGGCGCGTGCTGTGCTTCTGTCAGGGTCGTATATGCTCTATTCCGCACATCCCGCAGCACCGGGACCGGACGTATTCGAGCGGGTGAAGTACGACACGCCGAACATCTCGGGCCGGATGGACAACCTGAGGGCGGCGATCCTGCGACCGCAACTGGCGCGGCTGGCCGATCAAGTCGTCTCGTGGAATGCCCGTTACCGCGCGGTCGAGACGGGCTTGCGGGACACGCCCGGATTGCAGGTGATCGCGCGACCCGAGGCCGAAGAGTTCGTCGGCTCGTCGATCCAGTTCCTGCTGCCGGGCTGGCAGGCGGCGGCGGTGGCGGACGTCGTGGCGCGGTGCCGCGCGCGCGGCGTCGAGTTAAAGTGGTTCGGCGCGGCAGAACCCGTTGGCTTCACGTCGAAATACGACAGTTGGCGCTATGCCGATCCGGGCCCGATGCCGCAAACCGACCGGGTCCTGGCGGGGCTTCTTGACATGCGCCTGCCGCTGACCTTCAGCATTGCCGATTGCAAACAGATCGCCCGGATCATCTTCGCCGAGGTGGGGGCGGTCTATCGAGGGCAGGCCGCGCCTGTTTCGTGAGTGGTATTTTTACGAGAAAGGCGCCAGTTCAGAACCGAATCGTGCCGTGGTTGCCCAAATCGGGCGTCTGATCGGTAACATTGGCCTTGGCGATTTCGTAAAGCGCCTTGGGCGCGCCGTCGATGATCCAGACCTCGGCCTCGCGGGGGGTAAACCGCACGAGGCGGATGTCGTCATCCGCGCGGCCCTCCTCGAACCAGGCAGCGGCCATGGGCGACCAGACCTCGTCCAGCGTCTTTTCGTCGGTTTCCATACTTAGCGTACCGTCGATCGTCGCGTAGAGCGCTCCATGCGAACAGGCCAAGACATGGCGCGCCGATGCGCCATTCTTGGCCTCGTCCGCAATATCGGTGCCGTCAGAGGTGATGAAATACAGCGCGTTCGATCCTTTGCGGCAGATATGCGCCATCGGTCGCGGCGCAGCCTTGTCGGCGGATAACATGCCGGCGGTAATATTTTCGGCACGGTTCCAGAATTCGGTGGATAGATCGTCGCTCATCGCGTTTCCTTTGTTTGATCGGGTTTGACTGCGAAACGCGCAGCGCGATGCAAGGTTCCGCCATTCGGCGCAAACGGTGGGATTGACCTGAAAGGGTCCTTGGGTGTATAAATGAACGAGCGTTCAATTAGTCGGAGCTGGCGATGTTCACTGCGGGAATGACATTCGATCTGGGCGAGGACGTGAATGCGCTGCGTGACATGGTGCATAAATGGGCGCAGGAGCGGATCAAGCCGATCGCCGCCGAGATCGACCGCAGCAACGCGTTCCCGTCCGCTCTCTGGCGCGAAATGGGCGATTTGGGGCTGTTGGGCATCACTGTGTCAGAGGAATATGGCGGCGCAGGCATGGGCTATCTGGCGCATGTCATCGCGGTCGAGGAAATCGCGCGGGCCTCGGCCAGCGTGTCACTGTCCTACGGCGCGCATTCCAACCTGTGCGTCAATCAGATCCGCCTGAACGGCACCGACGAACAGCGCAGGAGATACCTGCCGGGGCTGATCTCGGGCGAACATGTCGGGGCCTTGGCAATGTCAGAGGCCGGGGCGGGATCAGACGTGATCTCGATGAAACTCAAGGCCGAGAAGCGTAACGATCACTACCGCCTGAACGGCACCAAATACTGGATCACCAACGGTCCGGACGCGGATACCCTGGTGGTCTACGCCAAGACCGATTCCGCGGCTGGATCGAAGGGCATTACCGCCTTCCTGATTGAAAAATCGATGAAGGGCTTTTCCACTTCCCCGCATTTCGACAAGTTGGGGATGCGCGGTTCGAACACCGCCGAACTGATCTTTCAGGATGTCGAAGTACCGTTCGAGAACGTGCTGGGCGAAGAGGGGGGGGGCGTCCGGGTGCTGATGTCCGGCCTCGATTACGAGCGTGTGGTTCTCTCGGGTATCGGCACGGGCATCATGGCCGCCTGTCTTGACGAGGTCATGCCCTACTTGGCCGAGCGCAGGCAATTCGGTCAGCCGATCGGGAATTTCCAGCTGATGCAGGGCAAGATTGCCGACATGTATACCGCGATGAACTCCGCCCGGGCCTATGTCTACGAGGTGGCCCGCGCTTGTGACCGGGGTGAAGTCACCCGCGCCGACGCCGCAGCTTGCGTGCTCTATGCCTCTGAAGAGGGCATGAAACAGGCGCATCAGGCGGTGCAGGCGATGGGGGGCGCGGGCTTCATGAACGACTCGGCCGTCAGCCGAATCTTCCGCGATGCCAAGCTGATGGAGATCGGGGCAGGAACAAGTGAGATAAGGCGGATGTTGGTTGGACGAGAGCTTATGGCCGCAATGGCCTGAACAACACGCCAATTAGGATGTTCCGATGACCAACTTTTCCGATCTCAAGGCCCTCTACATCAACTGCACATTGAAGCGGCAGCCGTCGGAGAGCCATACCAAGCTTCTTCTCAACGCCTCGGCCGATATCATGGAGAAAAACGGCGTCGCCGTCGAACATGTCCATCTGCTGTCGTACCATGTCCCGCCCGGCATCTACCCCGACATGACCGAACACGGCTGGGATCGCGACGACTGGCCGGACCTCTGGGAAAAGGTAAAGGCTGCGGACATCTTCGTGATCGGCACACCGATCTGGCTGGGGGAGGAAAGCTCGGTCTGCCGGGTGCTGATCGAGCGACTTTATGCGATGTCTGGAATGCTGAACGGCAAGGGGCAGTCGATCTTCTACGGCAAGGTCGGCGGCACTGTGGTCACCGGCAATGAGGACGGCATCAAGCATGTGGCAATGACGACAGGCTTTGCGTTGTCGCATCTGGGCTATACGATTCCGCCGCAAGCCGATTGCGGCTGGATCGGCGAGGCCGGGCCGGGGGCATCTTACGGCGACGAGATGGAGGATGGCAGCCGTGCCGGGTTCGACAACGATTTCACCCAGAGAAATACCACGATCATGACTTGGAACCTGATGCATCTGGCGGCGATGCTGAAGGCGGCGGGGGGGTATCCGAACAGGGGCAATGATCGCAACGCCTGGGGCGAGGGCGAGCGGTTCGGGTTCGAAAATCCGAAAGCCGGATTGGGCAGAGAGTCGCGGACCGGATGACCGACAACGATCCGATGAGCATCACCGATGGCCGGAACGCGATCATCGAAAGGGTGCTTGCAGAACAGAAAGCCTATGAAGATCGCCGCGCCACGATGATGGGGCAGTGCGCAGAGCGCCTGACCGCGCCGCTCAGCGGCTGGATCGCCCGCATGATCCCGGCGACCGCTATGCGGGCGGCGCTGCGCGGCGCGGACCGCGCGGCGAAGCTGACGCTGCCTGCCGAACTGACCGGCCATGACCTGTTGGACCTCGCCGCTTGCGACAGGGTGGCGTTGCGGGTGCAAGCCTGGTCGCAGGGGACCAACGCCGCGTCCGGCGGGCTGGCGGGCTGGTTCGGCGGGGCGGGCCTGGCTGTGGATATTCCTGCCACGATCGGGCTGGCCGCGCGCAACGTCCGCGCAACCGGTGCCGCCTACGGGTTCACCGAAGACGGCCCCGAGGAACACGCTTTCCGCCTGATGGTGCTGGAGGTCGCGACATCGATGGCATCTGGCCGGCGAAGGGACTCGCTGAAGAACCTCAACGATCTCGCTGCAGCGCTGGCGACACCTGAGGCGCGCTATGTCCTTTCGAAGGGTGGCGACTGGCTTACGGACAAGCTGGTGGAACGGATCGCGCGGCAACTTGGACTGTCGCTGGCTTCGCGCAAGGCCGGACAACTTGTCCCGATCATCGGCGGCGCTGTCGCGGCGGTGGTCAATGCCAGTTTTCAGGTCGATGTCGCCCGCGCCGCCCGCTATGCCTACCGACAGCGCTGGTTGATGCAGCGCAAGCTGCTGCCCGCGCCAGAACCTGCGCCCGACAAGGACAAGACCGCATGAAACTGACCTCTGGCTTCATCGCCGGCACGCAGGAGGCGAAGGCCAACCGCGCCGCGCATCTCGAGGCGCTGGCCGGCGTCGCCGCGGCCGCAGCCCTGGCGGCGGCGGGCGGCGGCGAGAATTCTCGCGCGCGGCATGTGTCACGCGGCAAGATGCTGCCCCGCGAGCGGGTGGCGAACCTGCTCGATCCGGGCAGCCCGTTTCTGGAAGTCGGCGCAACGGCGGCGCATGGGCTTTACGACGGCGCTGCGCCTTGCGCCGGGGTCATCGCCGGGATTGGCCGGGTGATGGGGCAAGAGGTCATGGTTGTCTGCAATGACGCCACCGTGAAGGGCGGCACTTATTACCCGATGACCGTCAAGAAGCACCTGCGCGCGCAGGAGATTGCCGAGGAATGTGCATTGCCCTGCATCTACCTTGTCGATTCAGGCGGTGCGAACCTGCCAAATCAGGACGAGGTTTTCCCTGACCGCGACCATTTCGGACGAATTTTCTACAATCAGGCGCGGATGTCGGCCAAGGGTATTCCGCAGATCGCGGTCGTCATGGGCTCCTGCACCGCAGGCGGGGCCTACGTTCCGGCCATGTCCGATGTGACCATCATCGTTCGCGATCAGGGCACGATCTTCCTTGCCGGCCCGCCGCTGGTGAAGGCCGCGACCGGAGAGGTCGTGACGGCCGAAGACCTTGGCGGCGGTGATGTTCACACCCGGCTTTCGGGCGTCGCGGATTATCTGGCCGAGGATGACGCTCATGCCTTGGCGCTGGCCCGCCGCGCGGTCGGACATCTGAACCGCACGAAACTTGCGACGGTGCAGATGCAGGACAGCGAAGAACCGCTCTATGACCCTGAAGATTTACTGGGAGTGGTACCGGCCGGCTTGCGCACACCCTACGACATTCGGGAGATTATCGCGCGGGTGGTCGATGGCAGCCGCTTCGACGAGTTCAAGCCTCGGTTCGGTGAGACCCTGGTCACCGGCTTCGCGCATCTGAAGGGCTGCCCGGTCGGGATCGTGGCCAATAACGGTGTACTGTTCTCGGAAGCCGCGCAGAAGGGCGCGCATTTCATCGAGCTGTGTTCGCAGCGCTCCATCCCCCTGATCTTCCTCCAAAACATCACCGGCTTCATGGTTGGGCGGAAATATGAGAACGAAGGTATCGCCCGGCATGGCGCCAAGATGGTGACGGCGGTGGCGACAACATCAGTGCCGAAGATCACGATGATCGTCGGCGGCTCGTTTGGCGCGGGCAATTACGGCATGGCGGGTCGGGCCTATCAGCCGCGCTTCCTCTGGACATGGCCCAACAGCCGGATCTCGGTGATGGGCGGCGAACAGGCGGCCGGCGTGCTGGCGACAGTCCGGCGCGAGGGGATCGAGCGCGCGGGCAAGACATGGTCTGCCAACCAAGAGGCGGAATTCAAGCGCCCGACGATCGAGATGTTCGAGAATCAGGCGCATCCGCTCTATGCTTCGGCGCGGCTCTGGGATGACGGCGTTATCGATCCGCGCAAGACCCGCGACGTGCTGGCGCTGTCGCTTTCGGCGTCACTGAACAAACCGATCGAGCCGACGCGCTTTGGCATCTTCCGGATGTAGGGTTCGTGCCTTCGGCGCGGATATTTTTGGACGAATGATGACCCCATGTTTCACAAGTTACTCATAGCGAACCGCGGCGAGATCGCCTGCCGGGTGATCGACACCTGCCGCCGTCTGGGCGTGGCGACGGTGGCGGTGTATTCCGATGCCGACCGCGCCGCGCGGCATGTTGCGATGGCGGATGGCGCGGTGCACATCGGCGGCGCACTGCCAGCCGAAAGCTATCTGCGCGGCGATAAGATCATTCAGGCGGCGCTGGAAACCGGCGCCGAGGCGGTGCATCCGGGCTACGGGTTCTTGTCCGAGAACCCCGATTTCGTCGAGGCGGTCGAGACGGCGGGGCTGGTGTTTGTCGGACCCTCGGCCAAGGCGATCCGGGCGATGGGCCTCAAGGATGCAGCCAAGGCGCTGATGGAGGAGGCAGGCGTGCCGGTAGTGGCGGGCTATCACGGCGCGGATCAGGACGCCGCTCTGCTGGCGACGGAGGCCCAGAAGATCGGCTATCCGGTGCTGATCAAGGCGGTGGCGGGCGGCGGTGGCAAGGGCATGCGGCTGGTGGAGGCGGCGAAGGGGTTTGCCGACGCGCTGGCCTCGGCGCGGGCCGAAGCGATGGGGGCGTTTGGCAATGACGCGGTGCTGATCGAAAAATTCGTCGAGAAGCCACGCCATATCGAAGTGCAGGTCTTTGGCGACGGCACCGACGCAGTGCATCTTTTTGAGCGTGACTGTTCGCTACAGCGCCGCCATCAGAAGGTGATCGAGGAGGCCCCCGCACCCGGCATGACGCCCGGGATGCGCGAGGCGATGGGCAGGGCTGCGGTCCGCGCGGCGGCAGCGATTGGCTACAAGGGCGCGGGCACCATCGAATTTATCGTCGATGCCAGCGAAGGCCTGCGCCCCGACCGCTTCTGGTTCATGGAGATGAACACCCGGTTGCAGGTCGAGCATCCGGTGACCGAAGCCATCACCGGTGTCGATCTGGTGGAATGGCAGTTGCGTGTCGCCTCGGGAGAGGCGCTGCCGATGCGGCAGGCGGAGTTGACGCTGACCGGCCATGCGTTCGAGGCGCGGCTCTATGCCGAGGACGTGCCAAGGGGGTTTCTACCTTCCACCGGAACGCTGACCCATCTGAAATTCCCGCATGGCGCGCGGGCAGATACCGGGGTGAGGGCAGGTGATAGGATCAGCCCGTATTACGATCCGATGATCGCCAAGATCGTGGTGCATGGCGCGACCCGCGAGATCGCGCTGTCGCAGCTTCGCCGGGCAATTACCGGAACAGAGGTGGCCGGGACGGTGACGAACCTGACCTTCCTCGGCAAGCTGGCCGCCGATCCGGATTTTTCCACTGGCGATGTCGATACCGGGCTGATTGGCCGGAAGCTGACGCATTTTCAGGCGGTTGATCCGCCACCGGGTCGGATCCGGGCGCTGGCGGCGGTGGCCGCGGCGGGCCTCAAGGGTGCGGGCGGTTTCACCCTTTGGGATCCGTTGGAGCGGACCATCCATGTTGATGGAGACACACCATTCACGGCGATCCTGCAGGTCTACGGGCCGGGCCGGGCGCGTGTGCTTCTGGACGGCGAGGTGTTCGAGCTGACCCGCGGCCCGGAGGGGTGGAGCGATGGCCATCCGGGCCGCGCCTTGCGGATCGGCGATAGCGTCAGCGTCTTCGCCGAGCAGACCTGGAGCTTTGACATTCCCGATCCCTTCGCCGTCAATAGCGCCGTAGCGGGCGGCAACCTGATCGACGCGCCGATGCCGGGCCTGGTGAAGGCGGTCTTCGCAGAACCCGGCCAGAAGGTGTCAGCGGGCGACAGGCTGGCCGTGCTTGAGGCGATGAAGATGGAACATGCGCTGGCCGCTCCCCGCGACGGCGTGATTGCTGACGTGCTGGTCAAGGCCGGCGATCAGGTCGAGGCCGGCGCGGCGCTGGTCCGGCTGAAGGACGAGGCGGAATGATCCGGCTGCATCACTGTCACCAGACCCGCTCGATGCGGTCGCTCTGGCTGCTGAACGAACTGGGCGTCGAGTTCGAGGTCGCGGTCTATCCGTTCGACGAAACCCTGCGCTCGGATCAATATCTGACTCTGCATCCGGTGGGCAGGGTTCCGGTGCTGGAGCTTAACGGCGAGGTGATATGGGAAACCGGGGCGATCACCCAAGTGCTTTGTGAACGGTTCCCAGAACGCGGCCTGGGGCGCGAGCCGGATGATCTTGACCGCGCCGATTGGCTTATATGGCTGCATTTCGCGGAAACCATCAGCCAGCACGCGGCGGCTTTGACCCAACAGCATGTCGTCCTTTACGAAGATGCGATGCGCAGCCCGATCGTGATGAAGCTCGAGGCCAAGCGGCTGGAGAAATGCTACGGAGCCATTGAGGCGCGGTTGTCTACGCCGATCGAGAACCGCGATTACTTGCTGACCTCGGGGTTTTCAGCTGCCGATATCAGTGTCGGGCAGGCGGTTTACATGGCTCGGCATTTTGCCCGGATCGAGCCGTTTGCGGAATTGACCAAGTGGTATGCCCGTCTGACCGAAAGGCCGGCGTTTCAGGAGTCGCTGCCGCCGAGCGATGCGGCCCGGCTTTACGAACGCGATTTCTATGAGGCCTGGGATGTCTGAATACGTCGAAATATTCGAAGTCGGTCCGCGTGACGGATTGCAAAACGAAACGGTGAAGATCCCGACGCGGGACAAGATCGGGCTGGTTGACCTTCTGTCTCAGGCCGGATTCCGGCGCATCGAAGTGGCCAGCTTCGTCAGCCCGAAATGGGTGCCGCAGATGGCCGACAGCGCCGAGGTGCTGGCCGGGATCGCCCGCGCGTCAGGCATATCCTATGCAGCACTGACGCCGAACATGCAGGGTCTTGACCGCGCGATCGAGGCCGGGGCCGACGAGATCGCGATCTTCGGCTCGGCGAGCGAGGGGTTCAGCAAAAAGAACATCAACTGCTCGATTGCCGAAAGCCTGAAGCGTTTCAGGCCGGTAGCCGAAGAGGCTCATGCGGCGAACGTGAAGGTGCGGGGGTATGTCTCTTGCATCACCGATTGCCCATATGACGGCCCGACGCCGCCGGAAAAGGTCGCCGACGTGGCGGGTGCGTTGTACGAGATGGGGTGCTACGAGATATCGCTGGGCGATACCATCGGCAGGGCTACGCCCGACAGCGTCCGCACCATGCTCGAGGCGGTGATCGAGGTCGTTCCGGCCGAGGATCTGGCCGGGCATTTCCACGATACCGGCGGTCGGGCGCTGGAGAATATCGAGGTCTCGCTTGGCATGGGCTTGCGGGTTTTCGACGCGGCGGTTGGCGGTTTGGGTGGTTGCCCCTATGCGCCCGGCGCGAAAGGCAATGTGGCGACCGAGGCGGTGAATGCTCTGTTGGTGCGGTTGGGATTCGAGACCGGGCTGGATGCCGAGGTGCTGAACCGGGCGGCAGCGATGGCGCGGGCGTTGCGGGCTGGCGAGGGGGGGAACAGATGACTGAAACGGTTCTGATCGACACTGACGACCGGGGTGTCGCGACGCTGACGCTTAACCGACCGGACAAGCACAACGCGCTGTCGGCGGAGATGATTGCCGATCTGACCGACGCCGCGCGACGTCTGGGACGCGACCCGGCGGTGCGGGTGGTTGTGCTGACCGGGGCCGGCAAGAGCTTCTGCGCCGGCGGTGATCTGATGTGGATGAAGGCGCAGATCGCTGCCAGCGGGGCGAACCGCGCGGCAGAGGCCAAGAAGCTGGCGATGATGTTGCAGGCGCTGAACACGCTGCCGAAGCCGCTGATCGGCGCGGTGCAGGGCAATGCCCTGGGCGGCGGTGTCGGCATGGCCAGCGTCTGCGATGTGGCAATTGGAGTCGAGGGCGCGAAATTCGGGTTGACCGAGACGAAGTTGGGCCTGATCCCAGCCACCATCGGCCCCTATGTCATCGCCCGGATGGGCGAAGCGCGGGCGCGCAGGGTGTTCATGTCGGCACGGATATTCGAGGCGCCGGAAGCGGTGGAGCTGGGCCTGCTCGCCCGCGCTGTCGCCGCCGCCGATCTTCCGGCGGCGGTCGAGGCCGAAGTGGTGCCCTATCTCGCATGCGCCCCCGGCGCGGTCGCCGCCGCGAAAGTCCTTGCGCGCAAGCTGGGTCCGACGATTGACGAGTCGGTGATCGCAGAAACCATCTCTGCGCTCGTGGACCGATGGGAAAGCCCGGAAGCCGCAGAGGGGATCAACGCGTTCTTCGACAAGACCAAACCCATTTGGGCCGAGGGCGCGTGACTGCCCTGGCAGCATATCTATACGTGGCATTGGCAGGTGTGGCTGCTCTGTTCCAGATCGCCCTGGCGATAGGCGCGCCCTGGGGCCAACTTGCGCTTGGCGGGCGATACCAGGGCCGGCCGCCGCCGCTTGTCCGGCTCTTGGCGCTGGTGCAGGTCTTCGTGATCACTGGCATGGCGTTGGTGGTCGCATCGCGCGCCGGGATCACCGGGATCCCGGCCGGGCCGCGCTGGGTCTTCTGGCTGGTTCTGCTGCTGACGGCGGCCAGCTCGGTCGGCAACCTCACGACACCTTCGCGCCCGGAACGTTTGGTCTGGGGCCCGGTCACGATGGCGATGCTTCTGCCTGCGGCTGTCGTGGCGTTCGCCTGATCGCTCGACAGGCCGCGCCGCTTTGGCAAGCGCGGGCCCGCGTGCCGGTCATCAGGACCGATTGCACGACCGCGGGCGTCGGCTCTGCCTGAAGGTAAGCGGTTGTCATTGTGCTTGCCGCCTGGTTCGTTCATTCAGGTCAACGTGAGTTCTCCCGACCCTGGCAAGGCGCGATTCGGCGTTGGGTTCGGAACGAAGGGCGATCGGTCGAACGTCCGGCGGACCCGAAGTTCATCGTTGCGGCCAGATGATGCATATGCCAAATCGGCTCTGGCCGGTCGCCCCGGGCGCCTAGATAAGCTGCGAACACTTGGCTGTGGCATCACTTTGGACCCGGCGTCTGTTGACCGTCTCTGGGGGCGCAGGTAAGTCTGGGCGCGCAATCAAATGCGCGCCGGGCGCATGAAAGGAGCCGACACGTGGAAGACCTGTTGAGAGAATACCTTCCCGTCTTGATTTTTCTGGGTCTCGCTATTGGTTTGGGCCTTGTCCTGATCCTGGCCGCGGTGGTGATCGCGGTGCGCCACCCGGACCCTGAAAAGGTCTCGGCCTATGAATGCGGCTTCAACGCTTTCGACGATGCCCGGATGAAATTCGATGTGCGGTTCTATCTGGTCTCGATCCTGTTCATCATCTTCGATCTCGAAGTTGCGTTCCTGTTCCCCTGGGCGGTCGCCTTCAAGGATGTCGGCCTGGTTGGGTTCTGGTCGATGATGGTGTTTCTTGCGGTGCTGACCATCGGGTTTGCCTATGAATGGAAAAAGGGGGCGATGGAATGGCAATGACCGCGACGGATGTCGGCGAGGACAAGGATGTCACGACTCGCGCCCTGAATGCCGAACTTCAGGACAAGGGCTTCCTGCTGACCTCGACCGAGGACATCATCAACTGGGCCCGCTGCGGTTCGCTGCACTGGATGACCTTCGGCCTGGCCTGTTGTGCGATCGAGATGATGCACACCTCGATGCCGCGCTATGACCTTGAGCGCTTCGGCACGGCCCCGCGCGCCAGCCCGCGGCAGTCCGACCTGATGATCGTGGCCGGCACGCTGACCAACAAGATGGCGCCTGCGCTGCGCAAGGTCTACGACCAGATGCCAGAACCGCGCTACGTGATCTCGATGGGGTCCTGTGCGAATGGTGGCGGCTACTATCACTACAGCTATTCCGTGGTGCGCGGCTGCGACCGGATCGTGCCCGTGGATATCTATGTCCCGGGCTGCCCGCCGACCGCCGAGGCGCTTCTCTACGGCATCCTGCAATTGCAGCGGAAGATCCGCCGCACCGGCACCATCGCGAGGTAGGTCATGTCTGATGCATTGAACGAGCTTGGCGCCCACATCGAACTCAAACGCCCTGATTGCGTATTGGGATGGGACGTCGCGTATGGGGAGTTGAACGTCACCGTAACCCTCGCCACTCTGGTGCCGTTTGTGGAATTCCTGCGCTCGAACGGCGTTTGCCGGTTTTCGTCGCTGGTCGATATCACTGCCGTCGATTATCCGGCAAGAGAGCCGCGATTCGATGTCGTCTATCACTTCCTGTCGATGTATCAGAACCATCGCATCCGGGTGAAAGTCGCCGTGCGCGAAGATGACATGGTGCCGTCGATCATCAGCGTTCACCCCTCGGCCAACTGGTTCGAGCGAGAGGTATTCGACATGTTCGGCATCCTCTTCTCCGGCCATCCCGACCTGCGCCGGATCCTGACCGATTACGGCTTTCGCGGCCATCCGCTGCGCAAGGATTTTCCGACCACCGGCTATACTGAGGTGCGTTATGACGAAGAGCAGAAGCGCGTCGTCTATGAGCCGGTCAAACTGGTGCAGGAATATCGCCAGTTCGATTTCATGTCGCCCTGGGAAGGGGCCGAATACATCCTTCCCGGTGACGAAAAACAGGAGCCAGCGAAATGATGACAAACTATGGAATGGGCGCCGGCGGATTGCTTTGGTTTGCGATTTTTGCGGCGCTTCTGGTCGTGCCGTTCTGGCGGATTCTGCCGCGCAGCGGCATCCCGTCCTGGGTGGCGCTTCTGGCAATCATCCCGCTCGGCGCAATCATCCTGCTTTGGGTCGTCGCGTTCAAGGACCAGCTTGGTGGCCGGTCCGGTCAGGATTGACGATCAGGTGATGGGCACAGAACCAACACTTCTTTACGTGATCGGTGCGGCGAAGGCCGGCACCAGCTGGCTCTACCAGTATTTCCGGTATCATGGCGATTGCCATTTTAGGTCGATCAAGGAGTTGCATTTCTTCGACAGGGCGCAGTCCGATCGGGCCGAGGAGGATGTCGAGGATCTGGCAGCCCGACAGGTCATGCTGCAAGAGCGGCTTGCCAGGGCCGTGCCCCAGGATCGGGTGCGGATCGAGACCGAGATTGCCGATCTTGCTGCCTTGCGCGCGGTGCTTGTGTCCGAAGGCGACCAGACAGCCGCTTATCTGGACTACCTGCGAAACGGCAGCGAGGGGCGCAAGCTGATCGGGGATATCACCCCGGCCTATGCGCTTTTGCCGGTAGAAGAGTTGCAGCGGATGGCCGGCCTCTGCCCCGATACCCGCTTCATCTACATCATGCGCGATCCGGTGGAACGGCTCTGGAGCCATGTGCGGATGAAAATCGCGCGGCGCAATCCCGGCGAGGCGTTCAAGCCCCGCGCAGCCCGTCATCTGATGTGGCGGGTGCTGCGCGGCCAGCAACAGGCGATTTCCGCCCGCGGGGATTACCGCGCTGCGATCGAGAAACTGAAGGCCGCGATCGATCCGCGCCGGGTGCTGCTGGTGTTCACCGAAGAGATGTTTACGCCTTCGGGGATCCGCAAGATCTGCGCCTTTCTTGGCATCGGCTATGTCGCTCCTGAAATCGACAGGCCGGTTCACAAGGGAGTCGAACTGGCGATGCGACCCGGCCAGCGCGCGATGGCCCGCGAATTCCTGGCCCCGCAATACGACTATGTCGAGCAATTGTTCGGCAGGCTGCCCAAGGCATGGCAGTCCGAACCCGCAGAGGTGTGAGATGATGGACGGTAAATTTGACGACGCGCTGACGGGCGAACAGAAGATCCGCAACTTCAACATCAATTTCGGCCCGCAGCATCCTGCGGCGCATGGTGTGCTGCGGCTGGTGCTGGAACTTGACGGCGAGATCGTCGAGCGCTGCGATCCTCATATCGGCTTGCTGCATCGCGGTACCGAAAAGTTGATGGAAAGCCGCACCTACCTGCAGAACCTGCCCTATTTCGACCGGCTCGATTACGTCGCGCCGATGAACCAGGAACATGCCTGGTGCCTGGCGATCGAACGACTGACCGGAACACAGGTGCCGCGACGGGGAAGCCTGATCCGGGTGCTCTATTCCGAAATCGGCCGGGTGCTGAACCACCTGCTGAACGTCACCACGCAAGCCATGGACGTAGGAGCGTTGACGCCGCCGCTCTGGGGATTCGAGGAACGCGAAAAGCTGATGATCTTCTACGAGCGGGCCTGCGGCGCGCGTCTGCACGCAGCCTATTTCCGTCCGGGTGGCGTGCACCAGGATCTGCCGCCGGATCTTATCGACGACATCGACGCTTGGGCCGACCAGTTTCCCGCGCGGCTCGACGATATCGACACGCTCCTGACCGAGAACCGCATCTTCAAGCAACGCAACGCCGATATCGGCGTCGTGACCGAACAGGATATTCAGGACTGGGGCTTTTCCGGAGTCATGGTGCGCGGTTCGGGCCTGGCCTGGGATCTGCGCCGCTCGCAGCCCTATGAATGCTATGACGAATTCGACTTCAAGATCCCGATCGGCAAGAATGGCGACTGTTATGACCGCTACCTCGTGCGGATGGCCGAAATGCGGGAATCGACCAAGATCATCAAGCAGTGCATCGCCAAGCTGCGCGCCGAACCCGGCCCGGTGATGTCGCGGGGCAAGATGGCGCCACCCTCGCGGAACGAGATGAAGACCTCGATGGAGGCGCTGATCCATCACTTCAAGCTTTACACCGAAGGCTTCCACGTTCCAGAGGGCGAGGTCTATGCCGCCGTCGAGGCCCCGAAGGGCGAATTCGGCGTCTATCTTGTGGCGGATGGCACCAATCGGCCGTACCGCGCCAAGCTGCGCGCGCCGGGCTTTCTGCATCTGCAGGCAATGGACTTCGTCGCGGTCGGCCACCAGCTGGCCGATGTGGCAGCGATCATCGGGACGATGGATATCGTGTTCGGAGAGGTCGACAGATGAGGCTGACCGGCGTTATCCTGTTGTTTGCCCTTTCCGCCTGTGCGGCGCCGCCGCTAGAAGAGGTTCCGGCCTTCGAGCCGATCACCGACGACTCGGCCTATGATCCGAGTGCGGCCACTGCACCGGTCGCAGATCCGATTACCTCTGGCCCGATCACCGCCGAGCCGCTCGCCTCCGGTCCGGTCGTCGCCGCACCGCTTGCACCAAGTTCGGCCGCAGTCGCCCCGCTCAGCGACAAGGAACGCCTTGTCGCCGCGATCGAGGGCGAAGGCTGTGTGCTGAATGCCGAGAATTCCGAACGCGTGCTCAACACGCTCGGCATCGGGCAAGAACAGCTTGCGCAGATCGGTAGCGAACTGATGCGGGAAGGACGGGTCGAGGTCATACCGCCGGCGGAGTTCCGCCTGGTCACCGGGGCATGCGCGTCATGACGGTGGCGACGCTTGCAGTGATCTTCGCGGCATCGGGCGCGGTCTTTACCGGCGCGCTTGGCCTGTTGTTCCTGCGCGACCCGGCACGGGGCTTCGCGATCACCACCCACCGGCTTGAGCAACTGCCCCAAGTGATGAGCGATCGGTATTTCGCGCTGGCCCTTCTGGCGCTCGGATCGGCCGTCTACGGTGATTTCAAGGTCATCGCCTATCTCTTCGCCGTCTACGCATTCGTCAGTTTTGCCGATGCCTGGATCTATGCCCGAATAAACCGGCCTTATGTCAAACATGTTGCGGCCGGGGTGCTGTCGATCATCGTCATGGTCACTGCCCTCGTCGCCCTGAATCCCGGAGTGACCGCCTGATGCTTCGCCGTCTTCATCCCGACCAGCCCGACAGCTTCGCCTTCAGCGAGGCGAACCAGAAATGGGCCGAGGCGCAGATAACGAAATTTCCCGACAGCCGTCAGGCATCGGCGATCATCCCGCTTTTGTGGCGGGCACAGGAACAGGAGGGTTGGCTGTCGCGCCCGGCGATCGAGCACATCGCCGACATGCTCGGCATGGCGCATATCCGGGCGCTCGAGGTTGCCACCTTCTACTTCATGTTCCAGTTGCAACCGGTTGGGTCGGTTGCGCATGTTCAGGTCTGCGGTACGACATCGTGCATGATCTGCGGCGCCGAGGATCTGATTGCTGTGTGCCAGGACAAGATCGCGCCGAAGGCGCATCAGCTTTCCGCCGATGGCAAGTTCAGCTGGGAAGAGGTCGAATGCCTCGGGGCCTGCGCCAACGCGCCGATGGCCCAGATCGGCAAGGATTACTACGAAGATCTGACGACCGAACGTCTGGCCGAAATAATCGACGAGTTGGCAGCGGGCAAGGTGCCGGTGCCCGGGCCGCAGAACGGGCGTTATGCGGCAGAACCGCTGGCGGGCCTCACCAGCCTGACGGAATATGAAAGCGGACGCACGCGCTATAATGCAAGTGCGCAACTGGCCGTTGATCTCGGCGATACCGTCAAGCGCATCGACGGCAGCGAGGTGCCCCTGATCACGCCTTGGTTGGGCGACCCCGGCGGCAAGCCGCCAAAGCCGGCTAGGGGTAAGAAACCAGCCGAACCAAAGCCGGCGAAGAACGCGCCCGCCGATCATACCGGCGTCACCAAGCAGCAGGCGCGGGAAGACTCGACGGCCAAGCCGGTCTCGCCCTCTGATCCGAAACGCCCCAGCCGCCTGAAAGCGCCGCGCAAGACCGGCGCGGATGACCTGAAGAAGATCAAGGGCGTGGGTCCCAAGCTCGAAGCCATGCTGAATGGGCTGGGGTTTTACCACTACGACCAGATCGGGAAGTGGAGCGCCGCGGAAGTCGCTTGGGTTGATGAGAATCTCGAAGGCTTCAAGGGCCGGGTCAGTCGCGATGACTGGGTCGACCAGGCCAAGATTCTGGCCGATGGCGGTGCGACGGAATTTTCGAAGCGAGCCAAATACTGAACCGTGATAGACATAACAAGAAAAAAACCGGGAGATGACTGATGAATTCGGATGAAACGTCGAACAAGACCTTGGTTTGGGGCATCGCCGCCGCTGTGGGCGTGGTGTCCTTTCTGTTGCTGAAATTCGCGGCCTCCTACACGTTCTGGCCGGCCTTGCTGCTCGCGGTCCTGATCGCAGTTCTGGTGGCCATTCTTGTCTGGATCGGCTTCTACCGCGAAGCCGAGGTCGACGATGCCGATGCCCAGCCACCGCGTACCAACCTGCCCTCGGGCACGATGGCGGGCAGCGCCACCGGCATCGCAGCCCCCCCAACCGTCACCGACCCCCCTGCGACCCCGACCGCCGAGCCGGAAAAAGCCGCAGAGCCGGAAAAAGCCGCAGAGCCGAAAGAAGCCGCAGAACCGGCAAAGGCTGCGAAGCCGGAAAAACCTGCAGAGTCCAAGAAAGCCGCGAAAAAACCGACAGCGGAATCCGCGGCGGCCCTGATGGGCGATGCCGGAAACAGAATGGTGGCCGAAAAGAAAGCCGCCAAGGCAAAGCCTGCGCCCGCCAAGTCCAAGCCGGCCAGCAAGCCTGCCGCCGCCAGACTCGCAGAGGATGAAGACAGGCCCGAACTGCTGAGCGCCGCCCGCGACGGTGGCCCCGATGATCTGAAACAGATCAAGGGCGTCGGCCCGAAGCTGGAAGCCGAGTTGCACAAGGTGGGAGTCTACCACTTCGATCAGATCGCCAGCTGGAAGAAGAAGGAAGTGACGTGGATGGACGAAAACCTGGCAGGTGTCCGCCAGCGCGTCAGCCGCGACGAATGGGTCAAGCAGGCCAAGATCCTTGCCAAGGGAGGCCAGACCGAGTTTTCCAAGCGCGTCACCAAGGGCGACGTGTATTAAGGAGAGGAAAGGTTGAGCCCTGAAGAGGAACGCCGCACCGCCAGAACGGCACGGATGGTTGCCCTTGTGATCGCCGTGACGATGGTGGCATGGATCGGGGCGCAATGGCTGGGGCCGAAGATGGGACTGGCGGGGCGCTATGCCTTCCTTTTCGACCTCGCGGCACTGGCGGCCTTTTTCTGGGCGCTGGTGGTGACATATCAGATCTGGCGCAAACGCCGGGAAGACTAGGACAAGCAACATGCTGAAAGATCAGGACCGCATCTTCACCAACATCTACGGGATGCACGACCGCTCGCTCAAAGGGGCCCAGGCGCGTGGCCATTGGGACGGCACCGCGGCGATCATCAAAAAGGGCCGCGACTGGATCGTGAACGAGATGAAGGCGTCGGGTCTGCGCGGCCGCGGTGGGGCAGGGTTCCCGACCGGTCTCAAATGGTCCTTCATGCCCAAGGAAAGCGACGGCCGCCCGGCCTATCTGGTGGTCAATGCGGACGAATCCGAGCCCGGCACCTGCAAGGACCGCGAGATCATGCGCCACGATCCTCACACGCTGATCGAGGGCTGCCTGATCGCCAGTTTCGCGATGAACGCCCATACCTCCTACATCTACCTGCGCGGCGAATACATCCGCGAGCGAGAGGCGCTGCAGGCGGCCATCGACGAATGCTACGCCGCGGGCCTTCTGGGCAAGAACGCCGCCAAGTCCGGTTGGGATTTCGACGTGTTCCTGCATCACGGCGCGGGCGCCTATATCTGCGGCGAGGAAACCGCGCTTCTGGAAAGCCTCGAAGGCAAGAAGGGCATGCCCCGGATGAAGCCACCGTTCCCGGCGGGCGCGGGTCTCTACGGCTGCCCGACCACGGTGAACAACGTCGAAAGCATCGCCGTCGCCCCCACGATCCTGCGGCGTGGCGCAGAATGGTTCGCCGGTTTCGGGCGGGCCAACAACACCGGCACAAAACTGTTCGCGATCTCGGGCCACGTCAACAATCCCTGCGTGGTCGAGGAAGAGATGTCGATTTCCTTCGACGAACTGATCGACAAGCATTGCGGCGGCATTCGTGGCGGCTGGGACAACCTCAAGGCGGTGATCCCTGGGGGATCCTCGGTGCCGCTTTTGCCGGGCTCTGTCATGCGCGAAGACGCGATCATGGATTTCGATTGGTTGCGGGAACAGAAATCCGGCCTTGGCACGGCGGCCGTGATCGTCATGGACAACTCTACCGACGTGATCAAGGCGATCTGGCGGTTGTCGAAATTCTATAAGCATGAAAGCTGCGGTCAATGCACGCCCTGCCGCGAAGGCACCGGCTGGATGATGCGGGTCATGGACCGACTGGTACGGGGCGAGGCCGACCCGGCCGAGATCGGCATGCTGCTCGACGTCACCAAACAGGTCGAGGGCCACACGATCTGCGCGCTCGGCGACGCTGCCGCCTGGCCGATCCAGGGTCTGATCCGGCATTTCCGAGACGAGATCGAGGAGCGGATAAAGTACAAGCGGGCGGGCAGTGTCACGGCAGTGGCGGCGGAGTAGAGCGACCTTCTCCCGACACATCCTGACGACCGGTAAGGGCAAAGGCAAGCAAGACAACGGAGTGACCACATGTGCTACAATCCCTATGATCACGATGCGATGCTCCGCGATGTATCGGACCGAACGGCGGGCGTCGAAGCGCCGAACCTGCGGCTTGCCCTGGCCTTCGGGGTGCTGGCGCGCCTGGTGGCCAAGGCGCTTGGACGCAGCGAGCCGGCGAATCAGCCCGCGGCCGGCTCGCACTTTGCAGCGGAGTAGCGGCGCATGAACCAGCTTTTGCTGATCATGCTGACGTTCGCCCTGACCGGCTGCGGCATTTCCGAGCGGCTGGGGCTCAGCCGCGATCCGACGGCCGCTGGCCTGCCTTACACGGCACGGCTGACCGCAGCAGAGGATCGGCATGACATCCAGATCGCCGTCACCGCCCAGCCGGGCACCTCTGTCGATCAGGTCCGCGAAAGCGCGCGCTATCAGGCGACCTTTCACTGCCTGACGACATTCGGCAATTCCGATGCCGACTGGCAGAACGACCCGGCGACCGGCGACTGGGCCTTCGTCCGCACCGAGGATGCGATGATCTTCACCGCCCGCTGTGAGGGTCGGTAGACCCAACCCAACCAGCCCAAGGAGAGACGGATGGAGCAACTCACGGAATATGGCCACGCGCTGGCCTCGGTCGCGCTCTTCGCGCTGATCGCGCTTTTCCTCAGCCCTTGGATCGGCATGTTGCGCGCCAATGCGGGGCTTGCCCCCGGTGAGATGCCGCGCGCCGATTATCGTGACCGCACCTACCGCATCGCCCGATCCTATCAGAACACCGTCGAGATGGTCGGGGTTTTCGGCGCGGTCGTCGCGGCTGCTGCTTTGGCGGGCGCGACCCCGTTCTGGGTCAACCTCTTCGCATCGATCGCGCTCTTGGCGCGAGTCGCGATGATCTTCGTGCACATACGGGGCATCGGCATGCCCGAACGCGGCCCCCGCTCGTTGCTTTTCGGGCTTGGCTGGCTGATGATGGTTCTGATCGCGCTGATGGCACTGGTGGCGGCGTTTTGAGCGGCGCAAACGCAGATCAAGTCGCCCAAATGAACATCGGGCAGCTTCGGCACCCGGCGGACCATCCGCTGAGCGCCGGGTTCACGGACAATACCGACAAGGTGAACGCCGTCGCCGAACGCTCGGACGGGTTCGTCTGGCGCTGCGTTGACGAAGCGGCGGCGCTGAAGTCCGAGGGCATTGCGCTTTACGACGGCGATCCGAATGCCATCTGCACCTTGTCGGTCTGGAAACACCCCGCCGATCTGGAAGCGTTCGTCCACAAGTCCGTGCATGGCGCGTTTCTGAAGCGCCGTGCCAACTGGTTCAAACCGCAGGACCACCGGACCTATGTGATCTGGCCCGTCGCCGCCGGACACCGCCCCGGCTTTCGCGAAGGGCTGGAGCGACTGGCGCAACTGGAGGCGCAGGGCCCGACCGATGCGGCATACGATTTTGACCATCTGCGCCAGATGGCCGGACCGAAAGCGTCAGAGTAACCGATGCGGGCGCTTTGGGACGGATTCCTCAGCCTGATCGCCGCAATTCTGACGGCCGCTGTCACGCTGGTCCCGGCCTATTACGCATGGATGTCGATTGATGCCGGGTTCGCCCCTCAGTGGGTCTGGGTGAACATCTCGGGGTTGGTTTTCGTGGCCGGAGTGATGATCCTTGCCTTCCTGCGCAAGGCGCGTGGCGGTGTATCGCCGCTCCGGGACCGGCGGCGCAGATGACCGGCCCGACCGAAAGCCAGATTGCAAGGGACCGCGCCAGTGGCGTCGTGACGCTGATGCTGCGCGCCGCACAGAAGGGCCGGCGCTCACCGACACCTGCCGCCTTCCCGCTTCAATTTCCACGGACGGGCGGTGTGATGGGCGGGTTCAACCATGACCAAGGCACGGTTCCGCCTGAAACATTCGCGCACGAAACTGTTGATGGCACCCCGCCGAACACCCGTTATAACAGTGGCTTAGAGCAAGACGGCCGGACGCATGCGATCCGGACCGTTCAAGCGGGGATCAACCCCGCACGATCTGAGGCGCAACATCGTCTTGAACCTGCTGGGCGTGAAGGGGCCGACGTTTCTGGCCTTGTTGTCAATGGCTTGCGTCGAGGCGCTGCCAGTGGAGTAATGCCATGTTCGATCAACTGACCCTTATCAAACGTGCTGCGATCGCCGCCATCCTCGGTGCCAGTCTTGCCGCCGGTGCGGTCGCGGCGCAAAACCCGCCGCCGCTGAACGCCGAGAAGCACATCAACGACTCGTTGATCGCCGCCGCCATCGGCGAGATGATCATCCGCAATTGCGAAACCATCTCGCCCCGCTATCTGGTGGTTTATTCCAAGGTGAAGGCGCTGGAAAATTATGCCCGGAAACTGGGATATACCGAACCAGAGGTTGAAGCTTTCCTCGAAAACAAGGATGAACAAAAGCGCGTGCGGATTGCCGCCAGAGACTACCTTGCTGAACGGGGCGCGCTGAAGGGCGACAGGGATAGCTATTGCATCGCAGGGCGCGCCGAGATTGAAACAGGTACGCTGACCGGTGAAATGATATGGTCACGCGACTAGAATGAACGGGGCTGGTGCGGTCCCTCGCGACAAACGGGTGAATGGATGTCCAATCTGAAGAAGATCATCATCGACGGGCAAGAGGTCGAAGTGGAGGGGGCGATGACCCTTATCCAGGCCTGCGAAGTTGCGGGCATCGAGATCCCCCGATTTTGCTATCACGAACGACTGTCGATCGCGGGCAACTGCCGGATGTGCCTGGTCGAGATCGTCGGAGGCCCGCCCAAGCCCGCCGCATCCTGCGCGATGCAGGTGAAAGACCTGCGCCCCGGCCCGGAAGGCCAGCCGCCTGTCGTCAGGACCAACTCGCCGATGGTCAAGAAGGCCCGCGAGGGTGTGATGGAGTTCCTGCTGATCAACCATCCGCTCGACTGCCCGATCTGCGATCAGGGCGGCGAATGCGATCTGCAGGATCAGGCAATGGCTTACGGTGTGGACTTCAGCCGCTACCGCGAACCCAAACGGGCCTCCGAGGATCTTGATCTGGGGCCGCTTGTCGAAACCCACATGACCCGCTGCATCTCTTGCACACGCTGCGTGCGGTTCACCTCCGAGGTCGCGGGCGTCATGCAGATGGGCCAGACCGGACGCGGCGAGGATGCCGAGATCACCACTTATCTGGGCGAAACCCTTAACTCGAACCTGCAAGGCAACATCATCGATCTTTGCCCGGTGGGGGCGCTGGTGTCGAAGCCCTACGCCTTCACCGCCCGCCCCTGGGAACTGACCAAGACCGAATCCATTGACGTGATGGACGCGCTTGGCAGCAACATTCGCGTCGATACCAAGGGCCGCGAGGTCATGCGCTTCCTGCCGCGCAACCATGACGGCGTGAATGAGGAATGGATCTCCGACAAGACCCGCTTTGTCTGGGACGGGTTGCGGCGCCAGCGCCTGGATACGCCCTATATCCGCGAGAACGGCAAGCTGCGCAAAGCGGGCTGGGACGAGGCGCTGAAAGCCGCCGCCACCGCGATGGAGGGCAGGAAACTCGCCGCTCTGGTGGGCGATCTCGCCCCGACCGAGGCCGCCTTTGCGCTGAAGCAACTGATCGAAGGGCAGGGCGGCAATGTGGAATGCCGGACCGACGGCGCCAAGCTGCCGGCCGGCAACCGCTCGGCCTATGTCGGCACCGCGCGGATCGAGGATATCGACAGCGCCAGACATATCCAGTTGATCGGCACCAACCCGGCGATCGAAGCTCCGGTCCTGAACGCCCGTATCCGCAAGGCGTGGATCAACGGTGCGAATGTCGGCCTGGTGGGCGAAGCCGTCGATCTGACCTATGAATATACCCATGTCGGCACCGATCGTGCGACCCTGACGGGGCTTCTGGACCATGATTTCGGCAAGGTGCTGGAAGAACCGTCGATGGTCATCGTCGGGCAAGGCGCGCTGCAAGAGGCCGATGGCGAGGCGGTGCTGAGCCAAGCGATGAAACTGGCGGAAGCGACTAAATCCGGGCTCTTGATCCTGCACATTGCCGCCGGGCGCGTCGGCGCGATGGATGTCGGTGCCGTCACCGACGGCGGTCTGGATGCGGCGCTCGACGGGGCAGAGGTGGTCTACAACCTCGGTGCCGACGAGGTCGATATCGCTCCGGGCGCCTTCGTCATCTACCAGGGCAGCCACGGTGACCGTGGCGCGCACCGGGCCGACATCGTCCTGCCGGGCGCGGCCTATACCGAGGAGAGCGGCCTGTTCGTGAACACCGAAGGCCGCCCGCAACTGGCCCTGCGCGCCGGATTCGCGCCGGGTGAGGCGAAAGAGAACTGGGCGATCCTGCGGGCGCTGTCCGCCGAACTGGGCGCGCAACTGCCCTACGACTCGCTGGCGCAACTGCGCCAGGCGCTGGTTGCCGCCGCCCCGCATCTGGCGATGATCGATGACGTGCCGGTCAATGACTGGAGCCGCATCCCGTTACGCACACCCGGCATGGCCACATTCCGCAACGCGATCAAGGATTTCTATCTGACGAACCCGATCGCGCGCGCCTCTGCGCTGATGGCGGAACTGTCGGCCAATTCGGCCGCACGCGTGCAGAAGATCGCGGCAGAATAAGAGTGCGGCGGTGGACACTGTTCTTGGCGTTGGCCGGGGCCGGGCTGCCCGCCTGTGTGCCCACTGCCACGCCAGATCCAGAGACGCCCTTCACGCCCACCTATCAGGGGCTCGAGACCCTGCTTCTGGACGATGATCTGGTGAATTTCCGCGTCGCCATGACCGGCGCGCGCGACGAAGAGGATGTCGCCGCCTATGCCCGCTGCGCCGCGGCGCAATATGCGCTGATCCGGGGCTACGGATTTGCGCGCCATATCCGCACAAATGTGGTGAAAGAGGGTGGCATTTGGCGCGGAGATGCGATTTACACCATTTCGCCAGCCCTGCCAGTCGGTTTGCGCACGATCGACGCCGAAGTCACCGTGCAGAATTGCGAAGCAGAGGCCATACCGACGGTGTGAGGGACAAGAAAACATGGTCGAATTTTTCACCGAAACCAATCTGGGCATCGTCCTGTTGATTCTGGGGCAGGCGTTGTTGGTGATCGTTCCCCTTCTACTGGCCCTGGCATTTCTGATGTATGCCGATCGCAAGGTCTGGGCGGCGGTGCAGATGCGGCGCGGCCCGAACGTGGTGGGCGTCTTCGGCCTGTTGCAGTCCTTCGCCGACTTCCTGAAATACATCGTCAAGGAGGTCGTGGTGCCAGCCGGTGCCGACAAGGCGGTGTTTTTCCTCGCACCGATGATCAGCTTCGTGATGGCGGTGATCGCCTGGGTCGCGATCCCGTGGAACGAGGGCTGGGTAATTGCCGACCTCAATGTCGCGATCCTCTATATCTTCGCGATCTCGTCGCTCGAGGTTTATGGCGTGATCATGGGCGGTTGGGCCTCGAACTCGAAATACCCTTTCCTGGGCAGCCTGCGGTCGGCGGCGCAGATGATTTCATACGAGGTGTCGATCGGCCTGATCATTGTCGGCGTGATCATCTCGACCGGCAGCATGAATTTCGGCGATATCGTCAATGCGCAGAAGGGCGATTGGGGCCTGTTCAACTGGTACTGGCTGCCGCATTTCCCGATGCTGTTCCTGTTTTTCATTTCGGCGCTGGCCGAAACCAACCGCCCACCCTTCGACCTGCCGGAAGCCGAATCCGAACTCGTCGCGGGATACCAGGTGGAATATTCCTCGACGCCTTTCCTACTGTTCATGATTGGCGAACTGATGGCCGTTGTGCTGATGTGTGCGCTGGTGACGCTGCTGTTCCTGGGCGGCTGGCTCTCACCCATTCCGGGTCTGCCGGACGGCATCCTGTGGATGACGCTGAAAATGGCGGCCGTGTTCTTCATCTTCGCGATGGTCAAGGCGATCACGCCGCGCTACCGCTACGACCAGCTTATGCGGATCGGCTGGAAGGTGTTCCTGCCGCTGTCGCTGGCCTGGGTGGTGATCGTGGCCTTCTTCGCACAATATGGCGCTTTCGGCGGGGCCTATGCCCGCTGGACCGTGGGAGGATAAGACATGACGCAGATCGACTATACCCGCGCCGCGAAATACTTCCTGCTTTGGGACTTCGCCAAGGGGTTCGGGCTTGGGATGAAGTATTTCTTTGCGCCGAAGCCGACGCTGAATTACCCGCATGAAAAGGGCCCGCTGTCGCCCCGCTTCCGCGGCGAGCATGCCTTGCGCCGCTATCCCAACGGCGAGGAGCGCTGCATTGCCTGCAAGCTCTGCGAAGCGATCTGCCCGGCGCAGGCGATCACCATCGACGCCGAAGCGCGGGAGGACGGGTCACGCCGCACCACCCGCTACGACATCGACATGACGAAATGCATCTATTGCGGGTTCTGCGAGGAAGCCTGTCCAGTCGATGCCATCGTCGAGGGTCCGAATTTTGAGTTCGCCACCGAGACGCGCGAAGAGCTGTTCTACACCAAGGAGAAATTGCTGGAAAACGGCGACCGCTGGGAGGCCGAGATCGCCCGCAACCTCGAAATGGATGCGCCCTACAGATGACCGATTACAGCAAGATGTTCGAGCAGATGATGGAGCAGAGCCAGCAGATGCTGCGCGCCTTCAATCCGGCGCTTGAGAATTTCAAGGCCAGCGGGTTCGAGAAGATGATGCCGACCATGCCCAAGGATTTCATGGAGATGGTCTGGGGCAACGCGTTCAACAAGGACGGGCTGGACGCCAAGACCAGGCTTCTGGCGATGATCGCGGGGATGACGGCGCAGGGTGTGCCGGCAGAACCGATGTTCAAGACCACCGTGCGTCACGCGCTGCAGGCGGGCGCTACCGCCAAGGAAGTGGGCGAGGTCATCTACCAGATGTCGATGCTGGGCGGCCTGCCCGCGATGACCCGTGCACTGGGGTTTGCGCAGGAAATATTTAGCGAGAACGAGGAGGGGGAAGAATGACGGTTTTCGACTTCATATTCTACTTGTTCGCCATCACGGTAGTCACCGCAGGCCTGCTGACCGTGGTCTCGAAAAACCCGGTTCACTCGGTGCTATGGCTGATCCTCGCCTTCCTGTCCTCGGCGGGTCTCTTCGTGCTTCTGGGCGCGGAATTCGTGGCAATGCTGCTGATCATTGTCTACGTCGGCGCGGTCGCGGTGCTGTTCCTGTTCGTCGTCATGATGCTTGACGTCGATTTCGCGGAATTGAAGGGCGAAATGGCGAAATACATGCCGCTGGCGCTACTGATGGGGGTGATCATCCTGATGCAGTTGGCGCTTGCCTTCGGGGTCTGGGAACAGTCTGACAAGGCTGCAGGACTGCGCGCCGCGGTGACGCCGGACATCACCGAAACGCATAATACTGCCGCGCTGGGGATGTTGATCTACGACGATTACATCCTGCCATTCCAGCTGGCGGGCCTGATCCTGCTGGTCGCCATGATCGGCGCCATCGTGCTGACGCTGCGCCACCGCACCGACATCAAGCGCCAGGACATCCTTGCACAGATGTACCGCGACCCGGCGAAAGCGATGGAGCTGAAGGACGTGAAACCGGGGCAGGGGCTGTGACCAGCCTCGCCCCACTGCTGCCGCTGGCGATGCTGGTCTCGCTCTCAGTTATTGCCATCCGCCGCCGGCGGGAAAAGAAGAAAAGATTTGAGGGACAGAATGGTCGGACTTGAACATTACCTGGCAGTGGCGGCGGTGTTATTCGTCATCGGCATCTTCGGGCTATTCCTGAACCGCAAAAACGTCATCATCATCCTGATGTCGATCGAGCTGATGCTGCTGGCCGTCAACATCAACTTCGTCGCGTTCTCCTCCTATCTCGGCGATCTGGTGGGGCAGGTCTTCGCCATGTTCGTGCTGACCGTCGCCGCCGCCGAGGCCGCGATCGGCCTCGCGATCCTTGTCTGTTTCTTCCGCAACCGCGGCACCATCGACGTCGAAGACGTCAATGTGATGAAGGGCTGAGCGAATGGAAACCATCATCCTCTTTGCCCCGCTTCTTGGCGCGCTCATCGCAGGCTTTGGCTGGCGGATTATCGGCGATGCCGCCGCGCAATGGCTGACCACCGGCCTGTTGCTGCTGACCGCGCTGCTTTCGTGGATCGTCTTCCTCCGCTTCGACGGCACAACCGAGCACATCCAGATCATGCGCTGGATCGAAAGCGGTTCTCTGTCCACCGACTGGGCGATCCGCATGGATCGGCTGACCGCGATCATGCTGGTCGTGGTCACCACCGTGTCCAGCCTAGTCCACCTTTATTCCGTCGGCTACATGGCGCATGACGAGAATTTCAACGAAAACGAAAGCTATCGCCCGCGCTTCTTTGCCTACCTCTCGTTCTTCACCTTCGCGATGCTGATGCTGGTGACCGCCGACAACCTGGTACAGATGTTCTTCGGCTGGGAAGGCGTCGGCGTGGCCTCTTACCTGCTGATCGGTTTCTATTACAAAAAGCCGTCTGCCAATGCCGCCGCGATCAAGGCTTTCGTGGTCAACCGCGTAGGCGATTTCGGCTTTGCACTTGGCATCATGGGCCTCTTCTTGCTGGTCGACAGCGTAAAGATGGACGACATCTTTGCCGCCGCACCGGAACTGGCGGAAACCCAGCTTCACTTCCTCTGGACCGAGTGGAATGCGGCCAACCTTCTGGCCTTCCTGCTGTTCATCGGCGCAATGGGCAAGTCGGCACAATTGTTCCTGCACACCTGGCTGCCGGACGCAATGGAAGGCCCGACGCCTGTCTCCGCGCTGATCCATGCCGCGACGATGGTGACGGCGGGCGTGTTCCTCGTCTGCCGGATGTCGCCGCTGTTCGAATATGCGCCAGAGGCCAAGATGTTCGTGATCTATATCGGCGCGTCGACGGCGTTCTTCGCCGCCACGGTCGGTCTCGTGCAGAACGACATCAAGCGCGTCATCGCCTATTCGACCTGTTCGCAGCTTGGCTACATGTTCGTGGCAGCGGGCGCCGGCGTCTACGGCGTCGCGATGTTCCACCTTTTCACTCACGCCTTCTTCAAGGCGATGCTGTTTCTCGGCGCGGGGTCCGTGATCACCGCGATGCACCACGAACAGGACATGCGGAACTATGGCGGGCTGCGCAAGAAGGTGCCCTACACCTTCTGGGCGATGATGATCGGCACGCTGGCGATTACCGGCGTCGGCATCCCATTGACCCATATAGGCTTTGCCGGCTTCCTGTCGAAAGACGCGGTGATAGAAAGCGCCTATGCCTCGGGGGTCGACTATGCCTTCTGGCTTCTGGTCGTGGCCGCGCTCTTCACCAGCTTCTATTCCTGGCGGCTAATGTTCATGACCTTCTTTGGAAAACCACGCGGCGATAAGCACGCCCATGAGCATGCCCATGAAAGTCCCTGGACAATGCTGGTGCCGCTTGGCGTTCTGGCGGTTGGCGCGGTCTTCTCCGGCATGGTCTGGTACAGTTCGTTCTTCGGCGATCATGAAGAGGTCAACCGCTTCTTCGGCATCCCGACACATGCCGAGGCTGAAGCGGGTGAAGATGCCGCGGAAGGCGCCGCGACCGGAGCCGCCGTCGCCGATGGCCCGGCGATGGCAGAGGCCGAAGACGGCGCGGATGCCGCCGCGGCCGTCGACACCCATGCCACGGGACTTGCCCCCGAAGGTGCGATCTTCATGGCGCCGGACAATCACGTCATGGACGACGCCCACCATGCCCCGACCTGGGTCAAGGTCTCGCCTTTCGTGGCGATGCTGATCGGCCTCTTCACGGCGTGGATGTTCTACATCCGCCGCCCGGAGTTGCCCGGCAAGTTGGCCGCTCAACAGCGTCCACTGTACGAATTCTTGCTCAACAAGTGGTATTTCGACGAGATCTACGACGCGATTTTCGTCCGCCCCACAAAGCGCCTGGGCCATTTCCTGTGGAAGCGCGGCGATGGCGGCACGATTGACGGCTTTCTCAATGGCGTCGCGCTTGGCATCGTGCCGTTCTTCACCCGGCTCGCGGGCCGCGCGCAATCCGGCTACCTGTTCCACTATGCCTTCGCGATGGTGCTGGGGATCCTCATCCTGATCACCTGGATGGTGCTCGGCGGAGGAGCCAACTGATGGACAACCTTCTTTCGATCATCACCTTCATGCCGATGGTGGCCGCCCTCATTCTGGGGTTCTTCTTGCGTGGAGACGATCCGGCGGCGCAGGCCAACGCAAAATGGCTGGCTCTGATCGCGACCACGGCGACATTCCTCGTCTCGCTCTTCGTCCTGTTCGGCTTCGAGCCGTCGAATACCGATTTCCAGTTCGTCGAGGAACGCGACTGGCTGATCGGCCTGAAATACAAGATGGGTGTCGACGGCATCAGCGTGCTCTTCGTGATGCTGACGACCTTCCTGATGCCAATCACCATCGCGGCATGCTGGAACGTGGAAACCCGCGTCAAGGAATACATGATCGCGTTCCTGATGCTGGAAACGCTGATGCTCGGTGTCTTCATGGCGCTTGATCTCGTGCTCTTCTACCTTTTCTTCGAGGGGGGCCTCATTCCGATGTTCCTGATCATCGGGATCTGGGGCGGCAAGGACCGGATCTACGCCGCGTTCAAGTTCTTCCTCTACACTTTCCTTGGTTCGGTGCTGATGCTGGTGGCGATGATCGCGATGTTCGTCAACGCCGGCTCCACCGATATCCCGACGCTGTTGGCGCACACGTTCGCGTCGGAAACCTTCCCGGTCATGGGCTTCCAGATCGTCGGCGGAGTCCAGACGCTTCTGTTCCTGGCCTTCTTCGCCTCGTTCGCGGTGAAAATGCCGATGTGGCCAGTCCATACCTGGCTGCCGGATGCGCACGTTCAGGCCCCCACGGCGGGTTCGGTCGTGCTGGCCGCTATCCTGCTAAAGATGGGCGGCTACGGCTTTCTGCGCTTCTCGCTGCCGATGTTCCCGGTTGCCTCGGATATCTGGGCGCCGTTGGTGCTGTGGCTTTCGGCCATCGCCATTGTCTATACCAGCCTCGTGGCGCTGGCGCAGAAGGACATGAAGAAGCTGATTGCATATTCGTCCGTGGCGCATATGGGCTATGTCACCGCTGGCATCTTCGCGGCGAACCAGCAGGGTATCGACGGCGCGATCTTCCAGATGCTCAGCCACGGCTTCATCTCTGGCGCGCTGTTTCTGTGCGTCGGCGTGATCTACGACAGGATGCATACCCGCGACATCGACGCCTACGGCGGACTGGTGAATCGGATGCCGGCCTATGCGCTGATCTTCATGCTGTTCACCATGGCAAATGTCGGCCTGCCGGGTACGTCAGGCTTCATTGGTGAATTTCTGACGCTTCTGGGTATCTTCCAAGCCAATACCTGGGTTGCGCTTTTCGCCACCAGCGGCGTGATCCTCAGTGCCGCTTACGCGCTCTGGCTCTATCGCAGAGTGGTGCTGGGCGATCTCATCAAGGAAAGCCTGAAGTCGATCTCCGACATGACCGGCCGCGAACGTGCGATCTTCGCGCCGCTGGTCGTCATGACCATCCTGCTCGGCATCTACCCGGCGCTTGTGACCGATATCATCGGCCCGAGTGTCACCGCGCTGATCACTGATTACAACGCCGCGCTGCCTGTCGATCAGGTTGCCGCAGTCGCATCGAACTAAGGAACGACGAAGATGACCGAGGCCGATTTCAACACCGTCCTGCCAGAGGTCGTGCTGGCTGTCTTCTCGATGGCGGCGCTGCTCTATGGCGCGTATGGCGGCAAGGACAAGACCGCGCCGATACTGGTTTGGATCACCTCGGCGATCATGGTCGCGATCGCACTTTGGATCGGCGTCAACGGTGCTGGCGTGCAGACCGGCTTTGGCGGCATGATCGTCAACGACGCGTTCAGCCGCTTTGCCAAGGTAACGATCCTGCTGTCCGGCGCCGCGGTCCTCTTGATGAGCGAGAGTTACCTTGCCAAGCGCGACCTGCTGCGCTTCGAATATCCGCTTCTGGTGGCGCTGGCGACCGTGGGCATGATGATCATGGTCTCGGCAGGGGATTTGATGGCGCTTTACATGGGGTTGGAACTGCAATCGCTGGCGCTCTATGTCGTCGCCGCCCTGCGCCGCGACTCTGTCAAATCGACCGAGGCCGGGCTGAAATACTTCGTTCTCGGCGCGCTTTCTTCGGGCATGCTGCTTTACGGCGCGTCGTTGGTCTATGGCTATTCAGGCACCACGCTGTTCTCGGGCATCATCCAGACCGCGAACGCGGGCGAGATATCTCTCGGCCTGCTGTTTGGCCTCGTCTTCCTGATCACCGGCCTCGCCTTCAAGGTTTCGGCGGTGCCGTTCCACATGTGGACGCCCGATGTTTACGAAGGCTCGCCTACGCCTGTCACCGCGTTCTTCGCCACCGCCCCCAAGGTCGCCGCGATGGGCCTTTTCGCGCGGCTTCTCTTTGACGCCTTCGGCGGCGTGACCGGCGACTGGGGCCAGGTTATCGCGCTTCTCTCGGTCGCCTCGATGTTTCTTGGTGCTTTCGCCGCGATCGGCCAGCGCAACATCAAGCGGCTGATGGCCTATTCCTCGATCGCTCATATGGGGTTCGCGCTGATGGGGCTGGCGGCAGGCACGGCGGGCGGCGTTCAGGCGATGCTGATCTACATGGCGATCTATGTGACGATGAATATCGGGACCTTCGCCTTCATCCTGTCGATGGAGCGTGACGGCGCCCCGGTCACCGATATCGAAAGCCTCAACCAGCTGTCCAAACATGAGCCTCTCAAGGCGCTGGCGATGCTGGTGCTTCTGTTCAGCCTGGCCGGTGTGCCGCCGCTCGTGGGCTTCTTCGGCAAGTTCTACGTCCTGAAAGCCGCCGTTGACGCCAACATGGCCTGGCTTGCCGTGGCGGGCGTCGTCGCCTCGGTCATCGGCGCGTTTTATTACCTTCGGATCGTCTTCTACATGTATTTCGGCGAAGAGGGCAACGGGATCGATGGCCAGATGGCCCCGATTGCTTGGGCCATGCTGATGGTTTCGGCCGCGATCATGGTCGTCGGTGTGATCAACCTTTTCGGGATAGAGGCGCTGGCGGCAACGGCAGCAGATGCCCTTGTCAAGTAACTGGCGCGTAGATGGCGGCGAAGGGCTGTGGCCGCAAGGCGTCGGCCGCCGCATTCTTCTGGAGGTCGACAGCACCAATGCCGAAGGCTTGCGGCTAGCCCCGTTTCTCGACCATCCCGAATGGATCGTGGCGCGCCGCCAGACCGATGGCCGCGGCCGCCGCGGCCGCAGCTGGGTCAGCCCGCACGGCAATTTCGCCGCCACCCTGGTGATGCGCCCGACAGAGCCTGCCGATCAGGTGGCGCTGCGGTCCTTCGTCGCGGCGTTGGCACTCTTCGACACGCTGGTCGCTATCCTCGGCCGCTTCGACGGGCTGGAGCTGAAATGGCCCAACGACGTGCTTCTGGACGGCGGCAAGGTTGCGGGCATCCTGCTGGAAAGCGAAGGATCGGGGAGTACCATCAAGCACCTGGCCATCGGCATCGGCGTCAACCTTGCCAGCGCTCCCGATCCGGACACGCTCGAACCGGGGGCCGTGCCACCGGTCGCGCTTGCGGATGTAATGGGTGGCACTATCGGGCCGGAGAACTTTCTTGAATTTCTCGCCCCTGCCTACGCCTATTGGGAAAACCAGTTCAACACCCACGGTTTCGCGCCGATCCGCGCCGCGTGGTTGTCACACGCCGCCAAGCTGGGCGACCTGATCACCGCCCGCACCGGCAAGACCGAACTCGTCGGCACCTTTGAAACCGTGGACGAGGCCGGAAACCTGATCCTGACCAATGCCGAAGGCCGCCACACCATCCCCGCTGCCGAGGTATTCCTCTAGCGTCCCCGGTATCCCGAAAAAAGCGACAGTGCCATGCTCCTCTGTATCGATACCGGAAACACCAATACGGTATTTTCCATCTGGAATGACACGAGGTTTCTCGCCACCTGGCGCACCTCGACCGAACACCAGCGCACCGCAGACCAGTATTTCGTCTGGCTGACGACGCTGATGAAGGCGCAGCATATCGACGTGAAAATTACCGAGGTCATCATCTCCTCGACCGTGCCGCGCGTCGTATTCAACCTGCGAGTCCTGTGCGACCGCTATTTCAACTGCCGTCCCTATGTCGTCGGCAAGCCCGAATGCCTGTTGCCTTTCGCCCCGCGCGTCGATCCCGGCACCACTGTCGGCCCGGACCGGATCGTGAACACTACCGGCGCCTTCGACCGCCATGGTGGCGACCTGATCGTCGTCGATTACGGCACCGCCACCACGTTTGACGTGACAGCCCATGACGGCGCCTATGTCGGTGGCGTGATCGCCCCCGGCGTCAACCTCAGCCTGGAGGCGCTGCACCAGGCCGCTGCCGCGCTGCCGCATGTCGATGTCACGAAACCCGACAAGGTGATCGGCACGAATACGGTTGCATGTATGCAGTCAGGTGTGTTCTGGGGCTATATCGGCCTTGTCAAAGGCATCTCGGCCCAGATCAAGGACGAATACGGAAAACCGATGAAGATCATCGGCACCGGCGGTCTGGCACCGTTATTTGCCCAGGGTAACGGCCTGTTTGACCTGATCGAGGACGATCTGACAATGCACGGCCTGACCGTGATCCACAAATACAACAAGGACCAAGGCAATTAAGGATGAGGCATTGAGCAAGAACCGCCTGATTTACCTTCCGCTCGGCGGCGCCGGCGAGATCGGGATGAACTGCTACCTTTACGGCTATGGGCCCGAGGGGAAAGAACGGTTCATCATGGTCGATCTCGGCCTGACCTTTCCGGACATGGACACCACGCCCGGCGTCGACTTGATCCTGCCCGACATCGAGTGGATCGAGAAGCGGCGCGACCGGCTCGACGCGATCTTCATCAGCCATGCGCACGAGGATCACGTTGGCGCTGTCGGGCATCTCTGGGGCCACTTAAAGGCCCCGATTTACGCACGGGCCTTCACTGCCCATATGGCGCGGCTGAAATTCGAGGAACACGGCCACGACGAGTTGATGATCAAGACCGCGTCGGCCTGGCCCGAAATGATCAAGGCCGGACCGTTCAACGTCGGCTTCGCGCCAATATCTCATTCGATCCCGGAAAGCTCGGCGCTGGTTATCGACACACCGGCGGGCCGGATCGTCCATACCGGCGATTTCAAGCTCGACAACAATCCCGGCGTCGGCGAAGCTTGGAATCCAGAGCTCTGGGCCGACATCGCTGCGAACGGCGTCAAGGCGCTGGTCTGCGATTCCACCAATGTTTTCTCGCCGCTGCCGGGCCGGTCCGAATCGACGCTGCCCGAACCGATTACCGAGCTTGTCGCCGGTGCCAAGGGCCTTGTTGCCGCCACAACCTTTGCCTCGAACATAGCGCGGGTGAAGACCTTGGCGGTTGCAGGCAAGAATGCCGGCCGCTCGGTCGTGCTGCTGGGCCGGGCGATGCGACGGATGATCACCGCGGGCGTCGAAACCGGCATCCTGCAGGATTTCCCCGCCACCGTTAGCCCCGAAGACGCACTGTCGGTTCCCCGCGACAGCCTGATGCTGATCGTCACCGGAAGCCAGGGCGAACGCCGCGCCGCTTCGGCGCAACTCAGCCGCGGCAAGTACCTCGGGCTGACGCTGAAAGAGGGCGACATGTTCCTGTTCTCGTCAAAGACCATTCCAGGCAATGAACGCAGCGTTGGGCGCATCGTCAACGCGTTCTCGGAAATGGGTGTTGACGTCGTCGATGACAGTTCTGGCCTTTATCACGTGTCGGGCCATGCCAACCGTCCGGATCTTGCCGAGATGCACCGCATCATCGCCCCCGATTTCCTGATCCCGATGCACGGCGAACACCGCCACCTGCGCGAACATGTCAAATTGGCTGCCGAAACCGGCCTTTCGGGCGTACTGGCCCCGAACGGCACGATGGTCGATATTTCCGGCAAGACCCCGAAGGTCGTCGATCACGTCGACACCGGCCGCACCTACCTTGACGGCGCGGTGCTGATCGGCGCGATGGACGGAGTGGTGCGCGACCGCATTCGCATGGCATTGAATGGCCATGTCCTCGTGACGCTGATTGTCGAGGACGATCAGCCCTTGGGCGAGGCATGGTGCGAGATCATGGGCCTGCCCGAAACCGGTCGTTCGCGCGCCGCGCTGGTCGAGGTGTTGGAAGAGGACGTGACCCAGTTCCTGATGCGTGCCGGCCGCAAGACGCTGGCTGACGACGACAAGCTGGGGGACGAGATCCGCCGCATCGTGCGCAACACCGCCAACGACGAGATCGGCAAGAAGCCGGAAGTCACTGTCGTGGTCAGCCGGCTGCAGGGTTAGCGGCGGGATATAGCCCGATCGAGTCGGATCGAGCCTTCAAGATATTGATGGACCGCCATTTATACTCTGTTGAGGCTTTGCCGAGTTCTGAACGACCAAGGATCGCGCAAGCCTTTCAGCTTGCGCGCCGATCGTCGAAACTCAGTGCGATAAAGCTTGGCATATGGTCGCCCATGCCCACCACCTTGTCGCGTCCGCCATCCCGGCTTCTGTCGCGATTGCGGTTGTCGCGTGGCCGGTCACTGCGCTGCTGCTGGTCGCGATGCTGGCGGTCGTCCTGTCGCGATTTCTCGGCGACAGCGTCCTGCTGCACGGACTCGGAAACCTCTGCCACAGGGGCGGGGGCCACAGTGTCGGACTTCTCGTCCCGATCCCTGGATTTCCGGCTTCTCGGCTGACGCTCTCGGCGTGGTTTCACCTCGTCCTCTGAACTGGTGATTTCGTCATGAACGGTGGATCTTTCGGAATTCTCCGCGCGCGGAATTTCCTTCTCGATCAACCGTTCGATAGCGGCAAGGTTCTTTTCGTCCTGCGGCACGCAGATCATGATCGCCTTGCCGTCGCGACCTGCACGGCCGGTCCGCCCGATCCGGTGGATGTAATCCTCCGGGTGGCTTGGAACGTCGAAATTGAACACATGGCTGACGGCGGGTACGTCCAGCCCCCGCGCCGCCACGTCCGAGGCGACAAGGAAGCGCAACGCCCCCTCACGGAACCCATCGAGTGTGCGGGTGCGCTGTGACTGGTCCAGATCACCATGGATCGGAGCGGCATCATAACCATGCTTTTTAAGGGACTTTGCAACGACATCCACATCCGTCTTGCGGTTGCAGAAGACGATTGCATTAGTACATTTGTCGCCTTCGGCATCGATCAGTCTGCGCAGCAGATCGCGCTTTTCGGTCGGTTGCCGGTCTTTTCGGCTGCCCTTGAACGGGACCACGACCTGGGTGATCGTCTCGGATGCCGTGGCCTGTCGGGCCACTTCGATCTTGGCGGGATTGGACAGGAATGTGTTGGTGATTCGCTCAATCTCCGGAGCCATCGTGGCACTGAAGAACAGCGTCTGCCGAGTAAACGGGGTAAGGCTGAAAATCCGTTCGATATCGGGGATGAAGCCCATATCCAGCATCCGGTCGGCTTCATCCACGACCATGATCTGCACGCCGGTAAGCAACAACTTGCCGCGCTCGAAATGGTCCAGCAGTCGGCCCGGAGTCGCAATCAGCACATCGACGCCGCGGTCGATCAGCATGTCCTGCTCCTTGAACGAGACGCCACCGATCAGCAACGCCTTGGTCAGTTTCAGGTGCTTGGTATAAGTATCAAAATTTTCAGCCACTTGCGCGGCCAGTTCCCGCGTCGGGCACAGCACCAGACTGCGCGGCATCCGCGCCCGAGCCCGGCCTTTTGCCAGCAGCGTGATCATCGGCAGCACGAAGCCCGCAGTCTTGCCGGTTCCGGTCTGGGCGATGCCCAGCACGTCGCGCCCTTGAAGCGCAGCTGGTATGGCGCCCGCCTGGATCGGTGTCGGCGTTTCGTAGCCTGTGTCGATAACGGCTTGAAGGACCCTCGGGTCCAGATTCAGGTCAGAGAATTTTGTCATTCATGTCCGTGTTCTTACGGACAGATGTCGCCCGTAACGTCTGATGAGGCTTGGCCCGTATAGCCAACTCGTTCAAAAGTGCCCCAGATTGCTGCGGGACTACTCCAATTGCAGCCCGCGGTCAACGTGACTCGTCAACGAGTTAGTCAATATTACATGATTCCGAAGATTGTTTCCAACTCTGTTGAAATCGACCCTTAAGGGTGGAACCATACCCAAGAGTGGTGTGTTCATTTGGCACATGCAAACGAAAGGACGAGACGATGATAAAGAAAAAGGGTTCTGCTGTCTGGAAAGGCACGTTGAAAGAAGGCAAGGGCATGGTCTCGACCGAAACCGGGGTGCTGAACGAACAGCCCTATGGGTTTCAAACCCGTTTCGAAGGGAAGAAAGGCACCAATCCGGAAGAACTGATTGCCGCCGCCCATGCCAGTTGTTTCTCGATGGCTCTCTCTGGCGTGCTTGCCGAACATGGTCTGACCGCCGACGATATCTCGACCACAGCCACTGTGTCGCTGGAACAGAAGGACGTCGGATTCACCGTGACGAAATCCCATCTTAGCATGACCGCCAAGATCCCCGGCGCGGACGACGAGACGTTTCAGAAGGCCGCAAAGGCAGCCAAGGAAAACTGTCCGATCTCAAGGCTGTTGAACGCTGAAATCACCATGGATGCCAAGTTGGCGTCTTGACACCAGCGGCGTCAGACCATCATCTCTTTCGTCGCCGTCAGTTTCAGTTCCGGATGGTCGCGTTCGATCCGGTCGATATCCCATTGCAGGCGCGTCAGATAAACAAGGTGGCCATCAGTATCATAGGCAACATGGCCCTTGTTTAGGCTGACGAATTTATCGACTGCCGCCTTCGGCCCGGCAATCCAGCGTGCAGAGGTGAATTGCGATTGCTCGAACCGCACCGGCAAGCCGTATTCCAGTTCAATCCGACTGGCGAGCACCTCGAACTGCAGCGCGCCCACGACACCCACAACGAATCCAGAGCCGATCATCGGCTTGAAAACCTTGGCCGCGCCTTCCTCGGCAAACTGCGTCAGCGCCTTTTCCAGATGCTTGGCCTTCATCGGATCGAGCGCGCGGACCGATCGCAGCAGCTCCGGCGCGAAAGACGGGATGCCGGTAACGCGCAGTTCCTCGCCCTCGGTCAGCGTGTCGCCAATGCGAAGCTGCCCGTGGTTGGGAATGCCGATGATGTCCCCGGCCCAGGCTTCTTCGGCCAGTTCACGGTCGGCGGCAAGAAACAGCACCGGGTTGGTGATCGACATCGATTTTTTCGACCTGACGTGATGCAACTTCATCCCGCGTTCGAAATGGCCCGAGGCAAGTCGGACGAATGCGACCCGGTCGCGGTGTTTGGGATCCATGTTGGCCTGAACCTTGAAGACGAATCCCGCGACCGTCTTTTCGTCCGGCCCGATCTGACGGGGTTCGGCAGACTGCGGCTGCGGGACCGGGCCAAAATCTCCAATGCCGTCCATCAACTCCTTGACACCAAAGGAATTGATCGCTGAACCGAACCAGATCGGCGTCATCGTGCCATCCAGAAAGGACTGGCGGTCGAAGGCGGGTAACAGTTCGCGCGCCATCTCGACCTCTTCGCGCAGCTTGTCGAGCAGCGCCGAGGGCACATGGTCGGCAAGCTTTGGATCGTCCAGTCCTTCGATCCTGATGCTTTCGGCGACCCGGTTGCGGTCGGCGCGGTCCATCAGTTCCAGCCGGTTGTGCAGCATGTCGAAGCAGCCGATGAACTCTCGCCCCACGCCGATCGGCCAAGAGGCCGGCGTGACGTCGATGGCAAGATTTTCCTGGATCTCGTCGATGATCTCGAACGTGTCGCGGCTTTCCCGGTCCATCTTATTGCAGAACGTCAGGATTGGCAGATCTCGCAGGCGGCACACTTCGAAAAGCTTGCGGGTCTGGCTTTCCACTCCCTTGGCTCCGTCGATCACCATCACCGCGGCATCGACAGCCGTGAGCGTTCGATAGGTGTCCTCGGAGAAGTCCGAGTGGCCGGGCGTATCCACCAGATTGAACCGGTAGCCCGCGAAGTCGAACGACATCGCCGAGGCCGAAACCGAGATCCCGCGATCCTTTTCCATTTGCATGAAGTCTGACCGGGTGCGCCGCGCCTCGCCCTTGGCGCGCACCTGTCCGGCCATCTGGATCGCGCCACCGTAGAGCAGGAACTTCTCGGTCAGCGTGGTCTTGCCGGCATCCGGATGGCTGATTATGGCAAAGGTGCGCCGCCGGGCAATCTCGGCGGGCAGGTCGGGGATGTTCGAGGTGCGGTCCAGCATGATGCGTGCCGTTTACCTCGGACAGCCATGGCCCGCAATCGGGCAATGTCAGGCCCATCATCTCGGACCAGCGGGCTAACTTCGCGAAGCGCGGCGAGCTTCCTCGGCGATGCCGGACTGGTCAAGCTCGACATTGGGCAATTCCAGCGCGCTGGCGGCGTCCACGCCGTTCGCTTCGGAGCGCAGCCGAAGTTGCAAGTCCTTTGGCAGAGAACTCTGTACGTGCGGTGCCGCGAATAGGCTTTCGGCCGCAATCCCCTCAGCATAGATGATCTCATGCTGGTCGAAGAGCAGCTGGAAATAGTCGACGAAACCGCCTTCGGATTTCGTGACGGTCACATCGTTTACCAACTGGCCGGCGCGGATCATCACTTCGGCCCGACCGGTGCCAAGGCGATCGTGACGCTGGTAGACGAACAGGCGATGGGTCGGTGCCAGCGTCAGTGGGCCGTGATTGTTGAGCACGCCCTTGGCGATACGAATCGGCGCAAACGCACCGGTGGCCCGAACCGTCTGCTGGCCCACCCAGCGGATCGGCTGCGGGCCGTGTGCCCGCGTCAGGACCCGATCGCCGGGCCGCAGGTCCTCGATCGGAATCTGCCGCCCGTCCGCCAGCGCGATGTGGGTTCCGCGCACGAACGAGACGCAGCCCAAACTGGCGAATTGGGTGACCGCCCGGTTCCGGTCGATCGCGACGAGCATGTAATCGGTGTTCTTCCGGATCGTTGCTAGAGGCATCATGTAGGTCGCGTCGATCATGCCATCTTCTATCTCGACGATGATCAGCACTTCGATGGTCGAGCCATCGAAACACATGAACGTGGCGCAGCAGTCTAGATGCAGCACAGCGCCTTCGCGCCCGACTTCACTATTCTTGCCAACCTCGAAAAGTTCCGCCTGACCATCACCGGAAATCGCAAGCCGTTGGCGTTTTGCGTCGGGATGCAGCCGATACACATCGGTGAGGTTCAATCCATCTTCATCGGACAGCGAATCGCCAAGATTGGCGCCGCTGGTGACAACAAACCAATCGGTCCGGTACACTGGCAAAGCCAGCATTGCGCTATTTCGATCAGCACTCATATTAGTCACCGGCCGCCAATTCTACGCGCCGCTTCGCCGATAGGTGTGGCATAGGTTGGGCGGATTGACGAACGATAGAGCCGGTCGTCGCACGGGTCAATCTGCGCGTGTATTTCCCGTCGAATCGCGCAGAATTCTGACATGTTTCGTGATCCCGTGTTGCAGCTTTGCATTGCGACCGGCGGTTGGCTGGGCCATGGTTCGCGCTAAACAACGGGGAGAGACCAAAATGGATCTGGGAATTTCTGGCAAGCGTGCCATCGTCTGCGCCTCTTCCAAGGGATTGGGGCTGGGCTGTGCGCGGGCGCTGGCCGAGGCGGGCGTCGATCTGGTGATTAATGCGCGCGGCATCGAGGCGCTGGAAGCAGCGGCGCAGTCGATTCGCGAGGAGTTCGGCGTGACCGTCTCCGCCGTCGCCGCCGACATCACCCAAGCGGAAGGCCGCGCGGCGGTATTGAAGGCTGCCGGCAGCGCCGATATCCTTGTGAACAACGCCGGTGGCCCTCCGCCGGGCATGTGGACGGATTGGAGCCGCGAAGATTTCATTCGAGCGCTTGATGCCAACATGCTGACGCCGATCGCGATGATGCAGGCCGTTCTGCCCGGCATGATGGATCGCGGCTGGGGCAGGGTTGTGAACATCACCAGCCAGTCGGTCAAGGCGCCGATTCCGCAACTGGGTCTGTCGAATTCGGCCCGCGCCGGGCTGACCGGGTTCGTTGGCGGCACCTCGCGGCAGGTGGCGCCCTCTGGCGTGACGATCAACAACATGCAACCGGGTATCCACGCAACGGATCGTGCGGATTCGCTCGACGCAGGCGTGGCCAAGGCCGAGGGCATATCGGTTGAGGAAGCACGCCAGCGGCGCGCGGCCACCATTCCCGCGCGCCGCTATGGCACCGCCGAGGAATTCGGCGCGACCTGTGCTTTCCTCTGCTCGCAGCATGCCGGGTTTATCGTCGGCCAGAACATCCTGCTGGATGGCGGCGCGATCAACTCGACGATGTAGGGCCATCGGCTTTCGGCGGGCGCGTCACCAACAGATCGCAGGGCGGGTCGCGCACCAGGCTGGCGGCGAAATTGCCCAGGATGAACGGCGCGAACCCGCTGCGCGCATGCGCGCCGATAGCCACAAGATCGGGTTTCATGCAGCGCAGTTGCTGCAGGAGAATCTCCCTCAACCCGCCTTCGATGATCTCGGGGCGTTCGATCTCTGCCGGCAACCCGCCCTTTGTCGCCCAAGCCTCCATCTCAGCGGTTGCCTCGCGCAGATTGGCGTCTTCAGCAGGTCCGCCCTGATCCGTGTGTGCGAAATGGGCAAACGGGACATGCAAGACGTAGAACGCAACGATTTGCGCCTGGGGTGACAAGGCGCGGGCCTGATGCAGTGCCGCCGTGGCCGCGGGGGAAAAATCGACCGGTGCAAGCACGATCCGATAGTCATGATCTGCTGGATCACGCACAAGCAGAACCGGTAGATGAGTGGCGCGGACGAGCCGTTCCATCGTCGTGCTGCTTAAACGGTCAAGAATGCGGCGGTGCCGATGCAACCCGAGGATGATCAGATCGACGTCGGCTTCCCGCGCAATCGCGGCCAGATCGGTTGCGGGATCGCCAAGCACCGCCTGCACTTCGTAGGAGCACGGAAATTGTATCGCCAGATCAGCCGCATAGCGTTCCAGCCGGGTTTCTGCGTCTGCGCGCAAAGCCTCGGCCATGCCGACGGGCAGTTCGCTGTCGACAACGTTCAGGATCGTGAGTTTCGCATCCTGCCGGCTCGCCAGCCGAAAGGCACGGCGAATGGCGCGGTCGGAACGCGGTGACAAGTCGGTGGCGCAAAGCATCTCTTTCACCGGGGCTCTCCTGCTGTCGTAGCCTGCTGATCATGCATCAGAATGCTGGCGTTCAATTTGATCCCGGTCAAGGAACGCAGGACAGCATCCGCAGGCTGCAGCATCCGCCAGCGCGAAGCGCTTGCCCCTGTCCGGGCGGGCTGCTATCCCGCGAAAGTCCGATGGTTTTCATCGGATTAGAGATCGAGGCAGGCTTGGGCGAGCAGACCCCACTGTTGGAAGTGCGACATGTCACGCGGCGGTTCGACGGCCGGGCGGTTGTTGATGATGTGTCGCTGAAGGTCTTGCCAGGGCAGGTGACATGCCTGCTGGGGCCGTCGGGTTGTGGAAAATCGACGACCTTGCGGATCATTGCCGGGGTTGACCGGCAGGATGAAGGCGAGGTTCTGGTCAGTGGCCGGATGATTTCCGACGCGGTGACCGACACGCCGCCGGAAGCGCGGTCGATCGGGCTGATGTTTCAGGATTTTGCACTTTTCCCGCATCTGACCGGTGCCGAGAATGTCGCGTTCGGTCTGACCGGCCCAAAGGCCGAGCAACGCGCGCGGGCTGCCGAATTGCTGGCGCGGGTGGATCTGGGACGCGCGATGGACGTTTATCCGCACCAGTTGTCGGGGGGTGAGCAACAGCGGGTGGCGCTGGTTCGCGCATTGGCGCCGCGACCCAAGATCATGTTGATGGACGAGCCGTTCTCCGGCCTGGATGAGCGGCTGAAGGACGAAATCCGCGACACCACACTTGCCGTTCTGAAGGACGAAGGGACCGCTGTCCTGCTGGTCACCCACGAGCCCGACGAAGCCATGCGCATGGCAGACGAGATCGCCTTGATGCGCGACGGGCGCATCGTGCAGCAGGGTGCCCCTTATAACATCTATAACTGGCCGGTCGACAAGGCCTGCGCCGCATTTTTTAGTGATATCAACGTTATACAAGGAACAGTTGAAGGTGCTCTGGTCAGCACCGCTTTCGGCGAGTTTCTGGCACCGGGACATCCGGATGGGGGAAAGATCGATATCGTGATACGTCCGCAGCATCTGCGGATCGACTTCGACCGAGGCGGCAAGGGGCCGAATCCGACAGCGATCGACGGCGCCCCTGCGCGCGGCATCGTGGAACGCGCGCGTTTCATTGGCCGAGAGAGCCTTGTCGAGTTCCGGATGGATTATGACGGGTCATTGCTGACCGCGACGGTGCCGTCTGTCTTCCTGCCAGCACCGGGTACGCCGCTGTGGTTGATGATACGGCGCGAGCGGTGTTTTGTGTTCAAAAGCAAGGACTGAAGGGCGATCTTGAGGGGCGGCCCGTCAGGGCTTTGACCTCTCTAGATCGAAGTGCAACGAAAGCTCAGTGAGTGCGCTGATTTGATCGACCCGAAAGGTCCGAAAACCCTTTTGTTGCTCGCACCACGCGGTGCAGGTCCAGACGCGACCCCAGTATTCCAGCTTAAGCGGGCGGATCACATGGTCCGCTTCCCGGCCGACATTGTCGAAATACCGGATCCGCAGCTTGCGCCGTGTCCTAACGGCCTGGCGGATCGCCGGGATGTTGCGGATACCGGCGGCGGTATCGGCAAACGGAAACACCGCCAGGCCCCAGGCGGCGGATGGCGCAACCCGGTCTTCGGGCAGGGCCGCATCGACCTTGCCCGCAAGGCTGCGGGCAGCGCCCTGCAGGGCCGGATCGGCCGCTTCGGTCATCACCGCGATGCCCAGATGCAGGGCTTCCAGCTCTGCCATCGTAAGGTTCAGCGGCGGCAGTGTAACCGGTTCGGTCATGCGGTAACCGATGCCCCGCACGCCCTCGACCGGCACACCAGAGGCCAACAAAATGTCCATGTCTCGGTAGATCGTGCGCTGCGCGACGTCAAAGTGCGCCGCCAGATCCTCGGCGCGATGGGTCTGACCGTCGCGCAATGCGCCGATCAGAGCGATCAATCGATCCTTTCGTCGCATGGCCCCGCATCCGTGATGATTCGCTGTAGCTGCATTATAACAACTGACAAAAACCTGTCAGTTGGCATCGCGCGCCATTTTCGCCCGCTCCAATCCTGTGCAATTGCCGCAAAATTGCGTGTGGCGCTTTCATTGGTCCTTTTCGAACCCGCGCCGAGCCAATAGATAACACTATGCAATAAGGGCGGCCGACCACCGCCCGCCTTAGGGAGAAGACCCATGCTAAACAATATCGGCCTGCCCGGCCTGCTGCTGATCGCCATCGTCGTCCTCGTGCTGTTTGGACGCGGTAAAATCTCGTCGCTGATGGGCGAGGTCGGCAAGGGCATAACCTCGTTCAAACGCGGCATCGATGACGGCAAGAAAGAGATCGAAGAGGGTGTGGAAAATGCCCGCGACGTGACCCCCGAAAAGGAAACCGAAAAGGACAAGGCCTAGCGCCTGTCGCTTAGGGGCTGACCGAACATGTTCGACATCGGCTGGACCGAACTTTTACTGATCGGCATCGTGGCGCTCATCGTGGTGGGCCCCAAGGATTTGCCAGTCATGTTTCATACGCTGGGGCGGTTCACTGCCAAGGCGCGCAACATGGCGCGGGAGTTTTCGCGGGCGATGGATGACGCCGCCAAGGAAAGCGGCGTCGGAGATATGGCGAAAGACTTCAAGGACATGACCAGTGCCCGCAAAATGGGCCTCGACAAGGTCCAGGAAGCGGCCAGCAAGTTCGAAAAATGGGATCCGATGAAAAAATCGACGTCCGTCAAGGGGCCGGCAACGACGGCGTTGACGGAAGAACGTGCCGCGGCAGCCGAGAAGATCCGAGAGGCTACAGCGAAGAAGGCCAGCGAACGGTTGGCCGCGGAAGCCGCTGCTAAATCAGCCGCCGACGCGCCCGAACAGGTCGCGAAACAGGCGAAGGCCAAGCCCGCCGCCAAGCCGAAACCCGCGGCCAAAGCCAAGGCCGATGCGAAGCCAGCCAAGCGCAAGGCCACCAGGAAAGCCGCAGAATGAGCACCGAAGACCTCGAAGACAGCGCCGCGCCGCTGATCGAGCACCTGGCTGAACTGCGCTCGCGGCTGATCAAGTCGGTGCTGGCGTTCATAGTTGGCATGGTGATCGCCTTCACGATGGCCGAACCGATCTTCAACTTTCTTACGGCGCCGCTTTGCACCGTTCTGAACGAGCGCGGGCAGGATTGCGGGCTGGTCTTCATCAAGGCGCAAGAGGGCTTTTTCGTCGCCATCCGGATTTCGCTTCTGGGCGGTTTTGCCTTGGCCTTTCCCTACATCGCAAACCAGATGTGGCGCTTCGTGGCGCCGGGACTCTACAAGTCAGAAAAGGGCGCGTTCCTGCCGTTCCTGGTCGCGTCTCCCTTCATGTTCTTCCTTGGCGCGGCGTTCGCCTTCTATGTCGTGACGCCGCTTGCCTTCGATTTCTTCCTGGGCTTTCAACAACTGGGATCGGGGGAGCAGGCTGAATCCACCGATGGCGTTTTATCCGCGCCGGTGCCAAGCGTGATCTTTCAGGGCTCGGCCGAGGAATACCTGGCCCTGACCATCAAGTTCATCGTTGCCTTCGGTCTCTGCTTTCAATTGCCCGTGCTGCTGACCCTGATGGGCAAGGCGGGTCTTGTCTCGTCCGAAGGATTGGGCGCGGTCCGCAAGTATGCGGTGGTCGGAATTCTGCTGCTGGCGGCGATTGTCACGCCGCCCGATGTGATCACACAGGTTATCCTGTTCGTGGTGGTCTATGGCCTTTATGAGATATCGATCATGCTGGTTCGCCGTGTTGAGCGTAAGCGCAACGAGAAACTGCGCGCAGAGGGGCTGCTCGATGACGAGGACGAGGTGCTGTGAGCGACGAGGTGCTGGCCCGCATTGCCGCCGCGCTTGAACGGATGGCGCCAGCACCGAAGCCGGCGCCGGATTTCGAAGTGGCGGACGCGTTTGTCTGGCATGTGGAGCCTGACCGGCTGGAGCCGGTCAATGCGGTCAACCGTGTCGATCTGGCGTTGCTGGTCGGGATCGACCGGTCACGAAATACGCTGCTTGAAAACACCCGGCAATTCGCCCGCGGTCTGCCCGCCAACAATGCGCTTTTGTGGGGAGCTCGCGGGATGGGCAAATCCTCGCTCGTCAAGGCGATCCATGCCGAAGTCTTGCGACAGGGTCTGCCACTCAAGATCATCGAGGTTCAACGCGAGGATCTGCCTTCGATCGGGCGGCTGTTGAACCTGCTGCGGAGGTCGGACGCGCGGTTCCTGCTGTTTTGCGACGACCTCTCGTTCAGTCATGACGACCAGCACTACAAATCCTTGAAGGCCGTTCTGGATGGAGGCATCGAGGGTCGGCCGGACAATGTCGTGTTCTACGCAACATCGAACCGCCGACACCTGATGCCTCGCGACATGATCGAGAACGAGCGCTCAAGCGCCATCAGCCCGTCGGAAGCGACCGAGGAAAAGGTCTCGCTCTCCGACAGGTTCGGCCTCTGGCTTGGTTTCCACCCGTGCTCGCAGGATGAATACCTTGCGATGATCCGTGGCTATTGCGATGCACACGGGGTGCAGATCGACGATGAGACGCTGCGCGCCGAGGCGATCGAGTGGCAAGCCACGCGCGGCAGCCGGTCCGGCCGGGTGGCCTGGCAGTATTTCACTGATCTGGCAGGGCGGCGCGGCATCCGCATTTGAGCCGCAGGCCAGGCATTGCTGCGGACCCCGCCCATTTTGCGGCGAATCAATTCCCAGGATCGTTTCTGAGACCGCTCGAAATCCACTCCGGTAGGCACAGCGGCGAGGCGAAGCCGCGGCGCCGGGCCTTTTCAGTTCAGAAACGGCATTGGGTCCACGCTGTCGAAGCCCTGGCGTACCTCGAAGTGCAGGAAGCTCGGATTGGCGTCGCGGATCTTGGCTATCGACTGGCCGCGCTTGACGCTGTCGCCTTTCTCGATGGTTACAGCCTCGACACCTGCATAGACCGTCAGCAGGTTGTCAGCGTGGCGCAGGACCACGATCGGGACCTGATCGGTGTCGCGGGTGATCGCAGCCACGGTACCGTCAGCCGCCGCTTTCACCGGCGTTCCGGCACTGGCGGAAATGTCGATACCTTCGTTCTTGCCCTTGGAATAGCCGCGGATGATGCTGCCGCCGACCGGCATCATCAGCCTCGATGACCCAGAAGCCTCGGTCTTGTCCTTGGCAAGATCGGGCGATGCCGGGGGCGTCGGCGCCGCGGCGGCGGGCGTGTCTTCCCCGGGCAGGGGCGCTGTGGCGCTTGGCGGGATCGGCGTCGCCGATCCGCTGCCTGGCGCAGCGACTGCGGCTGACGCGGGCGGTGCTTCCGATGCCACCGGGATCAGCAGGTATTGCCCTTCACGGACGATCATGTCGGACCCGAGCCCATTCCATTCGGCCAAAGAGCGTGGAGAGACATTGTAAAGCCGCGCGATCTGGAACGCGGTCTCGCCGCGCAGCACCTTGTGGCGGATCGGCTCGGTGCCGACTTGGGCGGCGGGCGCGGGCGCGGCTTGTGCCGGGGTGATCGGGCTTTGCGGGCCTGCCCGGTCGATCGCCGCCCCGGCCAGCGTCGTCACGTCTACCTGTCCGCCGGGCTGGATCGGCCCCGTGCCGATTGCGCCGGTGGCAGGCGAGGGCTCGCCGACGCGACGGGGCAGGGCGATGACCTCGTCCTGCCGCAAGACCGCATCGGTGGGCATGCCGTTGTGGCGGGCAAGCTCCTCGACAGGCAGACCGACCCGAGCCGCGACATCGCCGATCCGATCGCCGCGCTGCGCTATCGCCACCTGGTAGTTGGGGTAAGAGATCACGCCGCGATCATCGGGCCGGGGTCGTTGTGCCGTCGCGGCAAGTGCCGCTTCGGATGTATCCAATCCGCCGCCGTAGCGCCGAAAATCGAGGTCGAAGGGTTGCCCGCAGGCGGTGAGCGTCACCAGCGCGGTTCCCAGAAAAGCTGCGCGCAGGCAGGTGCGGTTGCTGTCTGACATGGCTCGTATCCTCATTTTCCTGGCCCTGTTGCCGGACCTTTGGGCGCCCTTGCGGGCCTTTCAATCCTGGCCCAGACCCTCGATCAGGGGCACGAACCGCACCGGCCGGAGTTCGTCATAGTCGAATCCTGTTTCGCTGCGTGTCACCTTAATGAGGCTTTGTACCGCATCCGACTGGCCAACCGGCACCACCATGATACCGCCAATTCGCAGTTGCGCCAATAGGGGGCCGGGGGGATCTTCGGCGGCGGCTGTGACCATGATCCTGTCGAACGGCTCTTGATCGGGCAGGCCGTGGCTGCCATCGGCGGTGAAAGCGGTGATATTGGTCAGGTTCAACTCTTCAAAGATCGCCTTAGCGGCATTTACAAGGCGGCGGTGGCGATCGACGGTGTAGACCCGCCGCGCCAACTGGCTGAGAATGGCGGCCTGATAGCCGGACCCGGTGCCAACCTCCAGCACCTTGTCCCGGGTCTGCACGTTCAGCGCCTGGGTCATCAGGCCGACCACGGACGGCTGGCTGATCGTCTGGCCGCAGGCAATGGGCAGCGGCATATCCTCATAGGCGCGTTCGGCAAAGATGCCGCGCACGAAGGGGCCACGGTCGATCTTCTCCATCGCCTCCAGAACGCGCTTGTCGGTCACGCCCTTGCTGCGCAGCGCGTAGAGGAACTGCATCTTGCGTTCGGCTTCCTCTGTCATCGGCGGCAGCCTTGGGCAATCGTCGTCATTCCAGCCGGTCCTTCAGCTCTGCAAGCACGTCATGCGCCGTCAGATCGGCGCGCAGCGGCGTAACCGAGATGTAGCCTTCCAGGTTGAGCGCGGCATCGGATCCCGGCAGCGTCGGCTCTTGTTGTGGGGCCCCCGTCACCCAGAGAAACCGGCGACCGGTCGGTGACAAGTGCGGTTCGACGCCGAAGCCCATGTCGCGGCGGTAGCCTTGTGGTGCGACCCGGATGCCCTTGCAGTCATCAGAGGCCACAGGCGGGAAGTTCACATTGTAGAAAACCCCGTAGTCGTCCGCCGTCCAGACCCCGCGATCCATGATCGTCCGCACGGTCTTCACACCGTGGGTGCGGGCGGTTTCGAACGGATCATCCAGCTTCGCGGTTTCGGGGCCCATGTACTGGCTCAGCGCGATCGCGGGGATGCCATGCAGCGCGGCCTCCATCGCTCCCCCCACGGTACCGGAATAAAGAACGTTCTCGGCGGCGTTGTTGCCACGGTTGACGCCTGACAGTACCAAGTCGGGTTTGCCGTCCGGCAGTACATCGAACAGGCCCGCCAGCACGCAGTCGGCGGGTGAACCTTCGGCCGCCCACCGGCGCGGCCCCATCTCGGCTATCATCATCGGGTGAGTATAGCTTATCGCATGCCCGACGCCGGACTGCTCGAAGGCGGGCGCGACAGTCCAGACCTCGCCATCCGCACCCGCGATCTCTTCAGCAATGGCCGTCAGCACCTTCAAGCCGGGTGCGTTGATTCCGTCGTCATTTGTGATGAGTATTCGCATGGATCCGCCCGACTTTTCTGTTCAATACGGGACCGTCCGGGCCGCGGCAAGTGCTGCCTCACATTCGACTGGTCGGTCTTTCTTGTCCGTTTTCTTTAGAACTTCACCGGTCCGAGCGCACGCAAATCCGCTGTCAGCCTGTCTGGATCGAGGCCAGAAGCCGGGTCACCTCGGCCTGCGGGCTGGCAAGGGCTGCACGGTTCTCGCCGGGGAAGAACCGCGCACGGGTGGCGGTGGGCATCGGCGCCGGCGTCAGGATATGGACCTGCACGCCGTTGGCCGCCGCCTCTGCCTGCCAACTGCGTGCAAGTGCGATCTGCGCCGCCTTGGTGGCGCCGTAGCTGCCGAAAAACTTCTGACCGGCACGCGGATCGTCGAAGAAGAGCGCGCGGCCCGCCGGGGCCAGCGCCAGAAGCGGCTCGACCATCGGAATGAGCTTGCCGGTCGCGGTGACGTTGGCCGCCACGGACGTGTCCCAGTCCTTGGCGTCGATATGGGCGGCCGGGGCCAGCGGGGCGGCGTGGATCGCCGCGTGGACCCAGGTGTCGACATGGCCCCAGCGGTCGTAGACCGACCGGCAAAGCTGCGCCATCGCTTCGACCAGCGTAATGTCCATCGGCGCGAGCGTGGCTTGACCGTCCCTGGCCTTGATGCGGTCATCAAGCTCTTCCAGGGCGCCGGTCGTGCGGGCGACGGCGACGATGTGGTGATCGGCGGCAAGCGCTTCGGCGAAGGCCGCGCCGAGGCCGCGGGAAGCTCCGGTCACGAGGGCGATTTTAGTTTTCTTTTCAGGCACTTTTCAGGGCTTCATGATGTTGGGGTGGCGGGTTCGTGCCGGTCCGGCACGGTGATCAAGCGGGGTCACGGGCTCACTCTGCCGCCGTTTTCATGGCAAAGCCCTTTTCGATCATGTCTGCCGGCTTCACGGGATAGTCACCCGAGAAGCAGGCATCGCAATATTGCGGCGTCCTGGCATCTCGGCCCCCCGACTCCCCGACCGCGCGGTAGAGACCGTCCAGCGAAATGAACTTCAGGCTGTCGACGCCGATATGGTCGCGCATTTCGTCTTCGCTCATATGGCTGGCCAGCAGCTTTTCGCGTTCCGGCGTGTCGACGCCGTAAAAGCACGGCCATGCCGTTGGCGGCGAGGCTATGCGAAAATGCACTTCGGCAGCGCCAGCATCCAGAATCATTTCCTTGATCTTCAGGCTGGTGGTGCCGCGGACCACCGAGTCGTCGACAAGAATGACCCGCTTGCCGCGGATCAGCGCCCGATTGACGTTCAGCTTCAGCCGCACGCCCATATTGCGGATCTGTTCGGTCGGCTCGATGAAAGTACGGCCCATATACTGGTTTCGGATGATCCCCATCGCGTAGGGAATGCCGCTTTCCTGTGAATAGCCGATCGCGGCCGGAGTGCCGCTGTCGGGAACCGGGCAAACAAGGTCGGCATCCACCGGTGCTTCGCGGGCCAGTTCGACGCCGATCTGGCGGCGGGTTTCATAGACGGAACGGCCGCCAAGGATCGAGTCGGGGCGCGAGAAATAGACATGCTCGAAGATGCAGAATCGCGGCTTGACGCGTTCGAACGGGTGGAAACTTTGCAGGCCTTCAGCCTCGGAAATCACCACCATCTCGCCGGGTTCGACTTCACGGATGAACTCGGCGCCAACGATGTCGAGCGCGCAGGTTTCCGAAGACAGCACCCACCCCTCTCCGAGCTTGCCCAGAACCAGCGGACGGACGCCAAGCGGGTCGCGGACGCCGATCAGCTTGGTTCGGGTCATCGCAACGACCGAGAACGCGCCTTCGACCCGGCGCAGAGCATCCTTCATCCGTTCGGGAATATTGCGTTGCAGGGATCGCGCCATCAGGTGGATGATGCATTCGCTGTCGGAATGGCTCTGGAAGATCGAGCCGCGCTCGATCAGTTCCTTTCGCAGCGCTTCGGCATTTGTGATGTTGCCGTTATGGGCGATGGCGGCACCACCCATGGCAAACTCGCCGAAGAACGGCTGCACGTCGCGGATCTGGGTGTTGCCCTTGGAACCGGCGGTGGAATAGCGGACATGGCCAATCGCAAGCGCGCCGGGCAGCGTCTCCATCAAACTGGCCTTGGTGAAATTGTCGCGGACATAGCCGAAGCGGCGGGCAGAGGAGAACCCGACCTCTGGCGCGTAGCTGACGATACCGCCAGCTTCCTGGCCGCGATGTTGCAGTGCGTGCAGGCCGAGGGCCACGAAATTCGCCGCATCCCTCGTCCCGATGACGCCGTAAACGCCACATTCCTCTTTCAGTTTATCATCGTCGAAAGGGTGGGCGAGGAACGGCTTGACTGAGGACAACTTTCGCATCCTGTGGCGGGGCTCCGAATCCGGTCGTGGGACAGACGCTCCCCGTGTAGTACCTTAGCCGCCCGGTGTCACGCTGGGATCACGAAACAATCCGTGAACCGGCTCCGCGGTGCGGTCCAGGCCCTGGATTTGGCGGTCGGTGCAAGCCAGGCGTCCGGCCACGGGCCGCTTGTTCGTCTCAATTGGCGGCTGGCGCTTCGGGCGCTTCGGGGGTGGGAATAGCCGGGGCGACGGCGTCTGTCGGTGCGCCGCAAGTGCCGACCAGTTCCTCGTACCGCGCGACGATCCACGCGGGCGCGTCTTCGGGGATCGAATCGTTCAGCCGGTCCTGCGCCGCGGCGAAGATCTGGGCCGAGCGGCTGTCATCGACCATCTGCACCGTGCCGCCCGCAATCGCGCGGTCGTAAACCACGAATGCAACGGCGACCAGCAACAGGCCGCGGGCGACGCCGAACAGGAAGCCAAGCCCCTGATCAAGCCCGCCAAGCGCCGAGCGCTGGATGGCCGAGGAGAAGAGCGGCGCAAAGATCGACACGATCACCAGTGAAAGCGCGAAGACGGCGGCGAAGGCGGCGATGATCGCCAGTTCACAGCTATCGCCCAGAAAGTCGCCGACCATCGGGATTTCGCGAATCAGCGGCTCTGCCTTGGGGGCGAAGATATAGGCCAGTACGGCTGCGGCGACCCAGCCGACAATCGCCATCGCCTCGCGCACGAAACCGCGCGAATAGGCCAGAATGGCCGAAACTATGATGACCAACGCCACCACGCCATCAATGACTGTGAAACCTTCCATGCTCTTCTCTCTCCTCGCGCGTGTTACCCCGCGCCGAATATCTCGCCCACGAAACTGGTCAGGTCCGACATCTGCCTGATGCCCTGTCCGTCGCCTGCGCCAAGTTTGCTTCTGGTCGGGGCAATAGCCTGAGAGAACCCCAATTTTCGAGCTTCTTTCAGGCGGTTTTCTGTCTGCCCGACCGGTCGCAAGGCCCCTGATAGACTGATTTCTCCGAAAACCACAGTATCGGGGGGGATCGCGACATCTTCTCTGGCGGAAAGTAGCGCAGCCGCAACAGCCAGATCTGCGGCGGGTTCACTGACTTTGAGGCCCCCCGCGACATTCAGATAGACGTCGAGCCCGGTGAACGGGATGCCGCAGCGGCTTTCCAGAACCGCGAGGATCATCGCTAGCCGCCCGCCATCCCAGCCGACAACCGTGCGGCGCGGTTGGCTGTGCGGGGTTGGTGCGACGAGCGCCTGAAATTCGACCAGGACCGGGCGGGTGCCCTCGATCCCGGCGAAAACCACGCTTCCGGGGGCAGGCGTGTCGCGCTCCGAGAGGAACAGCGCCGAGGGGTTGGTGACTTCGGCCAGCCCCTCGCCGGTCATTTCGAAGACGCCGATCTCGTCGGCCGGGCCGAAGCGGTTCTTGACCGCGCGCAGGATGCGGAACTGGTGGCCGCGCTCGCCCTCGAAATAAAGCACGGTATCGACCATGTGCTCGATCACACGCGGGCCGGCGATCTGGCCTTCCTTGGTTACATGGCCGACCAGCATCACCGACATGTTCTTGCGCTTGGCAAAATTGGTCAGCTCGTGCGCCGCCGCTCGCACCTGACTGACCGACCCTGGCGCGCTTTCGACGTTGTCGGCCCACATAGTCTGGATCGAATCAATGATCGCAAGGTCGGGTTTCTCGGCCTCGAGCGTGGTCAGGATGTCGCGCAGATTGGTTTCAGCGGCCAATTGCACGGCGGCATCCGACAGGCCCAGACGTCGGGCGCGCATCCGCACTTGCGCCGTGGCTTCCTCGCCCGAGACATAAATCACCTTCAGCCCCGCGCGGGCGAAACTGGCGGCGGCCTGCAAGAGCAGCGTCGATTTGCCGATGCCGGGATCGCCGCCGACCAGTATCGCGCTGGCGGGCACAAGGCCGCCGCCCAACACGCGGTCGAATTCTTCGATCCCGGACCCTGTGCGGGGTGGTGGGGTTTCCTCGGTTCTGAGATCGGACAGGTCCATTCGCGAACCGCGCTTGGTGCCAAGCGATTTTTTCGCCGGGCCAGCCGAGATCGGCACATCCTCGGTGATGGAATTCCACTCGCCACAGGCATCGCAACGCCCGGACCACTTGTTGTGGACGGCGCCGCAAGCAGTGCAGGAAAAGGTTATCGGCTTGGCCATGATTCCTCTCTACCGAACCGGACCGTCGCCACAAAGTACGTCCTGGGGGAAGTCATGATCTGCGGCCGCTGAGCAAGGAAATCGCCAGCGAGGCGAGGATGCAGAAGGTGAATAAATAAAGCCCCCAAGCGGTCTCCACCCGCGCCATGCCGACGCCTTTGACGACAACGATGTAAAGCGCGATCAAGAATACATCGGCCATCGCCAGCTTGCCCATGATGTGCAGGGCCGGCATCAGCCGCGGCGAGGCCATGCGGAAATGCACCAGCGCCAAGCCGATGGTCTTCATGTAGGGCGCGAAAAGCGCGAAGATCGTGACCAGCAGCGCCAAAACCACATCGGTTCCCCAGAGCGATTGCAGCCCCGAGATCACCGAGATTTCAGACAGACCGAACAACGGCAGGATCCCGGCCCGCATCAGTGGCGCGAACCAGGCGATGGGAAACAGGACCAACAGGGCCAGATTGGCGTAGCGAAACATCATGGCGAGGGCTTACAGGAGCCATGCGGTCAGACCAAGAGGCGAATTGGGCAAGGCCATCAGCCGGTCCGGCTTCGTCGTAATCTGCGTTTGTGACGCGAGGTCGATTTCAGCAGGATCCGGCCAAAGAAGCTGAACCACGACACCGCCAGCGCCAGCAGCATGAACCCGTCACTGGCCAGCGAGGAGCTTAGAATTTCGCCCAGTCGGAGCAGGACGAAGAGTCCGTTGAACGACAGTGCGAGGACACCAAGCACTGTCGCTGCGGCAAGCAGCGGCGACTTCCGTGACCAGCCGATGCGCTTTTGCCGACGCAAGATGGTCACAACCAGAAGCACTGGCGGCAAGAGAATTGCCAGCAGCAGCAGAATCACGAAAACAGGCAGCAGCGGCTGCATCACACACACCTCCAACAGCCTTGAATGATAGCATGACAAAAATAGCAACAGTGTCAATTATCTGTGGGGCATTGTTGCCATGTCGGGCCCTGGTGTCGCAATTGCCCGCCACGATAGTCCGGGCCAGTCAACGCACCGCTGCAATCGGTCCCTCGGCGCGGCCGTGGATGAACTGGTCGAGATAGGGGTCGCCGCTGTCGTCCAATTGGCTGATGGGGCCGGTCCACTGGATGATGCCGTCATGCAGCATCGCGACCTTGTCGGCGATGGCGCGTACACTTGACATGTCATGGGTGATCGTCATGGCGGTCGCGCCCATTTCGGTGACGATTTCGCGGATCAGCTCATTGATGACGCCGGCCATGATCGGGTCGAGGCCAGTCGTGGGTTCGTCAAAGAAGATAATCTCGGGTTCGGCGGCGATGGCGCGGGCAAGGCCGACGCGTTTCTGCATGCCACCGGAAAGTTCCGCAGGGTAGAGTTCGGCGACATCGGGTGACAGGCCGACGCGGCGGAGTTTCTCAACGGCGATTTCCTTCGCCTCGGCCTTGGGCCGTTTCAGCGAGCCGCGCAGCAGTCGAAAGGTGACGTTCTGCCAGACGCTGAGCGAGTCGAACAATGCTCCGCCCTGAAACAGCATGCCGAACCGGGCGAGGAAGGCATCGCGTTCCGCGGTCTTCACGTCTTGCCCATCCAGAAGGATGGTCCCCGAAGTTGGTTGAACAAGGCCAAGGATGCATTTGAGAAGAACTGACTTTCCGGTTCCGGAACCCCCGATGATCACCATGCTTTCGGCCTTTGGAATCGTCAGGTTGACCCCCCGCAGCACCCTATTGGAGCCGAAGTTCTTATGGATATCGCGTAGTTCGATCATGCCGAGAAGAACAACGATGTGAGAATGAAGTTGGCGGCGAGGATCAGCACCGCCGCCGCCTCGACCGAGGATTTGGTGGCGCGGCCGACGCCCTGCGCCCCGCGGCCCGCCGCCATGCCGTAATAGCAGCCCATCACGGCGGCGATGAAGCCGAAGACAGCGCCCTTGGCGAGGCTTGACCAGATGTCGATGGCTTCTAGGAAATCGACGGTGTTTTTGAGGTACGTGGCGCGGTTGAATCCAAGTTGCTCGGTCCCGACCAGAAAGCCGCCCATGACCCCGATGATGTCGCCAAGCCCGACCAGCAGTGGCACGACAAACAGCGCCGCCAGCACGCGCGGCACGGTCAGATATTTCATCGGATGGGTAGACAGCGTGGTAAGCGCATCGATCTGCTCGGTCACTTTCATCGTGGCGATCTCGGCGGCGATCGACGAGGTGACGCGGGCGGCGATCATCAGGCCCACGAGCACCGGGCCAAGCTCGCGGACCATGCCGATGGCGACGATCTGCGGTACCACCGCCTCGGCCGAGAAGCGAGATCCTCCGGCATAGATCTGCAAGGCCAGCGCGCCGCCGGTGAAGAGCGCCGTCAGCCCGACGACGGGAAGGCTGAAATAGCCGATAGTCAAAAGGGAGTGGGCGAATTCCCTTATGTAGAACGGCGGCCGGACCATGTGGCTGGCAGCATCGGCGGCGTAGATCGTGACGCGACCGATGGCGGCCAGGACCGCCAGAATCGTAGCGCCGATCCGGGCAAGAAAACCAGCCGCCAATGTCATCTCCCGCCGCCTGCGTAGCGCCGTGTGAAACGATTGCCGAGAGAGGTCAGAACCTCGTAGCCGATCGTGCAGGCGAGATCAGCCAGATCGTCGATGCCCTGCGACGGACAAAGCAGGTCGAGGCTGCGTGGCGGTTCGGCCAGATCGGTGACATCGACGGTGATCAGATCCATCGAGATACGGCCGATGACGGGGCAGGCAATGTCATCGCTATAAAGATGCAGCTTGCCAGCGAGATGGCGGAAGATGCCGTCGGCATAGCCGACACTGACGGTGGCCACTTTTGTCGCGCGCTCGGCGGTCCAGATGCTACCGTAGCCCACGACCTCGCCGGGGTCGACCTCTCGGACTTGGACCACTGGCAACGACAGATGCGTGACCGGATTGGCATCAGCGAAGGGCAGGCCTCCGTAAAGCCCGATCCCGGGGCGGATCAGGTCGAAATGGTATTCAGGGCCAAGCAGCGTGCCGCCGGTTGCCGCCAGTGAGCGCGGCACACCAAGCCCGTCGCTCATCTCGCGGAAGCTGGCGAGTTGCTGCTCGTTCATCGGGTGGTCGGGCTCGTCGGCGCAGGCCAGATGCGAGATCAGCAGCCGTGGCCCGGCGGTCATCGCCAGGTCGCGGACAGCGAACCATTCGCCCGGCTCCATCCCCAGCCGGTTCATGCCGGTATCAAGCTGGATGCCGAACGGATGACCCGGCAAAGCCTCGAGATGCCGGGTCAGTTGTGCCACAGAGTTCAGCATGGGCACCAACTGCATGTCGTGGATCATGTCGGTGTCGCCGGCCATATGGCCCGAGAAGATGTTGATCTCGGGCCCCGGGCCGATGGCGCCGCGCAAGGCGGCGCCCTCGTCGGCGGTGGCGACGAAAAACCGCCGGGCGCCCGCCTGCATCAGCGCCCGTGCGACGCGTCCGGCGCCCAGCCCGTAGCCGTCCGCCTTGACGACCGCGCCGGTCTCGACCGTTTCGCCGGAGATTTCGTTCAGCGCCTGCCAATTGGCGGTCAGCGCGTCGAGGTCGATGGTCAGGGTTGCATTCGCCATGCGGGGGTTTTGGCGCTCTGAGAGCGGGCGCGCAAGGGGAAAGGCTGCCAGACCCCGAGCCTCTGCCACCATCGCGGGACTCCGATCAGGGCAGCACGCTGTCGCCCTGATATTGCCGCCAGATCTTTTCGCCGATCAGGCAATCGAACCCGCCACCTTGCTGCACGCGGATGATCTGCGACGCGGCGGGCGCGGGCGCGGGCGGCGGCGTGCCGGCAAGCTCCAGCACCAGCTTGCGGCGCACGGCGCCGGCAAAATCGGTCCAGGTCAGAACCGGGATGACGAAAGCGCCGGGGCCGCCGATCACGCAGTTGCGGTAGTAAAGATCGAGATCGTCGAGATGCCAGGCGGCGCCGATGCCGTCGCGGGTCATCAGCGGCAGGCCGTTGATCACGATGCCCTGCGACAGCACTGCGTTGCGTTCGCGCAGGACCGGCGGTCCCTGATTGTTCGGACCGTCGCCCGAGACATCGATCACCCGGCGCAAGCCCGCGTAGCTGTTGGCCTCGATCGAGGCCGCCGCGAAGCGCAGCGCGCCCGAGATCGAGGTGCGCCGCATGCCGGAACTGAACCGCCGGGTCAGGGTGTCGGCGATGGCCCGTGCGTCTTGGCGGGTTTCCAGGATCTGCCAGTCGACGATGATGCGGTGCGACTCCTCGCCCGCCCATTCGATGTAGGAGATCGCGACCCGGCCCAGCAGCCCGCTTTGGATCGCGCCGAGCACGTCGTCGCTGGTCAGCGCCTCGGCGTAGCCACGGCGCTGGATTTCCAGCTCGGCCGGGCTCATCGAGCGCGACACGTCGACCATCAGCGCCAGCTCGACATCGACCTCGATCGGCTGGGCGGGGGCGGCGGTGGCGGCGCAGGAAAGTGCCCCCGCCGCCAGAAGAATGCAGGCAAGGCGACGCATGGGGAGAGCCTGACCTGCCGGCGCCTGGCTGTCCAATGAAGTTTTGGGGATCTGGCGGGCCGGGACGGGGGATGGCGGGCTGAACCCCGGCCCGGCAGGCCCAGGGCGTCCACATGTGCACGCTAAGGGGTTTGCTTGCAAATCAACGGGTTAGAGAATTTCGTTCAGGATATGTTAACGGTTCCGTGGCGGCGGGCGGTGGGGATTGACACAAGCGGTTGGGACGGCGGGACTGGCGGATCTTGGCAGGGCGGGAGTCATTGCGCCATGGCGCACAAGGGCTCCGGTGGTGCGGCGGGGTGAACCCCGCCCCACGGGCCTATGTGGTGTGCAGTCGGTCCTCAGGTGCGCCGCAGTCCTCAATGAGGTTTGATCTGGCTAAAAAGTCGGCAGCTTCTGAATGTCTGCTTGGAGTCCGAGGTGTCGATGTGTCGCTGCGCAGCGAAGGTCTGCTCCTGCCAATCAATGGTTCGGACGATGAGTTCTCTCACTTTCGCCGCCGTGCAAGCTCGCGATAAAGCGCGGGTGGCGATACACCAATCTGATCGGCAACTCTTATCCATTCACCCGTCGGTGGCTCACCATGCAGATCCAGCCACGCCTCCAGCCTGTCGGACACCCGACGCAGGCGCAATATCTCGATGCGCGCTCGCTGGGACTGGACCTCTTTGGCATGAGTTTCGATCAGGCTCAAAGCAGCGTCCGGCCGTTCGCGCAGCGCAGACCGAAAGGCGTCGCGAGGCATGATCGCGATCTGGGCATTGGTGCGTGCAATCGCATCGCAATGATAGGTCGTGGAGAAAAAGGATGCCTCGGCCAGTGCCATTCCGACCGTGGCAACGTTTAGCGTCAGTGCTGTTCCATCCCTGAGGGGGCGCTCGAGTGCGATCATGCCGGATCGAACGAGATACATCGCATGGACGTGATTTTCCCTGCGGAAGACGACGGCCCCCTGCGCGAATGTCTTGGTTGGCGCGTCATCAAATATATGCTGCCAGTCGGACATGATAGAAATCATACGCTACGGCCGCTGTGTTTGATAGGGTGTTCTCAACAGATGCGAGGACACAGAATGAAAACGAAGATGATCTTGATCGTGATGGCGCTGCTCGGTGGAACGGCTTTCGCGGCTGCTCAGACAACACATTCCGGTCACGATGACGGCATGGATCACGCGACACATACTCGAGACCAGCCGCTCCAAGACACGATCCTGACCGAACCAGGACAAGGGGCTTTCGCCGCTCTGTCCGAGGTCGTGCGTGTGCTGGAGGCCGATCCTGACACAGACTGGGGCCAAGTCGATCTGGCGGGCCTGCGGGCACATTTGGTTGATATGGACCGCTTGGTTTCGGACACGATTGTCGAAGAGACACCACTGCCGGACGGCCTTTCCGCGATGGCGACGGGAGATACCGACACGATCGCCACTCTCCGCCGCATGGTTCCTGCACACGCGGCCCAGCTGGCGCAGGACGACCGTTGGACCGTCGAGGCAGTCGATGCGGAAAACGGAGTGGAGCTTCGCGTGACGAGCGGCGATCCCGCCGTGGTGGCGCGAATAAAGGGGCTGGGGTTCTTCGGACTTATGGCAAGCCAAGACCATCACCGCGAACATCATATGATGATGGCGCGCGGAGAAGACGCCCACGCGCACTGACGCGATGCGACACGTCGGCCTAAAGTCGCGGTCTATGTTGTGGCGCAGGGGAAACCAGATCGATGACAACCTGCCGTTCGACTCGGCGGGTTGGACGGCAGCTTTTGTCCCGCGAACCGGACCGTCATTGTCGTGATGGCGAAAGGCCGGTTTGATCCGCAAGTCGCCGAGCGTCCTGTTCGAGTTTCCGTAGCCTCGGGCTTGAAGGTCAGAAGAACGATATGGCGCAGCATCGAAACCTCGCTCTGGTCGTGTCCGACGCAGCCGCAGCCGATGCACCAAGGCGCCCCCCCGGCGGAACTTGTATCAATCGGAAGAACGGCCGCAGGGATATTTGGGACCGTTTGGCAGACCCGTGGGTCCTGGAAGATGCATCACTTCTGGAGCGGGGTCGCTCCCGTCTCCACTCGGCTGATCTTGCCGTCCTTCTTGGTGCATGCCATCAGGACCGCCTCTCGGCTGCCATCAGGATAATCATTGATCGAGTGCACGACCAGAATGTCATCATTCTCGTAGATGCAGCGCCGCGACCCCATATCCATATCGCGGGACGCCATCATCTTTCTGATCATGTCACCGAACTCGGCCTTGCTCATTTCCGACGCCGACTGATGCCGGACAAATACTGCGTCATCGTCATAAAGCGCGAGATACGCGTCTGCATCGCGGTTTGCGACAGCAGTGTTCATTTCCTCGAATACAGCCATCTTCAACGTCCCCTTATCCGTACTGTGATTTTACGACCCTCTGCCGTTTTTCCAAATGGAGCAACGATTCGAGGGCTGGTGTGCGGTTCAGGCCGGCTCGCAGTCAGACGCCAAGCGGCCGAAATCCAGGTTTTCCGGCAGCGCGCTTCCGAATTAGTCCCTGCAACTTCCGCTGCTCGGGCTGTCCAATGAAGTTTTGGGGATCCGGCGGGTTGGGCCGGGGGGCGGGCGGAAAGCCGGCCTGCGAGCCGGGGGTGTCCACATGTGGACGGAGAAGGGTTTCGTTGCAAATCAATGGGTTGGAAAATTCTGTTCGGGATTTGTTAACCATTGCGATGGTGCGGGCGGTGGGGGTTGACACAAGGCGTTGGGACGGCGGGATTGTCCGCTCGAGGCGTGCGGCCAGGTGCGGAAGGACCGGGCTCGGGCGATGGTGGGGAAGGTGGACTGGCGGGTGACCCCGCGCTGGCGCGCGGAACCACTCACCCTACGGCTTGCTCCTGCCATGCGTGCGCTCACAAACTGCCGACCGCTCGGGTGATCGGATGGTAGCAGTCATCGAAGAGTTTTGACGATTTTCCGTCTACATATTGAACGCTCCGTAACGAATTCGAAAACTGGTTATTGAGATAATCGGTCACAAAGCTCTGGTTTTGGACACTTAGCCCATAAAGAGTTGCAAAGACTTTTTTGTTTTCGCCGCTGACGTCAAAGAACCGCATATTCTGTTCTTCAAATCCAAAGCCAAGAAAGATGAGCGTTTTAGCTTCGTCTACGACTGCATTGATCTTTTCGCGGGTTTCTGAATCCTCTTGTTCTGTGAATACTTTTAGCCGGTCAACATAGGGCGGCAACTCGAAATGCGGGTTCTGAAAGGCCAGCCGTCCCTCGTATTCAAAAGGGTTATGAACTTCTGGATCGAAATAGTTGCCAAGCGAACCATATACGTGGACAAACTTTTCCTGGAGGATGTTTTCGATGGCTTTTGGACCGAACCGGAAGAGTAGCCAAGCTCTCAAATATCGTTCTACGCACCTATCGTAATTGAAGATCACAAAAGTCAAATTTTCTAGCGACTTACGAATGTTCTCAGCTTGATGTCCGCGAACCGCAATATTGAGCAAAGGAAACATGAAGTAACTTCGGTTCTGCATAATCAAGTCTGCTTTGTCTTCTCGTCCACGTAGCTTTGAATTTTTTTCAGCATCCGCCAAGACATAGGCGACCACAATCTTTGCTGCTGCTACAACCTCCGGCTGGTCTTTATGCTGGTCTAGGAAGTTGTCGATCGACGTTGAGCTTTGAAGTTGTTGGGCCAGACCACACAGGGTGATAAATGCCTGTACTCCAGCCTTGCCCTTCGTTGTAAAGAGATTCTCCGCCGCCGATCTGAAGAAGCTCCACAGTTCGGAGTCTCTATTACCGAGTTGGTCAGCTACCTGGATTTGAAGTTCCGGACCGAGAGGTAAGCCCAAGTCGTGACTTGCACCGGCACCCACAATAACAACAGTCTTGTTGTTAATCATCAAACATCCACCTTCAACTCATGGACAAGCACTTTCCGCAAGCTCGCGACCGTGCCAAAGTTCCTCGAGCTTCTCTTCCTAAGACCAAGCCGCCCTAGAACCCGCCATCGCCGCCCTGCTGCCACGCTTTGACCAGGTTGCCAAACCGGGTGAAGCGGCCCTCGAAGGACAGGTCGATCGAGCCGATCGGGCCGTGGCGCTGCTTGCCGATGATGACCTCGGCCTTGCCATGCAAGGCTTCCATCTCGGCCTGCCAGGCGGCCATCTTGTCCAGTTCGTGATCGCCGGGTTTCTCGCGTTCCTTGTAGTATTCCTCGCGGAACACGAACATCACCACGTCGGCATCCTGCTCGATCGAACCGGATTCGCGCAGGTCGGACAGCTGCGGGCGCTTGTCCTCGCGGTTCTCGACCTGACGGGAAAGCTGCGACAGGGCGACGACGGGGATATCGAGTTCCTTGGCGATGGCCTTGAGACCTTGGGTGATCTCGGAGACCTCGTTGACCCGGCTGTCCTTGGCGGTGGCGGGGCGCACCAGTTGCAGGTAGTCGACGATCAGCACGTCCAGCCCGTGGGTGCGTTTCAGGCGGCGCGCCCGAGCGGCGAGCTGGCTGATGGCGAGCGCAGGGGTGTCGTCGATGAACAGCGGGCAGGCTTCGAGCGCCTTGGCGGCATCGACGAAGCGGCGGAACTCGCCTTCGGTAAGATCGCCGCGACGGATCTGTTCGCTGGGCACTTCGGATGCCTCTGACAGGATCCGCGCGGCGAGCTGCTCGGCACTCATCTCGAGACTGAAAAACCCCACGACACCGCCGTTGACCGCGCCCTCGCTGCCATCCTGCAGCTTGCCGCGCCGGTAGCTTTTGGCGATGTTGAAGGCGATGTTGGTGGCCAGCGAGGTCTTGCCCATCGATGGCCGGCCGGCGAGGATCAGCAGGTCGGAGCGGTGCAGGCCGCCGAGTTTCTTGTCCATGTCGGTCAGGCCGGTGGACAGTCCCGACAGGCCGCCGTCGCGCTGATAGGCGGCGTTGGCGACATTGACGGCATCGGTGACGGCGCGCAGGAAGGATTGAAAGCCGGATTCCGACTGGCCCTGTTCGCCGAGCTTGTAGAGCGCCTGTTCGGCCTCGACGATCTGCTCCTTGGGCTCGCTTGACACCTCGACGCGCCCGGCCTTGTCGGTGATGTCGCGGCCAAGCGCCATCAGTTCGCGGCGGATCGCGAAATCGTAGATCATCTGGGCATAGTCGCGGGCGGCGAAGGAAGAGATCGCGGCGCCGGCCAGACGGGCGAGATAGGCCGGCCCGCCGAGTTCCTTCAGCCCCTCGTCATCCTCCAGAAACGCCTTGAGCGTGACCGGCGAGGCCAGCGCGTTCTTCGAGATCCGCGCCTGCGCGACCTCGAAGATGCGGGCATGGACGGGTTCGTAGAAATGCTGCGGCCCGATGATCGAGGCGATGCGGTCGTAGACGTCGTTGTTGGTCAGGATCGCGCCGAGCAGTTGTTGTTCGGCTTCGATGTTGTGGGGCGACGCGCCGCCGTCCTGCGCCGCCGGTTGTTCAGCACGTATTGCCCGTATCTCGGTCATGGTCTGCCTCGTCCTGTCCCCGGTGGTGTTCTTACCGACCCGCCGCGCATGCCGTCAAAATGTATGTTTTTGTGGATAAGCTGTGGGTTCATTTGGCGGTCATTCTAGGCATATTTTGCGGTGTTCGTCCATTGCCGATCAACATCTGGTCGGCGCATTTGGTTCAAGGCCCGTCCTGCCAACGAGATTTTTCGCCCTCTCCGAAGTGCGGTCGCAGGCGGAACCGGCACAGCCCGAGTCGAATCGTCAGCCGTTCGGCTGCGCCGCCCGCCAGCCGCGCGGATCGTTCAGGAACGCCTCGACCCCGGTCAGCGTGGCGGCATCGAAGGCGCCTTGCGCGCGGGCCTCGGCCAGCACGTCCCACCAGGTGCACAGGTGGTGCAGGGCGATGCCGTGATCGCCGAGGGTCTTCTCGGTTTCGGGGAAGATGCCGTAGTAGAAGATCACCGCGGTATGGCCGCAGGCGGCGCCGGTTTCGCGGATCGCATCGACAAACGACAGTTTCGAGCCGCCATCGGTGGTCAGGTCCTCGACCAGCAGCACCCGCTGGCCTTCGCTCATCACGCCCTCGATCCGGGCGTTGCGGCCGTAGCCCTTGGGCTTCTTGCGGATATAGGTCATCGGCAGGGCCATCCGCTCGGCCATCAGCGCGGCGAACGGGATGCCCGCGGTTTCGCCGCCGGCGACGTTGTCGAAGGCTTCCAGGCCCGCGTTGCGCATCACCGTGACGGTGAGGAAATCCATCAGCGTGGCGCGGATCCGGGGGTAGGAGATCAGCTTGCGGCAGTCGATATAGGTCGGCGCCTGGAAGCCGGAGGCGAAGGTGAACGGCTCGGCCGCGTTGAAGTGCACTGCCTTGATCTCGAGCAGCATCCGCGCGGTCAGGCGGGCGATTTCCTGCGGCGGGGGGGCGCTGGTGGGGATCATCTGGACAAACCTTTGCTGAGTTTATGAAATTCAGGCCCCGACCTGCCAATGCAGCGGGAAACCGGGATCGAAGACCGTGACCGGTCCATCGGCGGTGTCGATCCGGGCGGGATAGGGGACGGGGTCGCCGCGGGTCAGGGTGATCGTCGCGTCGCTGGCGGGCAGGCCGTAATAGCGGGCGCCGTGGAGCGAGGTGAAGGCTTCCAGCCGGTCGAGCGCGCCGTCCTGCTCGAACACCTCGGCCAGCACCGACATGGTGTTGGTCGCGGTGAAGCAGCCGGCGCAGCCGCAGGCGCTCTCTTTCAGTGGATCGAGATGCGGCGCGGAATCGGTACCGAGGAAATAGCGCGGATCGCCTGACGTGGCGGCGGCGCGCAGGGCCAGGCGGTGGCTTTCACGCTTGGCGACCGGCAGGCAGTAGTAATGCGGGCGGATGCCGCCGACGAGGATATGGTTGCGGTTGATCACCAGGTGATGCGTGGTGATGGTGCCGGCGAGGTTCTTCTCGGTCTCGCCGATATAGGCGATGCCGTCGCGGGTGGTGACATGTTCCAGCACGACGCGCAGTTCGGGCGTCTGCCGGCGGATCGGGTCGAGCACGCGGTCGATGAACACCGCCTCGCGGTCGAAGATGTCGATCTCGGGGTCGGTGACCTCGCCGTGGACGCAGAGCGTCAGGCCGATCTCGGCCATCTTTTCCAGCACCGCCCGCACCTTGTCGAAATCGCGCACGCCGGAGGCGGAATTGGTGGTCGCGCCTGCCGGGTAGAGCTTGACCGCATGGATCAGGCCCGAGGCATGGGCGGCGGCGACGTCGGCGGGGTCGGTTTCCTCGGTCAGGTAGAGCGTCATCAGGGGGGTGAAATCGGCCGCCTCGGGCAGCGCCTGCAGGATCCGGTCGCGGTAGGCGCGTGCGTCGGCAGCGGTGACCACCGGCGGCACCAGGTTCGGCATGATGATCGCGCGGCCGAAATGGCGGGCGGTTTCGGGCAAGACCGCGCGCAGCATCGCGCCATCGCGAAGGTGCAGGTGCCAGTCATCGGGGCGGCGGATCGTCAGCCTCTGGGTCATGGCTCTGCGCCTACACCGTCCGGCCCGGCGTTTCCAGACAGGAGTGCGACCGGCGCGGAAATCGACGGCGATTTTGGCGCCGGCTGTGGTCGGATGGCGTCTTGACCGGCGCCGGCAATGTCGATCGGGGGCCGCACGGCGGGCCGGCCTCCGGCACGGGCCGAGAAAATGGTTCCGGGCAAAGATCAATCTGACCGGGTCCGTCGTGGCGCGGGTCATGCTGATGATTGTGGTCCAGGCCAGTTTCGGGCCGGCGATCACGCTGTCGCTTCGGCCTCAGACGGTCTGCAGTTTGGCAGGGGCGGGCAAGGTGCGGCCAAGTCTGGCCAGATCACGCTCGGCCCGGTTCAGGTCGCGCCGGAAGCGTTCGGATTGGCCGTTTTGCAGCAACCGGCGGCAGAGGAGCCCGGTCAGGAACGGGCGCTGCCGCTCTTCCACCGCGTTGAGCAGCCGGCCGATGTAGGGCAGGTCGCTTCGGCGCAGGCGGAACATCCGGTTGAACGCCGCCGCATCAAACGTCCCGGCCATCGCCCGGGCGACAATCTGCCTCAGGATCTGTTTGCGAAGCAGGAACGGCTCGATGTCGGCGTCCAGGTACGGGCAAGCCAGCTTGGTCACGTTGTCGCGGGTGAAAAGCGCCGCATGCATCGCGTCCAGCGGCTCTTGGGGATCGAAGAGCACGAAGGCCCTGTCGGCGGCGTCGAGCATGTCGGGCGCGTAGCCGTAGCGGTCGGTGAAGCTGATCCGGCGCATGTCGCGAAAGCGCGGATCCCAGCCGGTCACCCGCGGATCGAGCGTTGCCTGCGGCTGAACCGCGATGACCGTGGCGCCGGGGGCCACGACCGAATAGGCGGCGGCGGCATAGCCGCAGGACCCGGCGCCGTAAAACACCACATTGTCGAACTTGTCGAACAAGCCGTCATCGACCAACTTGTCGAAAAACATGTAGACAGCCCGGTGCCGGAACCAGGTTTCCGCATGCGCCAGAAGGCAAAGCTGCGACCAGCCATGGCCTTGCGCAAGTTCCCAGCCAAGCGGGACGTCGATGCCGGGCCGAGCGCGGGCCGAGCGGATCGTTTCGAATGTCACCAGAAGGTGCCTGGAGCCTTCGACGTAAAGCGCCGAATGAAGCGGTCCCAGCGGCTCGAAAAAGCCCCGATCGTCCGCCATGTCTTCCAGCCGCTCCAACCAGTCCTCTTCGGACAGTTTGTGCGTCGGATCTATCAGGTCGGTCAGCCGGCCATCGGACATGCGTTGTCAAAATCCCCAACACCCCTGGCGCGGGGTTTATCAGGTTTAACGGCGCGAAACGGTCTGACGCAATGCTTTGTGGAGGCGAGTCGGCATAGAAGCCGACCATTGTTTCCCGGTCCGGGTCAGTCGGATGCGCGTGCTGCGCTTTGTGCAAATTTAATTAATGTTTGCACATCTTTAACGGGTATTGGTCGGGCCGGGGGAGTCATCAGCAGGCGGCCGAAAAGACCCCGATTCGCTTCTTCGGCCATCAGTTCCGCGAATCGGTCGTGGCGCCAGCGGGCCGCCGCGTCATGCAGCGCCGCGAGCCGCGCATCGGCGCGAAGGGCGGCAAGCGCCGCGTCGCGGGCCGGGGCGAGGGCGGCGATGGACAGGTCCGCTTCGCTGCTCCAGTTCCGCTCTGTCCAGTAGGACATCCCGGTATCGGTGTCGGCGCGATTCACCCGGCCGCGATCGCGCTTGAGGATGTAGCTTTCCATCGCGCCAAGCGGGTAGTGATTGAGTTGCGCCAGCGCGTAATTGTCGCGCCCGAACGGCGAGAAGACCTTCTGGCGGAGGAATTCCGGGCCGAGGCTGCGGCCAGAGCCGTCGAACCAGCGGGCCTTGGGCAGCTTCGCCTCGTCGGGGCTGCGCGGGCGGTGGACCCCGAGTTTGCGGTAGGTGCCATCGTTGCGGTAGAGGGTCTTGAACATCGCCGCCCGCCACGGCCAGTTCAGCAGAACCGGGGCGGCGAGGGTGAATTGTCCGGTGACCGGGAGGTCTTCGTAGCGCACCACGCCGGCATTGCCGAACAGCCGCCAGGTCAGCGTCACCGCGGTGGCATCGGGCAAGGCCGCCAGCAGCGCCGGCAGGGTGTGATCGCCGACATGGATATTGACGAATTCGTCGATGTCGAAGGCCATGATCCAGTCGGCCTGCGCTACCAGAGGGTGCCCGTCGGCTTGCTTGAGGGCGGCAAACTGAACGCCGCCGTCATGCGGGCCGGGATTGCGGATATGGGTCAGATGGCCGGTCTCTGCCAGCCGGTCGAGCATCGCATCGGTGCCGTCCTGGCAATCGTTCGACAACACCAGGAAGTCGGTGAACCCGACGGCCTGGTGATGGGCCAGCCATTCCAGCAGGAACGCGGCCTCGTTGCGGACCGTCAGGACGGCGAGGCAGCGCACGTTCAGAAGAACGCCTGCAATCCGGTCTGGGCGCGGCCGAGGATCAGCGCGTGGACATCATGGGTGCCCTCGTAGGTGTTGACCGTTTCGAGGTTCACCATGTGGCGCATGACCTGGAAGTCCTCGGAGATACCGTTGCCGCCATGCATGTCGCGGGCCATCCGCGCCACATCCAGCGCCTTGCCGCAATTGTTGCGCTTCATCAGGCTGATCATCTCGGGCGCGGCGCGGCCTTCCTCCATCAGCCGGCCGACGCGCAGGCTGCCTTGAAGGCCGAGCGTTATTTCAGTCTGCATGTCGGCCAGTTTCTTCTGGAACAGCTGGGTCTGCGCCAGAGGCCGACCGAACTGCTTGCGATCCAGCCCGTATTGCCGCGCGGCGTGCCAGCAGAACTCGGCGGCCCCAAGCACCCCCCAGCTGATCCCGTAGCGGGCGCGGTTGAGGCAGCCGAACGGACCCTTCAGCCCCTCGACATTGGGCAGCAGCGCGTCTTCGCCGACCTCGACCCCGTCCATCACGATCTCGCCGGTGACCGAGGCGCGGAGCGAGAGTTTCCCGGCGATCTTCGGCGCGGAAAGACCCTTCATGCCCTTTTCCAGCACGAAACCGCGGATCTTGTTGTCATGCGCCTCGGATTTCGCCCAGACGATGAAGACATCGGCGATCGGTGCGTTCGAGATCCACATCTTGGTGCCGGTCAGCTTGTAGCCCGTGCCGGTCCTGACCGCGCGGGTCTTCATGCCGCCCGGATCGCTGCCGGCATCGGGTTCGGTCAGGCCGAAACAGCCGATCAGTTCGCCGCTCGCGAGGCCCGGCAGGAATTTCCGGCGCTGCTCTTCGGAGCCGTAGGCGTAGATCGGGTAGATCACCAGCGAGGACTGCACCGACATCATCGAGCGATAGCCCGAATCCACCCGCTCGACCTCGCGCGCGATCAGGCCGTAGGTGACGTAGCCGGCGCCCAGACCGCCGTATTCCTCGGGCACGGTGACGCCCAGAAGCCCGGCCTCGCCCATTTCGCGGAAGATCCCCGCCTCGACCGTCGCCTCGCGATAGGCGTCGATGATCCGCGGCGCGAGGTGGTCGCTGGCAAAGCCGCGGGCGGCGTCGCGCAGCATGCGCTCATCTTCGGACAGCTGGTCTTCCAGGCGGAACGCATCCTCCCAGTCGAAGCGCGACAGGTCAGGGGCGTCCTTGGCAGAGAGTTTCGGCGCGATGTTCATGGCTGGGCCTCCGTCTGGCTGGTTCCCTTCGGCATAGATCAGGGACGGGGAAAGGGCAATTCCATCCTCGGCGATGATTGCGCTAAAGGTGGCGGATTTCAGCGCCGGACCCTGCGCGCAACGACCGGGGCCACCAGGATCACCACGAAAATGCGCAGCAGGTGGTGGGCCACGACAAACGCGACATCCGCCCCCGCCACCAGCGCGATGACCGCCATCTCGGCCTGCCCACCGGGCAGGAAGGCCAGCCAGACATCCAGCGTGCCGGCGGGGCTGAGCCGCAGCGCCAGTTCGATGAACGAGAACGCGACGAAAGCGAGGATCGCGGCATAGGCCAGCCCCGCCACCACGTCCTGGCGCAATTCGCGGGTGGTGATGCCGGCATATTTTGCCCCCACCGCGATGCCGATGAAGAACTGCGCGATCCAGATCATCTCGGCCGGCGGACGGCTGTGGATGACCCCGGCCAGCGACAGCGCCGCGGTCATGATCAGCGGCCCGAGGATTGACGCGCCGAAGAGCCCGATCCGCTCGCCCGCCTTCCAGCCGACAATGCCCGCCGCCACCATCAGCGCAATCTCCCACAGCGGATAGCTGGCGGCCGGTGCCCCCGGCGCGCGGGTCAGATCAAGGTCGTAGACCAGCGTCAGCAGGACCGGCGCGACGGTGACGATCGCCAGCACCCGGGTGGCGTGGATCAGCGACATCGCGCGGACATTGCCGCCGGCCTCTTCGCCGAAGATCAGCATGTCCTGCAAACCGCCGGGCATCGCCGCATAGAACGCGGTCGGATGATCGTAGCGCATCACCTTGCGGAAGAACGGATAGCCGATCAGCCCGATCGCCAGCACGTAGACCGGGATCAGCGCCAGCGTCGGCCCGTGGCCGGGCAGTGTCACGATCATCTCGGGCGTGACGGTCGAGCCGATCGCCACCCCCAGAAAGGTGCGAAAGGACGTCCCGACCGTCCCCATCCCTTGCAAGCCTGCCCCGGCCAGCGCAAAGGCGAGGCAGCCCAGCATCGGCCCCAGCAGCAGTGGCAGCGGCAAGCCGGCCAGCAGGAAAACTGCCGTTCCGATCAGGGCGGCGGCAAGGGTGACGATCCGGGCGCGCGACAAGATGGCCATGCCGGTTCGAAAGACATGGCGACCCGCGATGTGCAAGCTGCACTTGACGCCTTGGCGCGTAAGTGCAGCTTAGGCAAGGCAGAGGAGAGCCAATGACCAACCCCCCCGGTTCCATCGACGCGGTGCAGGCGATGCTGGCGGCGCAGAATTATGTCTGCGACCGGTCGCTGGCCACCGTGGTCTTTCTTGCGCTCAAACTCGGACGGCCGCTGTTTCTGGAAGGCGAGGCCGGGGTCGGCAAGACCGAGATCGCGAAATCCATCGCCGCCGGGCTGGGCCGCCGGCTGATCCGGCTGCAATGCTACGAGGGGCTGGATGCCGCCAGCGCGGTCTACGAATGGAACTTCGCCGAGCAGATGATCGCGATCCGCACCGCCGAGGCGACCGGCGGTGCCGACCGCGACGTGCTGAAGACCGAGCTGTTTACCGAGGACTACCTGATCGAGCGCCCGCTGCTGCAAGCCATGCGGCCGCAACCGGGCGGCGCGCCGGTGCTGCTGATCGACGAGCTGGACCGCACCGACGAGCCGTTCGAGGCGTTCCTGCTGGAGGCGCTGTCGGATTTCCAGGTCACCATCCCCGAGCTTGGCACAATCCGCGCGCCCGAGCCGCCGATCGTGATCCTGACCTCGAACCGCACCCGCGAAGTCCATGACGCCCTGAAGCGCCGCTGCCTGTATCACTGGGTCGATTACCCGGCCTTCGCGCGCGAGATCGAGATCGTCGAGGCCCGCGCGCCGGAAGCCTCTGCCGCGCTCAGCCGCGAGGTGGTGGCCTTCGTGCAGAAACTGCGCACCGAGGATCTGTTCAAGAAGCCCGGCGTCGCCGAAACCATCGACTGGGCGAAATGCCTTCTGGCGCTCGACGTGATCTCGCTGTCGCCAGAGGTGATCGCCGACACGCTGGGCGCGATCCTGAAATACCAGGACGACATCCAGCGCATCCGGGGATCAGAGGCGAAGCGGCTGCTTGACGAGGTGCGGGCGGAACTGGCCCCGGCATGAGGCATCATTCGTCGGCAAATATCCCCGGGGGGGCAGGGGGGCAGGCAGCCCCCCTGCCAGCAGATGCCTGACTACGCGCCGCTCGACATTCCCGACCACGGCAAGCTGACGCACAACATCACTCATTTCGCCCGTGCGCTGCGCAAGGCCGGATTGCCGGTCGGGCCGGGGCGGGTGGTCGAGGCGATCCGGGCGGTCGAGGCGGCGGGATTCTCGTCGAAGCCGGATTTCTACTGGACGCTGCACGCCTGCTTCGTCTCGAAGCCCGAGCACCGCACCGTCTTTCGGCAGATCTTCCGGCTGTACTGGCGCGATCCGCGCTATCTTGAGCACATGATGGCGATGCTGCTGCCGGCGATCCGCGGCGTGCAAGAGGATCGCCCGGCCGAGGCGGGCGAGAAACGCGCCGCAGAGGCGCTTCTGGACGGGGCCAACCGCGATCTGCCCGACCGGGCAAAGGGCGAAGAGGAGGAAGCCCGGGTCGAGATCGACGCCTCGCGCACGGCCTCGTCCGAAGAAAAGCTGCGCAGCCTCGATTTCGAGCAGATGTCGACCGCCGAAATGGCCGCGGCCAAGCGGATGCTGGCCCGCCTGACCCTGCCGGTCAAGCCGCTGCAATCGCGCCGCACCAAGGCCGATCTTCTGGGCCACCGGGCCGACTGGCGCGGCACGATGCGCGCAGCGATTCGGCAGGGCGGCGAGGTCACCAGGCTGTCGCTGCGCTCGCGCCGCACGCGCTGGCCGAACCTCGTGGCGCTGTGCGACATCTCGGGTTCGATGAGCCAGTATTCCCGCGCGGTGCTGCATTTCCTGCATGCCGTTTCCAATGAACAGGGCGCCGGCTGGGCGCGGGTCCATGCCTTCACCTTCGGCACCCGGCTGACCAACATCACCCGGCATCTGGCGACCCGGGATGTCGATGCGGCGCTGAAAGCCGCCGGGCGGCAGGCGCGCGACTGGGAGGGCGGCACCCGGATCGGGCACTGCCTGCACGCGTTCAACCGCGACTGGTCGCGGCGGGTGCTGGGGTCGGGCGCGGTCGTGCTGCTGATCACCGACGGGCTGGACCGCGACGATCCCGACCGGCTGGGCCGCGAGATGGAGCGTCTGGCGCTATCCGCGCGGCAGGTGATCTGGGTCAATCCGCTGCTGCGCTGGGACGGGTTCGCGCCGAAGGCACAGGGCGTGCGCGCGATGTTGCCCCATGTCACAAGCCTGCGGGCGGGGCATAACATCGCCGCGCTGGGGGCCCTGGCCGACGCGATCAGCCGCCCCGGCGATGGCGGCGAAAAGGCGCGTCTGATGGCGCTGATGGGGGATACCTGACCGCCCTGGGCGCGATAACGACAATGTGCAATGTGCGCGCAAATCTTTTGTGGGAACTGTTTTGCGGCTTGAGCGTTCCGTATTGGATATCCGTTGAGCGGTTAAGGAAAAAAACATGACCCTGAAGATACTTCGTACCTCGACCAGCCTTGCGCTGATCATGTCGCTGGCCGCGCCGATGCCTGTCTTGGCGCAGGCCGTCACCCTCGATACGCTGCCCGATTGCGGCGCCGACATCGCGCCGCCCTGTCTGCAGGAAGACGGCATGGTGCTGATGGAAGACGGCGTGGCACTGGACGCCGACGCCGCCGAGGCGGCGCTTGCGGCCGAAGCGGATGCAGAAGCGGATGCGGAAGTCGACACCGACGCCGCAGCGGCCGAAGCTGCCGCCAAAGCCGAGGCTGAAGCTGCCGCCAAAGCAGCCACCAAGGCCCCTGAAGACGCGGCCGCCGCCGAAGCGGCCGAAGCGGAAGCCGCCGCCGCCGAAGAAGCGGCCAAGGCCGAGGCCGAAGCCGCCGGGGCCGACGAGGCCGCGAAGGCCGAAGCGGAAGCCGCGAAGGCCGCCGAAAAAGCCACCAGGGCGGCCGAAAAAGAAGCTGCCAAGGCTGCCAAAGACGCCGCCAAGGCCGAGGCCAAGGCTGCCGATGACGCCGCTGCCGACGAGGCCGCGAAGGCTGAAGCGGAAGCCGCGAAGGCAACCGAAGCCGCCGAGGTAGAGGCCACCGCCGAAGCCGCCGCCGAAGCAGAAGCCGCCGCCGAAGCCGAAGCCGCCGCCGAGGCTGCGACTGACGATGAGGCCGCCCCCGAAGCGACCGAAGTGGAAGCCGTGGCCGAGCAAGAGCCGGTCGTCATCGAAGAGCCCGAGACGGTGATCTCCGAAGATACCGGCCTGAGCGAGGAAGCCGCCAAAGCCGAAGCCGAAGCCGCGGCCGCGGACCAGGCGGGCCAGGATGAAGCCCCGTCGGCCGCCGTCGCGGCCTCTGCCGACGGCGAGACGACGACTGCCGAATCCGACGCCGAAGTGACCGTGACGACCGTCACCGAAGCAGATGTCCGCTCCAGCGACGAGGAATTCGCGCCGCAGGCCGCTGCAAGCAAGGAGAAGCGGGCAAAGAGGGCCGACAAGGACGATGATGACGGCTTGAGCGATCTGGAAAAGATCCTGCTGGCCGCAGGCGGGGTCGCCATTGTCGGCGCGATCCTGAACAACGGCGCGCGGGTGGTCGAGAATACCGGCGACCGGGTCGTGGCGCAGCGCGATGACGGCTCGATCTACGTGCTGAAGGACGATGACGCGCTGGTGCGCCGCCCCGGCAGCACGGTCGAGACGCAGAGCTTCGACGATGGCTCGACCATCACCACCGTGACCAAGGCCAATGGCGACACGGTGCGCACGATTCGTGACGCCCAGGGCCGGGTGTTGCGCCGGTCGCGTGTGCTGGCCGATGGCAGCGAATACCTGCTGTTCGACGATACTGCCGTGTATGAAAGGGTCGATGTCTCGACGCTGCCGCGCACCCGTGCAGAGCGTCTGGACTACGCCGATCAGGATGTCGCCCTCGAGGCCGCGCTGAACCGCGATCTCGGGTATGATGTCGGCCGCAGCTTCTCGCTCAGCCAGATCCGCAGCATCCGCGCGGTCCGCGAACTGGTGCCGCAGATCGACCTGGATGCGATCACCTTCGAAACCGGGTCGGCCGCGATCCGGGCGTCCGAGGCGCAGAAGCTCGCCCGCCTTGGCCGCGCCATGCAGAAGGTGATCGAGGATCGCCCCGACGAGGTGTTCCTGATCGAGGGTCATACCGATTCCGTCGGCAGTGCCGTGTCGAACCTGACGCTGTCGGACCGCCGTGCGGAATCGCTGGCGCTGGCGCTGACCGAGTATTTCGACATTCCGCCTGAAAACCTTGTGGTTCAGGGCTATGGCGAAGGCTATCTGAAGGTCGCGAGCGAAGGTGACGTGCGGGCCAACCGCCGCGTCGCGGTGCGCCGGATCACGCCGCTGCTGGGCTTCCAGTCCGCGTCGCGGTAAACTCTCGCCCTCAGATGAACGAACGGGCGGTCCGGCAACGGGCCGCCCGTTTTCATTTGCCGCAGGGTTCGGGTTGCGCGGGCACCGGGTTTCGGGGTCTCGTCCGGGCGCGGCACCGCCCCCCGGACCTGCGCTGACCCTGATGTTCGTCCATGTCGTTGCAGAGTCCGTCGCCCGGTTGTGCCCGCCGGCCCGGCCCGATCCGGAAAGTTGCGCCAAGGCTCTTCTGGACCGCGCGGATGTAGCCTATGCTGGTGTCAGATCGTCGCGCAACACCTGCTTCCAGACAAGGATCACCCGCCGCCCATGACACTCGGCTTCGACGACATCCCGGAAACCGCGCTGGCGTGGCACCGTGACGGAAACCGGGCCGCGCTGGCCACCGTTGTGCAAACCTGGGGCTCTGCGCCGCGGCCGGTCGGAAGCCAGCTGGCGATTTCGGGCGAGGGCGCGATTGCCGGGTCGGTCTCGGGCGGTTGCGTCGAGGGCGCGGTGGTGGTCGAGGCGATGGAGGCCCTTGCGGATGGCAAGCCGCGCATCCTGACCTACGGCGTCAGCGATGACGAGGCCTTCGCGGTCGGGCTGGCCTGTGGCGGCACGATCCGGGTCATGGTGGAACCGGTCGGCGCGGCGCTGCCCGAGGATATGCTGGCCCGGATCTGCGCCGCCCGCGCCGAGCGGCGGGCGCTGGCCTATATCGTCGATACCAATACCTGGGAGCGGCGGCTGGCGGACGCCACCGATGCGACGCTGGGCGCGGCCATTGCGGCGCGGTTCCGGTCCGACAGGTCCGGGTTCGAGGAGGCCGCGTTCATCGGCATCCACAATCCGCCGCTGCGCATGGCGGTCGTCGGCGCTGTCCACATCGCCCAGCCGCTGATGCAGATGGCGCGGCTGGCGGGCTATGACGCGGTGCTGATCGACCCGCGAGAGGCGTTCGGCGCGGCGGCGCGGTTTCCCGGCGAGACGATCAGCCATGACTGGCCGGACGAGGCCCTGGCCGCGCACGGCCTCGATGCCCGCACCGCGGTCGTCACGCTGACCCATGATCCGAAGCTTGACGATCCGGCGATCGTGGCGGCGCTGCGGTCGGAGGTGTTCTATCTTGGCTGTCTCGGCTCGACCCGGACCCATGCCAAGCGCGTGGACCGGCTGAAAGAGGCCGGGTTTTCCGAGGCCGAGATCGGCCGCATCCACGCACCCGTGGGCCTAGACATCGGCGCGCGATCGCCGGCCGAAATCGCCGTGGCGATCATCGCCGAGATCACCCAGAGGCTGCGGCAGGCATGAGGTTCGGCCCGGTTCCGGTGGCGCAGGCGGAAGGCGCGATACTGGCGCATTCGCTGGCGGTGGAAACGGGACGGATCCGCAAGGGCAGGGTGCTGACCGCCGAGGATATCGCCGCCCTGTCTGCCGCGGGCCATGCCGAGATCACCGTGGCGCGGCTTGACGCCGGCGATATCGGCGAGGACGCCGCCGCCGCGATGGTCGCCGCCGCCCTGGTGCCCGATCCTGACGCCGCGGGTTTGCGCCTGACCAAGGCGGCGACGGGGCGGGTCAACGTCTACGCGACCGGGCCGGGGGTTCTGGGGCTGGATGTGGCGGCGATCGAGGCGGCGAACCTGGTCGATCCGATGATCACCATCGCCACGCTGCCGTCGCTCGCCCGGACCGGCGACCGGGGGATGGTGGCGACGGTCAAGATCATCGCCTACGGCGTCAGCCAAGACGCGGCGCGGCGGGCCGCCGGGCACGCGCGCGGTGCGATGCGGGTGCATCCGGTGCGGATGCGGACCGCGACGCTGATCCAGACCGAGATCGGCGAGGCCGATCCGGGCAAGGGCGAGGCGGCGATGGCGGCGCGGCTGACGGCGCTGGGCATGGAGTTGAGCGAGGTTCGCGACGTCGCGCATGACACCGGACCTCTGGCACGGGCGGTGGCCGAGGCCAGCGGCGATCTGATCCTGATCCTGACCGCCTCGGCCACGTCCGACCCGGCCGATGTGGCGCCGGCGGCGGTGCGCCGCGCGGGCGGCACGGTGACGCGCTTTGGCCTGCCGGTCGATCCGGGCAATCTTCTGTTTCTGGGGCAGGTGGATGACCGGCCGGTGATCGGTCTGCCCGGCTGCGCGCGCTCGCCGGCGCTGAATGGCGCCGACTGGGTGCTGGAACGGATCGTGTGCGGTGTGCCGGTCAGCGACGCCGACATGGCCGCGATGGGGGTCGGGGGGTTGCTGAAAGACAGCCTGGCCCGCGGCATGCCGCGCGAACGCAAGCCGCCGGCGGGTCGGGCCGGTTGATGCGGGCCATAGGCCGGGGCTGATCACCCGATGGCCGGCAAAGGGCGGTCGGATCGCGGTGGCGGAGGGCGCACGGCAAGCCGCAGGTGCCGGCCCGACCCCCGAACCGGCCCCCGAACCGCCCGCCCTCGCGCAGGGGGGTGTGGTCAGCGAAAGATCGTTCACTTTCAGCTTCTTGTATGGGCAGGGCGTTGCGCGCGTCGGGTCGCTGGCGGCTTTCAGGAGGTCGGACCGGTGGGCTTGGCTTCGCTCAACCATGCGGGGGAATGAAACTGTCGAACGGAGTGCTTACCCGCCTTGGTGAATGATGCCCGGACAGCGGCCCGTGAGCGGTGCGGCAAATCGGGTGTTCTCAAACTGTCGGCAGCGTGTTTAACTCGCCGCAAATCATTTGGGGAGGATCTGATGACGAAAGTCTCGATGACGGTGAACGGAAAATCCGTTTCCGGCGACGTGGAAGGCCGCACATTGCTGGTCGATTTCCTGCGCGGCGGGCTGGGGCTGACCGGCACGCATGTCGGCTGCGATACCAGCCAGTGCGGCGCTTGCGTGGTGCATGTCGATGGCGCGGCGGTGAAGGCGTGCAGCATCTTCGCGCTGGAGGCCGAGGGCGCCGAGGTGCGGACCATCGAGGGCATGGCCAATGCCGATGGCTCGCTGTCGAAGATCCAGCAGGCGTTTCAGGACCATCACGGATTGCAGTGCGGCTTTTGCACGCCGGGCATGGTGATGTCGGCGGCGGCGCTTCTGAAAGACGTCAGGAAACCGACCGAGACCGAGATCCGCGAATATCTTGAAGGCAATATCTGCCGCTGCACCGGCTATCACAATATCGTCAAGGCGATCATGGCCGCATCCGGTCAGGACGTGTCTACCATCGCCGCCGAATAGGCGCGCGCCACAACAATTCTGGGAGGAATGATCATGCCAGACGGAGGCATCGGCGCCAGCAACAAGCGGCGCGAGGACGTGCGGTTCCTGACGGGGAGCGGGAACTATACCGACGATATCAACCTGCGCGGCCAGGCGCATGCCGCATTCGTGCGCAGCCAGGTGGCGCATGGCAAGCTGAAGAAGGTCGACACCAAGGCCGCCGCGAAGATGCCCGGCGTGATCCGGATCTTCACCGGCAAGGATTTCGAAGGCATCGGCGGCCTGCCCTGCGGCTGGTGCGTGACCGACCGCCTCGGCAACCCGATGCAGGAACCCGCGCATCCGGTTCTGGCGCAAGGCAAGGTCCGCCATGTCGGCGACCCGATCGCCGTTGTCATCGCCGAAACCTACGAACAGGCCCGCGACGCCGCCGAGGCGGTCGAGGTCGACATCAAGGAACTGCCCGCCGTCATCGACATGAAGGCGGCGCTGAACGACGGCGCGCCGAAGGTGCATGACGACCTCAGTTCCAACCTCTGCTACGATTGGGGCTTCGTCGAGGAGAACCGCGAGGCCGTCGACAAGGCGATCAGGGGCGCACATCACGTCACCACGCTGGAACTGGTCAACAACCGGCTGATCCCGAACGCGATGGAACCGCGCGTGGCGATCGGCGACTACAATGCCGGCACCGGCGATTCGACGCTGTACACCACCAGCCAGAACCCGCATGTGATCCGGCTGCTGATGGGCGCTTTCGTGCTGGGCATCCCCGAACACAAGCTGCGAGTCGTGTCCCCCGATGTGGGCGGCGGCTTCGGGTCGAAGATCTTCCACTATGCCGAAGAGGCCTTTTGCACCTTTGCCGCGAAACAGCTGAAGCAGCCGGTGAAATGGACCTGCCAGCGATCCGAATCGTTCATGACCGACGCGCATGGCCGCGATCATGTGACGAAGATCGAACTGGCGTTGGACAAGGACGGCACCTTCCTTGCGGTCCGCACCGACACCCATGCCAATATGGGCGCCTACCTTTCGACCTTCGCGCCGTCGATCCCGACCTGGCTGCATGGCACGCTGATGGCCGGAAACTACAAGACGCCGCTGATCTACGTGAACGTCAAGGCGGTCTTCACCAACACCGTGCCGGTCGATGCCTATCGCGGCGCGGGCCGCCCCGAGGCGACGTTCCAGCTGGAACGGGTGATCGACAAGGCGGCGCGGGAAATCGGCATGGATCCGATCGCGCTTCGGCGCAAGAACTTCGTGACCGAGTTTCCCTACGCCACCCCGGTCGCGGTCGAGTACGATACTGGCGACTATGTCGCGACGATGGACAAGCTGGAACAGATCGCCGACCTCAAGGGGTTCGACAAGCGCGCCGCGGAGTCGAAGAAGAAGGGCCTGCTGCGCGGTCTCGGCGTGAACTGCTATATCGAGGCCTGCGGCATCGCGCCCTCGAACCTGGTCGGCCAGCTGGGCGCGCGCGCCGGGCTTTATGAAAGCGCCACGGTGCGGGTCAACGCCACCGGCGGGCTGGTGGTGATGACCGGATCGCACAGCCACGGGCAAGGGCATGAAACCTCGTTCCCGCAAGTGGTGGCGGAGATGATCGGCATCGACCCCTCGATGGTCGAGATCGAGCATGGCGACACCGACAAGGCGCCGATGGGCATGGGCACCTATGGCTCGCGCTCGATCGCGGTCGGCGGGTCCGCGATGGTCCGGGCGACCGAAAAGATCATCGCCAAGGCCAAGAAGATCGCCGCCCATCTGATGGAGGCCTCGGATGCCGACATCGAGCTCAAGGACGGCAGGTTCAGCGTCGCGGGCACCGACAAGTCCGTCGCCTGGGGCGATGTGACCCTGGCCGCCTACGTGCCGCACAACTACCCGCTGGAGGATATCGAGCCGGGGCTGGAGGAAACCGCCTTTTATGATCCGTCGAATTTCACCTATCCGGCGGGCGCCTATGCCTGCGAGGTCGAGGTCGATCCGGAGACCGGCAAGGTCAAGGTCTGCTCGTTCGCCGCGGCCGACGATTTCGGCAACATCATCAACCCGATGATCGTCGACGGGCAGGTGCATGGCGGGATCGGGCAGGGGATCGGGCAGGCGCTGCTGGAAAACTGCGTCTATGACTCCGACGGCCAGCTGTTGTCGGCCAGCTACATGGATTATGCCATGCCGCGCGCCGATGACGTGCCGTTCTACAGCGTCGATCATTCCTGCCAGACGCCCTGCACCCACAATCCCCTGGGCGTGAAGGGGTGCGGCGAGGCGGGGGCGATCGGCTCTCCGCCGGCAGTGGTCAACGCGGTCGTCGATGCGCTGCAGCGCGGCGGCCATACTCATGTGACGCATATCGACATGCCGGTCAGCCCCGCGCGTGTCTGGGCGGCAATGCAAGGCTGAGGAGGCAGACATGTACAATTTCGATATCGCACGGCCGCAAACGGTCAAGGATGCCGTCAAGGCGCTGAAAGACGACGAGGCGCAGCCGCTCGGCGGCGGCCAGACCCTGATCCCGACCCTCAAGGCCCGGCTTGCCGCGCCCTCGGTTCTGGTCAGCCTGACCGGAATTTCCGAACTGGTCGGCGTCTGCAGGGACGATGACGGTCGGATCTGCATCGGCGCCGCCACCAGCCATGCCCGCGTCGCCAAGGAATGCGCCAAGAGCTACAAGGCGCTCGCGGCGCTGGCCGCCCGGATCGGTGATCCGGCGGTGCGCAACCGCGGAACGATCGGCGGATCGCTCGCCAACAACGACCCCTCCGCCTGCTATCCGGCGGCGGCGCTGGCCTCGACCGCGACGATCGTGACCAACAAGCGCGAGATCGCCGCCGACAAGTTCTTTCAGGGCATGTTCACCACGGCGCTGAAAGACGGCGAGATCATCACCGAGGTCAGGTTTGTGGTGCCGCAAAAGGCGAATTACCAGAAATTCGAGCAGCCCGCCTCGCGCTTCGCGCTGGTCGGGGTCTTCGTGGCGAAGTTCGACGACGGAGTCCGCGTCGCCGTGACCGGCGCCGCTGAAGACGGTGTGTTCCGCTGGAAAGCGGCGGAACAGGCGCTGTCGAAATCGTTCAAGCCGGAGGTGCTGACCGACCTCTCGGCGCCTGCCGACCGGATGATCGGCGACCTGCACGGTTCGCCCGAATACCGCGCCCATCTGGTAAAGGTGCTGACCGGGCGCGCCGTCAAGGCCGCCTGAGCAGGCAACAAGGACTTGCGCCGCGGGCTTCGCCCGCGTCGCGGGGCCTCCGGCGGGGATATTTCGGGACGAATGATGTAACGCGTCGTTAACCCGACTCACGGAAAGTTCATGTCACGGTACAGGCGGGGACGCCGATGACCGTGACGAGTGATGACACCCTGTCGGGCAACTGACAGGGTGTTTTCATCATTCGTCTCGAAATATCCCCCGCGCGGAGCGCAATCGCGAATATCCGAAGGATATGAGAGGAATATCCTGACGCCGCAGGCGTCGCATTTTTTCACAACGCAAAAGCCCCCGAACTGGCGGGGGCTTTCATCGAAACGCCGGCGGTGGCGCTTATTTCGTCGGCGCGATCATCATCACCATCTGGCGGCCTTCGAGCTTCGGCATCGACTCGACCTTGCCGATATCCTCCAGATCGCCGGAGATCCGCTGCAGCAATTCGCGCCCGAGTTCCATATGCGCCATCTCTCGACCGCGGAAGCGCAGGGTGATCTTCACCTTGTCGCCATTCTCCAGGAACTTCACCACATTGCGCATCTTCACTTCATAATCATGCGTATCGGTGCCGGGGCGGAACTTGATCTCCTTGACCTCGATGATCTTCTGCTTCTTGCGCGCTTCGGCTTCTTTCTTCTGGGTCTCGTATTTGTACTTGCCGAAATCCATGATCTTGCAGACGGGCGGTTCCGCATTCGGCGAAATCTCGACCAGGTCGAGCCCCGCCTCCGCGGCCATCTCCATGGCGCGGGCTGGGGTGACGACGCCGACATTCTCTCCTTCGGCACCGATCAGCCGGATTTCTCGGGAATTGATGCGGTCGTTGATCTTCGGGCCGGTATCACGCACCGGCGGGGCGTTGTGGGGTCTGCGGGCTATAGCGCTATTCCTTTGATTGCTAAGCGGGTTGGCGGTGAAAAATAGGGCCAGAAGCCGGGTCTTTCAACCGTATAAAACGTTTCGGGAAGAGATTGAATCGGAATTGCACCGCCTCTGGCTGCGCCCGAACGCGAATTGCGATGTTTTCTGTCTCGACGATTTCCCGAGTCGCTATGGTTGGCGGAAACGGTCAGTTTGTGCCGGCTTCTCCTCTGCGGCCCTTCACATCGCGTGTCCCATCTGCCATATGGCGGCCGAGGTAACACCGATTACCGCGGAAATTAAGGACATTGAGATGAATAAGAACTGGATCATCGGATTGGTGCTGCTGGCCGTCGCTGCCGGCGGGTACTACTATTACAACCAGCAACAGCAGATCGCGATGGAAGAAGCCGCGCGAATCGAAGCCGAAGCCGCCGCCGAGGCTGCCGCTGAAGCCGCTGCCGCCGCAGAGGAAGCCGCCAAGGCCGAAGCCGAAGCCGCCGCAACAGCCGCCGAAGAGGCCGCCGCCGCCGCTGCCGCGGAAGCCGAAGCTGCTGCCGACGCCGCCGAAGAGGCCGCCGAAGATGCGCAAGCCACCGTCGAAGAGGCCGCAACCGAAGCCGAAGCCGCTGTCGAAGAGCTGTCGACCGATGCACTTCTGACGGTCGAGAACTTCGATCTGGAGAAGGTTCAGGCGCTCGTGGACGGCACCAGCCTTCCGGATGACGAGAAGGCGACGATCAAGACCGCGCTGGAGCGGGCCAAGGACAGCCCGGAACTGCTGACGGCGATCCTCGATCGCGTCAAGGCCGTTCTGAACCAGTAAATCGGGTTCGACCAGACGAAAGCCGCGCGAGAGCAATCCGCGCGGCTTTTTTCATGCCTGAGCCTGGCTGCAAGTTCCGGTCCATGGCCTGGCCTCGCTGCGGTCCCCGCCGAAAGCGCAGGCGGGGCCGGCCGG
>JAGXFH010000035.1 GCA_024637315.1 Brevirhabdus sp.
ATCTCTGGGTGACGGGGCAGGCCGACGCCCCGACACCGCTGGCGCAGATGATCGCGATGATCGCGCGCCATGCCGGGACAGCACCCGCCCGCTGACGGCAGCGCGGACCGGCGATGGCGGATGCCTCCGGCGGGGATATTTTCGGCTGAAAAGAAACAGCAATCGCTTCGACCTTGCCGGTCCGATCTTTCCGGCGCGGAGCGCAACGGCGATGCGGGCTTGCCTGCGGCGTAACCCCGATGACGGACCTTCTGGATAATTTGCCTCTGTTTTTCAGCGCCTTTAACTGAATGTTCGCGTTTTGCCCCCAATGCTGTGCTCATCAATAACGGCGGAGAGTTTCATGAGCATGTTGTCACAAACGGGGTTGAGCAGCGAGACCGGCTACATGGCCCAATATCTCGACTCGCTGGCGCTGGTCGAGCGTCTGCACCGGCTGCTGCTGGATGTCATCAAGGACGAATTCGAGCGGCTCGGCATTCTGGAGATCAACGCGGTCCAGGCGCTGCTGCTGTTCAATATCGGCGAGAACGAGGTGACGGCGGGCGAGTTGAAATCTCGGGGGTACTATCAGGGCTCGAATGTCAGCTACAATCTCAAGAAACTCGTCGAGATGGGCTTCATGCACCATCAGCGCTGCGAGGTTGACCGCCGCTCGGTCCGCGTCAAGCTGACGCCCAAGGGCCGCCATATCCGCGAAGTGGTCGAGGCGCTCTTTGCCCGTCATGCCGACGGTCTGGAAAGCCGCAAGGTGATCGGCCGCGACGGCATGGAAGAGATCAACACGATGTTGCGCCGGGTCGAGCGGTACTGGACCGACCAGATCCGTTACATCTACTGAAACCGACCCTCGTCGTGCGGCATCAGGCTGCCAACGGCAAGCGTTTCGAGTTCTTTCAGCAGCTTGCGCGTCATCGCCTGTTCGAAATCCTCGAAGCCGATCGCCGCCTCGACAAAGGCTTGCGGGCCGTGGATGACCTCGGATTCGAAATAGGCGGTCAGTTGCTTGATCTCGCTTTGGCTGTAATTGAGGTAGCGCGCCGCATCCTGCCCGATCACCAGCGCATTGACGGTTATCCCGGACAGCACGGGATGATCATGCAGATCGCGCGGGCGCGGCCCGATATTGCTTTCGCCATCTCCCGAAAGATCAAGGGTGCGGCGCTGGCAATCGGTCTGGCTGGCCAACGATTGCCCGCCATAGAGCATCGCCTGACCGATCGCGGTCTGGATCTCTCTGGGGCTCTGCTGCTTCGCCTGCAACCGCGCGGCGATCTTTGCCAGGTCGGTTTCTGTCCTGACGTCGGTCCAGACGACGACAGGGGTCTGGCTGCCGATCCCCGCCCATTCGAACACCGACAGCCGTACCGGCAGGCCGGGGACCGCCAGGAACGCCTTTTGCACGTTGGGATCCAGCAGCGCCGCTGCCAGCCCGTCCATCTGCATCCGGTATTCGAAGGCATCGACCGAACCCGAAATGTCGAGGCCGATCGCCAGTGCCTGACGGCAGGCCGCGCCCGCCTCGACCGGCCAGAATGGCAGCAGCAGCGCCAAGAGCGTGCTGCCGACCCATCCCGTTTGCCCATACGACGTCGCGGCCATGCTTTTGCCCCCGGTCTGCACCATCCTGCCCGGTCTTGCGAAGATCGCCAAGCAGGATCGCCGAAGCGACCGATCACCAGTGGCCGGTATTGCCCATGCTGGCCCAGGGTTCGACCTGCGGCAGCGCATCGCCCTCTTGCAGCAACTCGATCGAGATATTGTCGGGCGAGCGCACGAAGGCCATGTGCCCGTCGCGCGGCGGCCGGTTGATGACGATGCCGTTGTCCTGCAAATGCTGGCAGAGCTTGTAGATATCTTCGACCCGGTAGGCCAGATGTCCGAAATGCCGGCTATCCGAGGGCAACCCGTCATCGCCATCCCAGTTATAGGTCAGCTCTATCGGGCAGTCCGGCTGACCCGGAGGCGCCATGAAGACCAGCGTGAAGCGTCCGCCCTCATTGTCCATCCGCTGGCTCTCTTCGAGCCCCAAGAGCTTGTAGAAAGCGATGGATTTCTCCAGGTCCTTCACCCGGACCATGGTGTGCAGATATCTGATTTTCATGCTCGACTCCTCTTGCTGGCTTTCATCCAAACTAGCGTTTCCTGAGGCGTTGTCGACCGCTCCGGCAGGCATCGCCCGCCGACCGCTGCACGACGGGTCCGGTCCGGGCCGGACCCGTCGCCTCCGCCGTGTCAGGGGAAGATCTCACCCCCCGCAATCCCCTTGGCAAACTCTGCATATCGTGGTTCCGTGAATGCCCCCCGCCATATATAGTTGCCGCGACTCGCATGCTTACAGGAGGCCCCATGCCGCTCACCGATGAACAACTGGCCGAAATCGACGCCCTTCGCGCCACACCGCGCCAGACGCTGCGCGCCGTTTCGGACGGCATGGAAAACCACCTCTACAAGGCCAACGCGGTGCTCGATCACGGCTTTGTCCGGGTCATCGACTACATGGGCGACGACGCCGCGATCTGTCAGGCGGCGCGGGTCAGCTACGGCAAGGGCACCAAGTCGGTGCAGAACGACGAGGGGCTGATCCGCTACCTGATGCGGCACTGGCACTCGACGCCGTTCGAGATGTGCGAGGTCAAGCTGCATGTCAAGCTGCCGGTCTTCGTCGCCCGGCAGTGGATCCGGCACCGCACCGCCAACGTCAACGAATACTCGGCCCGCTACTCGATCCTCGACCGCGAGTTCTACATCCCGGCCCCCGACCAACTGGCCGCGCAATCGACGCTGAACGCGCAAGGACGGGGCGAGCTTCTGACCGAGGCGGAATCCGCCCGCGTCCTCGAGATCCTGAAAACGGACGCTGCGCAATGCTATGACCACTACCAGGAAATGATCTCGGAGGACGGCAAGCAGGGGCTGGCCCGCGAACTGGCGCGGATGAACCTGCCGGCCAACATCTACACCCAGTGGTACTGGAAGGTCGACCTGCACAACCTGTTTCACTTCCTGCGCCTGCGCGCCGACGCCCATGCGCAATACGAGATCCGGGTCTATGCCGACTGCATCGCCGGGCTGGTCGCCGACTGGGTGCCCTTCGCCTACCGCGCCTTCGAGGACTACCGGATGGGCGGGGTTACGCTCTCGGCGCAGGCGGTGGACTGCGTGCGGCGGATGCTGAAGGGCGAGACGGTGACGGCGGAGAACTCCGGGATGAGTGCAAGGGAATGGCGGGAGTTTGAGGGGGTTGTGGGATGAAGATGAGATCAGACCATCGGCCATCAATCTCCAGCGGCGGTTTCGCGATTGGGTTCTTAGTAGGTCTGATCGTTTCGGTGTTGGCGTTAGTTGCACTCGACCAGTCATGTCCAGATGCAGACTCAATACTCTGGTTCTGTGGTGAACAACCAAAAGTTGTTCTTAGAACACTCGCCCTGATCGAGGCGGTTTTGACTGCAGCGCTTTGGCCAACAGCCATTGTAATTGTTGCTTGGTTCTTTTCAGAAGAGATCAGGACTCTGCTGCCTAGTCTAGTAAGAGTTGGTCCGACCGGGGCTGAGTTCGATCCAGGTCATCAGAGACGAAAGGCAGATGTCTCATTGGAGACAGAACTTCGCGGTAGTGAGAACACGCCCTTGACTGATCCAATGGCGCTGCAGATCGAAAGAGATAACGAATCAGAATTACAAAAATTCCCGGATGAGCAAAGACAGAAGGTGCTACTTCGTGCGCTGACAACCACACAACTTGAGAAGTTCTTTGCGCTCGCCTACGCGGATATTTTTGGAAGCCAGATTAGGGCGCTAGATATTCTGAATGGCCGCACTGTCTCCAAGGCGGAAGCCAAAAAGTTATTTGAGACTTTGAAGCGCGAGGATCCAATCTTTGAAGACTGGGACCTAGACCGCTATATGAACTATCTCGTTTCGTGGCGATTCATCGAGGATAAGGGCGACCATTACGAGATGACCGTGACTGGAAGAAACTTTCTTAGATTCGTAACTTCCATTGGCTTGTCGAAAGAGCGACTGCACTGAATTGAGCGAGAGCAGAATGCGCTTCGGCGCACCATTTGACCTCTTCGGCCCAAATACTTTTTGCCACGCCCATGCGCAGCGCGGGCCGCACCTCCTCCTCGGGTCAGGCGCAATGCGCGAGGCTGTGTAACGCGTCTTGAAACCCCCTCGGGCGAGGGCGGCAGGTCGGGAACCCGCGCATGTCCGGCGGTGTGTTTCTGATCCGCCAGCGCCGGCAGGGCCGAAGCCGTGCGCCGCTGGCGGATCAGGGCCCCCACCCGTCCGTAAAACTGTCAGCGGCCCGGCAGCCGGGCCTGTGCCGGTCCGCGCCCCTCAGACCGTCAGCATCACCGGCCGGGCGACCGGCTTGCGGTCGCTGCGGCGGCAGGGACGGATCGACACGATCTTCGCCTCTGGCCCGGCCCTGCGGATCAGGTCGGACTCGCTTGGGCGGGTGGTGAATTCCAGCTCGCGCAGGGTCTTGCCATCCAGCGTGAACTGCACCCGGAACCCGGAAAACGCGTCCAGCGCCTTTTGCCGCCGGTCGCGGACATTGTCGATCAGGCGGCGCCCGACGCTGCGGCCGAGATAATCAAATCTGTCGGAATATTGCACTTCTATCGTCATGATCTCACTTCCCCCCTCCGGCCTGAATGTTCCGAAGCTCGAAAGAGCCTTGCCCGAAAATTGAATTGTGGCAAGTTTGTGGCTGAAATTGGGGCGAAATCAGGCGGCTGCCCTTGCGGAACGCGGCCAATCCGGCAAACCGGGCGGGATTGTTGTGAAAGTGAAAGCAAAGCCGGCGACCGAATCGGAGTCGGGCGCATTCTGATCCAGCAGCCTTCGGGCGCCGTATCCGATATAAAGGAGCCGCCGATGACTGCCCTCATTCTCTATCTGGCCACCGCCCTGGTCTTTCTGGTGCTCGACGCGCTGATGCTGAACCTTGTCCTGGCGCCGATGTTCCGCGCGCAACTGGGCGCGACGATGCTGGCCAGCCCCCGGCTTGGTGCGGCGGTGGTGTTCTATCTCTTCTACATCGCGGGGGTTCTGTGGCTGGTGTCGCTGCCGGCGCTGCGCGACGGTGTGCCGGTGCAGGCGCTGATCAATGGCGCGATCCTGGGGGCGGTGGCTTACGGCACTTACGAGTTCACCAATTTCGCGACGCTTCGCGGATGGTCATGGCAGATGGTCATCACGGACGTGATCTGGGGCGCGGTCCTGACCGGAGTTTCCGCCTGGGCGGGGGTGATGGCGGCGCGCGCCTGGGGCAGCTAGGCCATTCCCCGCAGGGCGCCCGCGACGGCATGACCGAGCTTGGCATGCATTTCGATGCCAAAGTGAATCCCGTCCACCCTGCTGCTTTCGATCACCCGGCCCGCATCCAGAAACGCGACCCCTTTCGCCTTGGCGACACTGGCGTAAGCCTCTGACAGGCTAAGCGATTTATCTGCCCCGCCGGTGAACTGGTCGGCGATGACGCCTTTTTCGAGGATCGGCGGAGGGCAGATCAGCAGGACCTTGAACCCCTTGTGCCGGTCCTGCATGTCGTCAGACAGCGCGATGTCGAGCAGCGTGCCGACATCCTCCGCGATCCGCTCTGGCTCGACGGCGAATCTGGTTTTCAGGTCATTGGTGCCCAGCATCAGGGTCATGAAATCAATCGGCCCGTGACTTTCCAGCGCAATGAACAACCCGACCCGGCCATCCATGTGCGCCCCCATCTCGGGATCTGGCCAGCGGGTGGTGCGCCCCGGCAACCCTTCTTCCGCCAGCACCCACCGAACCCCAAGATTTCGAACGCAGATTCCCGGCCAACGCAAGTCTGGCGGCAGCCGTTCGCGCTGGTCCTCGACCTTGATGGGCAGGGTGCCATGGGTGTTGCTGTCGCCGTAGGTCAGCAGGGTGGGCATAGGCCGCTCCGGGCAAAGTAAACCCGAGGCAAATACCTCGGGTGGTGTTCCTGGTCGGGATCTGGGGCTTTACAGCGTCTTCAGTTCGCCCGCAGATTCCCGGCCATCGCGACCTGCAATCAACTCGTAACTGATCTTCTGGTTGTCGGCGAGTCCCGTCATGCCAGCGCGTTCCACGGCCGAGATATGCACAAACACATCCTTGCCGCCGCCATCAGGTTGAATGAAGCCGAAGCCTTTGGTGGGATTGAACCATTTCACGGTGCCGGTGGGCATTTCAGTCTCTCCTCGGTTTTCCGCCCACGAAATTGCGGCGGATCGGTGCAGCCAGCATCTTCCAGTTCTTCCGGCTGCTCCGCCAAGGAGCGGTCGTAGTAGAAAGTCGCATTGTCACGGTCTTGACGATGCTGAGCATTTCAGAAAAATCAAGTGAAACTCTTAAACCTCAAGGCGAATGGCGTTAACTTGCCGTCAGAGGGGCGCGAATGCGGATTTATGCTTTGAAAACATGCGATACTTGCCGCAAAGCCATCAAGGCGTTGCAGGCGGCCGGCCACCAACCGCAGAACATCGACGTGCGCGCGGACGGGGTGACCCGCGCGGACCTGGGGCGGTTTCTGGCGGCGTTCGGCGACGCGGCCGTCAACCGCGCCTCGGCCACGTGGCGCGGCCTGTCAGAGGTCGAGCGTGCCCGCGACGCCGTTGATCTTCTGAGCGAGCATCCGACGCTGATGAAGCGCCCGATCATCGAAGCGGATGGCGCGCTTTACCTTGGCTGGAAGGCCGACGTGCAGAAGGCGCTTCTTGGATAACCGCAAGGCCATGCCTATTTGGAACTGACGAGCAGGAGATCACGAATGAGAAACGCGGCTTTGGTTCTTGGAGTGCTGGGCGGACTGCTTGGCATGATCGTGGGATTTTTCACCTACGGCTATACCGAGTTCATCGACTGGTACGGCACGATTCCGGAGATCGCCGAGCAGGTGGACAATGTCGGCTTGATCCGGGCGACGGCACTTCTGGCGCCGCTGCTGGCGCTGGCGGGCGGGGCGATGGCCCGATCCAAGGCGATGGCCGGCGGCATCCTGATGCTGCTGGCCGCGGTCGGCATGTATAACGGCTTCGGATATGGTCTATTCACCATGTTCCCGATTGCGCTCTGCGTGGTCGGTGGCGTTCTGGCGCTTGTCGCGACTCAGCCCGACGAGGCCTGATCCTTAAGGATCCGGTCCACCGAGAGGAACCCCGCCCCCTTGATCACGAGGATCAGCAACAGCACAATCCACAGCGCCCGCTGATCGGCGATAAGCGCGTCCGAGGCGCGGTCGAACCAACTGCCGATGGTCGCGGCATCCGCGTGATGACCGACGATGTCGGTCAGGCTCTGCACGATGATGAAGCCGATCATGCCAAGCGCCGACAACCGTGTCAGCAGGCCGATCACGATCAGCAACGGCAGGATGAACTCGGCCAGCGTTCCGGCGGTGACAACCAGCCAGTGAAAAGAGTTGAGCTGGCTGACATCGTAGCCCACCGCCTCCATCTGGCGCGGAATAATCTGCGCATAGGCGCCGAGAGAGGGCTTGACGATACCCAGGATCCCGTCACCGACCTTGGTCAATGCGGAGTTCCAGAAATAGATCAACAGCACACCGGCAAAGACCAGCCGGGCGAGGCCTGGCAGGATGATGCCAGAGGCTCTGTCGAGTCGGCAGAATGCCGAATCGTGCAATGAAATCAGTCTGTGCATCCTATGTCCCCTCGGATATATCGGTGATTGCGCCGCCCGCAAGCAACAGGCCCAACAGCGCGGCAAGGTCGAAGTCTTCGCCCGCTTGCTCGATGGCCGCGCCGAAGGTTTCATCCCCGCTGATCATCTCGACGAAGTTTCCCGCGCCCGCGCCGAGCCGTTGGGGTTTGGGGTCAAAGCCGGGGCGGGTCACCAGGACATCCTCGGCCACCATTTCAGGTTTTGGCGCGCCGCTGGTGGTATTGGCCAGCCACACCGCATGAATCGGCCAGGTCGAGCGGATCAGCCGCACCGTCGGGGCCAGGCGCAGTCGCGCGGCCATCAGCCTGTCGGGGGGCATGGTCTGCAGGATAGCCGGATCGATCGGGGCCGCATCAGCGGCGTGATAGGATTGCCGCAGGGCGCGCTCCAGCCGGGCCATGTCGGGCAGGTAGCCGATGGATCGAACCGGCTCGAAATTCTCCAGAAAGGCGGGAAGGCGCGCGCCGTAATGCATCATCACCGCAGAGGTCGGCGGATGCTGGCGCAGATAGACCCCGGCCATGGCCCTGAAGAATTCCTCGCCCACCAGTTTGCGGACCACCGGGTAGGCCGTTTCCAGCGCTTCGGTCAGGCTGACGGCGACGTTGTTGCGATAGACCGAGAACCGCTTGCCGGCGGGCCGGCCCTGCGGATCGGTCAGGCCGGGCGGCACTGCGAGATCGGGGTCGAGGATCGCCTGGGTGAATTCGGATTGACCGACGCTCATGCAGCGACCCTGGTCAGAACGCCATCCGCGCGGGCGGCTTCCGCGGCGAGGGTCAGCCAGTCGGGCACGTCATTGTCCCACTCGATCAGCGTCGGGCGGGGTCCGGCAACCTCGATCGTGTGGGCATAGAGCGCCCAGACCGGATCGACGACTTCCCGCCCATGGCTGTCGATCAGCAAGGGAGCGCCGTGGTCGTCCTGGTCCTCGTCATGGCCGCCAAGGTGGATTTCCCCGACATCAGCCATCGGGAAGGCATTGATGTAGCCGACCGGATCGGTTTGCTGGTTGGTGGCCGAGACGAAGACGTTGTTGACGTCCAGCAACAGACCGCAGCCGGTGCGCTGGACGATGCCGCTCAGAAACTCGATCTCGCTCATCTCGTTGTCCGAGAAGGCGAGATAGGTCGAGGGGTTTTCCAGCAGCATCCGCCGCCCGACGGTGTCCTGCACCTGGTCGATATGGCGCGCGACCCGATCGAGTGTGCGGGCGGTGTAGGGCAGGGGCAGCAGGTCGTTGAGAAAGTGGCTGTCATGGGTGGACCAGGCCAGATGTTCTGAAAAGCTTGCGGGGTTCAGCCAGGACACAAGGTGTTTCAGGCGCGCAAGGTGATCGGGATCAAGCGGGGATTCGCCGCCGATCGACAGGCCGACGCCATGAACGGAAATCGGGAAGCGTTCGGCCAGATGGCGCAGTTGCGCCAAGGGGCGGCCACCATCGCCCATGTAGTTTTCGGCATGGATTTCCAGCCAGTCAACCGGGCCGGGATCGGCGAGAATGTCGGAATAGTGCTGGGGCTTGTACCCGACACCGGGACGGTTCGGCAGATGGTCGAAGTGTCGGTTTGCAGCGTCGAGCATCGTGTCTCTCCGTCAGGGCCGCGCCTTCGGAATCTGTCCCGAAGGCGCGAAAGGGTTATGCCGGCAGGTCGCGTTCCAGCGCTTCCAGCGAACCTTGGCGAGGGGTGCCATCGGCCATTGCTGGCAGTTCCGTCTCGGTGCAGGTGCCTGCGGGAACCAGGGTCCAGGCATTGCCTTGATAGTCGACCTTGGAGGTGCCCGCGCAGGTCGTTCCCGGACCGGCGGCGCAATCGTTTGCACCGGCAAGAGAAACACCAAAGCACTTTTCTTGCTCCTGGGCGTTCACGGCGGTCGTGGCATGAGCAGACAGAGCGGCTGCAACTGCGCCGGCGACGGCGAGGGTCTTTACATGATGAGACATCGGGGTCTCCCTTTTTGATTGTCGAGTTATCGTTGACGTCATCTGGTGATGACAGTCACATCGCTAGTGAAAGGCAATTCACTTGGCTACTCACAGTCCCGTGGGGCACGGCGCTGTTATCCGCTGTAACAAACTGTCGCACCCTCAGCACTGCGGATGCAGTCTGTCAAGAAATTGATTTCAAAGCGTTTTGTGGAGGCGCGCCCGAGCTTACCCCTGATCCGGCGGTGCCGCCTCGGTCTTCAGAGCGGCGACGACTTGCGCAAGTTGCAGCGTTTCGGTCGACTTTTCGCCCAGCCGGCGCAAGGTCACGGTGCCCTCTTCGACCTCGCGCTTGCCGACCGCCAGGATCACCGGAACCTTGCCGACGGAATGTTCGCGGACCTTGTAGTTGATCTTTTCATTACGCACGTCCGCCTCGGCGCGGATGCCTGCGGCGGACAGTTCCCTGACCACTTGCTGCACATAGCCATCCGCATCCGAAACGATCGAGGCGACCACCACCTGCCGGGGGGCCAGCCAGAACGGCAGTTTGCCCGCCCAGTTCTCGATCAGGATGCCGATGAAGCGCTCGAACGAGCCCAGACAGGCGCGGTGCAACATGTAAGGCCGGTGCTTTGCTCCGTCCTCGCCGATATAGGTCGCGCCCAGACGTTCCGGCAGGTTCGGATCGACCTGGAAGGTGCCGCATTGCCAGACCCGGCCAATCGCGTCGGTCAGCTTGAAATCGAGCTTCGGCGCATAGAACGCGCCTTCGCCGGGATCAAGCGTGTAGGCATGGCCGGTCTTCCTGATCGCGGCCTCGAGGGCGGCTTCCATCTTGTCCCAGCTTTCCTCGGTCCCGACGCGCTTTTCCGGGCGGGTGGCGAACATGATCTCGAATGTCTCGAAGCCAAGATCGCTGTAGACCGAGGACAGGAATTCGATGAATTTCGCGCATTCCTCTTCGATCTGGTCCTCGGTGCAGAAGATATGCGCATCGTCTTGCGTGAAGCCGCGCACCCGCATGATGCCGTGCAGCGCGCCGGATGGTTCGTAGCGGTTGCAAGACCCGAATTCGGCCATCCTGAGCGGCAGATCGCGGTAGGACTTGAGGCCCTGGTTGAAGATCTGCACATGGCACGGGCAGTTCATCGGCTTGAGCGCGTTGACGGTCTTTTCCCGCGCATGTTCCTCGTCGACCTCGACGATGAACATATGCTCTTGATAGTTTTCCCAGTGCCCGGATTTTTCCCACAAGGCGCGCGACACGACCTGTGGCGTGTTGACCTCGACATAGCCGTCGGCGCGCTGCTTGCGGCGCATGTAATCCTGCAAGGTCGTGTAGATGCGCCAGCCGTTGGGATGCCAGAAGACCTGGCCGGGGGCCTCTTCCTGCATGTGAAACAGGTCCATCTCGCGGCCCAGCTTGCGGTGGTCGCGCTTGGCGGCCTCTTCCAGCATGAATAGATGCGCCTTCAGGTCGTCGCGGTTCCGGAACGCAACCCCGTAGATGCGCTGCAACATCGAGCGGTCACTGTCGCCGCGCCAATAGGCCCCGGCCACCGACATCAGCTTGAAGGCATCGGCGGGCAACTGCCCGGTATGCTGCAGGTGCGGGCCACGGCAGAGATCCTGCCAGTGGCCGTGCCAGTACATGCGGATCGGCTCGTTGCCCGGAATGGCCTCGATCAGCTCGACCTTGTAGGGTTCGTTGCTTGCCTTGTAGAACTCGATCGCGCGCGTGCGATCCCAGACCTCGGTGGTCACGGGATCGCGCTTGTTGACGATCTCTTTCATCTTCCTTTCGATCTCGCCCAAGTCCTCGGGGGTGAACGGTTCGGCGCGGTCGAAATCGTAGTACCAGCCATTTTCGATGACCGGGCCGATCGTCACTTTCACGTCCGGCCAAAGCTCTTGCACCGCGCGGGCCATGACATGCGCGAAGTCATGCCGGATCAGTTCCAGCGCCTGCGCGTCATCGGCCATCGTGTGAATGGCGATGGTGGCGTCCTGTTCGATCGGCCATTGCAGATCGTGATGCGCGCCGTTGACGGTGGCGGAAATCGCCTTCTTGGCCAGCGAGCTGGAAATCGACCCGGCCACCTCTGCGGCAGTGATGCCGGCGTCGAAGTTGCGTGCATTGCCATCGGGGAAGGTAAGAGAGATCTGGGCCATCGGGGCCTCCTCGTCGGTTTGGCGCCCACTGAACGCCCGGTTGCGGGTTATGTCTGGGCCCTATCTGGTTGGTCAGGTCAGGCTTGTCAACGGTGAAGCAAGAGGCCGGACGTCGAGAAAAACAGAGCAGCGCGGCCGAGGCTGCGGTCGTTCAGTTGACAGGCGCCAGGGCAACCGGCCGCGCCGCGCCATCGCCGAGTTTCTCGAGGTCGAAGCCCATGCCCCATGCCGAGTGATTGCGTTCTGCCCCACGGCCAGTAAGAAAGGGACGGCAGCAACCAGGGAGCCAGTCATGCGCGATGTCCTGACCACCGATGCCGGACGCCAGATCGCCTATCATCAGACCGCAGGCACGGGGCCGGGGGTGGTCTTTCTGGGCGGGTTCAAGTCCGACATGGACGGCACCAAGGCGGTGCACCTGGAAAGCTGGGCCAAGGCGCGGGGCCGCGCCTTCCTGCGCTTCGACTATTCCGGCCATGGCGAGTCTTCGGGCGACTTTGCTGAGGGTTCGATCGGCGATTGGGCCGAGGATGCCATGTCCGCGATCACCGTGCTGACAGAGGGTCCACAGATTCTCGTCGGTTCCAGCATGGGCGGCTGGATCAGCCTGATCCTGGTGGGCCGAATCCCGGACCGGATTGCCGGTCTGGTGGGCATCGCCGCCGCACCCGATTTCACCGAGGACAGCATGTGGGCCGGGTTCAGCGACGCGCAGCGCGCCCAATTGCAGGGCAACGGGCAGCTGGCGCTGCCGTCGGATTATGGCGAACCCTACATCATCACCCGCCGGCTTATCGAGGATGGGCGCAATCATCTGGTGCTGCGCAAACCGCTGCACCTGCCATTCCCGGCGCGGTTCCTGCAAGGCACCGACGATGCCGATGTTGCAGTCTCTGTACCGCTGCGTCTGTTGGACCACGCGACGGGCGGCGACATCAGGCTGACCTTGGTGAAAGGCGCCGATCACCGCTTCTCTTCGCCCGACTGTCTGCTATTGATCGAAAGAACCATCAGCGACGTTTCCCAGGCGGTTTCAGCGTGAACCCAGCAGAACAGGACGCCCGGCGAACCATAGAACCGGTCATGCTGTTGCCGGGCATGATGAGCGATGCGCGGGTCTTCCTGCCGCAGATCGTCGCGCTGTCGCAGGATCGCCCGGTCCAGGTCGGCAACATGACGCAAGGCGAAACGGTCGAGGAGATCGCCCAGCAGGCGCTGGACGCCGCGCCGCCGAAATTCGCGCTGGCGGGGCATGGCATGGGCGGCATCGTGGCGATGGAGGTGATTCGTCGCGCCAGGGATCGTATCACCCGGCTGGCGCTGCTAGATACCAACGCCCAGTCGGAGACACCGGCCCTGGCCGCCGCGCGAGAGGCGCTGATCGTCAAGGCCCGGACGGGGCGGCTGAAGGATGCGGTATATGACCGCGTCAAGCCAACCGATCTGGCCCCGGGGCCGCGCAATGCCGGGGTGTTGAAGCTGCTGCTGGAGATGGCGCTGCAGATCGGACCCGAGGCCTATATACGCCAGTGCCGCGCCATGCAGCGCCGCCCCGATCAGCAGAAGACGCTTCGGCTGTTGCGCTGTCCTGCTTTGGTGCTTTGCGGCGCGCATGACAATCTGACGCCGATCCGGCGACACGAGTTCATCGCGACGCTGATCCCCTATGCCCGGCTGGAAGTGATCGCCGATGCCGGTCATTTCCCGACATTGGAGCAGCCCGAGGAGACCACGCGCCTGCTGCGCGCATGGCTTTCACAACCTCTGGCGCAATACTAGCCCGCTCAGGCGGTTTTGCCGGAAACGACCTTCATCTTTGGCGGAGTCGGCCCGGCATTGGCGTCGATGAACGCCAGAACATGCGGACGGATATTGTTCCGCCAGCTCTTGCCGGCGAAGATGCCATAGTGCCCGGCACCAGGCTCCAGGTGACTTGACTTCTTCTCATCCGGCAGGCCGGTCAGCAAATCCAGGGCCGCAAGGCACTGTCCCGGCGCGCTGATGTCGTCGTTCTCGCCCTCTACGATATGCACGGCGACATCGGTGATCTTGCCGATGTCCACTTTTCGCCCGGCAACGGTGAAGTCGTTGCGGGCAATCTCGCGGTCCTTGAACACCCGTTCGACCGTCGACAGATAGAACTCTGCCGTCATGTCCATCACGGCCAGATACTCGTCGTAGAATCGGTTGTGCTTGTCGTGATCAGAGGCTTCACCCTTGGCGACGCGCAGGATCTGGTCCGAAAACGCCCGGCCATGCATTTCGGCATTCATCGAGATGAATGACGAAAGCTGCAAAAGCCCCGGATAGACCATCCGGCCGGCGCCGGCATACTTGAAGCCTACGCGCTGGATCATCGTCTCTTCCAGTTGGCCCATCGTGACGCGGCGACCGAAGTCGGTGACATCCGTCGTTGCGGCATCGGGATCGATCGGACCGCCGATCAGTGTCAGCGTACGCGGCTGGGCCTTTGGATCTTCATCGGCCAGGTAGGCGGTGGCTGCAAGTGTCAGGGGGGCGGGCTGGCAAACCGCGATCACATGGGTGTCGGGGCCAAGATGCCGCATGAAGTCGACGAGGTAGAGCGTGTAATCCTCGATATCGAACTTGCCTTGACTGACCGGAATCTCGCGGGCGTTGTGCCAGTCCGTGATGTAAACTTCGCAATCGACGATGAGACTCTTGACGGTGGATCGCAGCAGCGTCGCGTAGTGGCCGGACATCGGCGCCACCAGCATCACCTTGCGCGCCCGCTTGCGGCGCCCCGGCACATTGAAGTGGATCAGGCTGCCGAAGGGCTTGTCAACGAGCGTGTCGATTCGCACCAGGTGGTCCTTGCCATCGGTATCGGTGAAGGTGCGAATCCCCCAGTCGGGCTTCGCAACCATCCGCGCGAAGGTGCGTTCGGTGACCTCACCCCAAGCCGCCAGCATCTGAAACATCGGGTTCGCAATGAGACCGGTGATGGGGTAGGATCCAAACGCCAAGGCCGTCGCGCCCAACCACTGGTTGGTGTTCCGGGCCGTTTCCATCAAATCGTATGTCGCCATGTAGCGCATGTGTTATCCTTGCCGTAACAGCGGGTTCAGCGCGTCGCCTTCCCCCCGGAACAAGGCTACGCTATGCTGCAACTGCGGCAAAACCTATGATGGAAGCGGTTAAATGACAACTAATGAAAACCCTACTGGACATAATTTATCCAAATTGAACGAAAATTTGGCCAAGATCGAGGAATTGTCGCAAAGGATGATTGCTGCGCTTGCAAAGAAGCCGACCGCGGATCCCGGCCTGCAAGCGCCAAGCCAGGACTTGTTCATGAAGGCCGCCAGCGCCTACGTCAACGAGATGATGTCGAACCCCTCGAAGATCATCGAACATCAGGTGTCCTATTGGGGGAAGGCGCTGAAGCATTACGTCGATGCGCAGCATCTTCTGGCGCAGGGAAAGCTGGCGGCGCCCGCCGATCCGACGCCGAAGGACAAGCGGTTTTCGAACCCGCTTTGGGAAACCCACCCCTATTTCAACTACGTCAAGCAGCAGTACCTGATGAACGCCGAAGCGATCGACACCGCCATCAAGGGCATGGAAGGTCTGGATGAAAAGGAACGCAAGCGGGTCGAGTATTTCTCGCGCCAGATCATGGATATGTTCAGCCCGACGAACTTTCTGGGCACCAATCCCGAGGCACTGGAACGCGCCGTGGAAACCGAAGGACAAAGCCTGGTCGATGGCCTGGAAAACCTCGTTCGCGATATCGAGGCCAACGACGGCGAGCTTCTGGTCAGCCTTGCCGACAAGAATGCGTTCAAGGTCGGTGAAAACATCGCGACGACCGAGGGGTCGGTTGTCTACCGCAACCGCATGTTCGAACTGATCCAGTTTGCGCCCAAGACCGACACGGTTCACAAGACGCCGCTGATCATCTTCCCGCCCTGGATCAACAAGTTCTACATCATGGATCTGAAGCCGCAGAACAGCCTGATCAACTGGATCGTCGAGCAGGGCTATACGCTTTTCGTCGTCAGCTGGGTCAATCCCGACCCGTCCTATGCCGATGTCGGCATGGATACCTACGTCGAAGAGGGGTACCTGACCGCGATCAGGGAAGTGAAGGCGATCACCGGCGAGCCAAAGGTCAATGTGGTGGGCTACTGTATCGCGGGTACGACGCTTGCGCTGACGCTTTCGTTGATGAAGAAGCGCAACGACAGGTCGATCAATTCGGCCACGTTCTTTACCGCGCTGACAGACTTCGAGGATCAGGGCGAAATCGGCGTCTTCCTCAGCGACGATTTCGTCGACGGGATCGAGCGCGAGGTGATGGAAAAGGGCATCCTTAACAGCTTCTTCATGTCGCGCACCTTCAGTTTCCTGCGCTCGAACGATCTGATCTACGGCCCGGCGATCAAAAGCTACATGATGGGCCAGACACCTCCGGCCTTTGACCTGCTCTACTGGAACGGCGACGGAACCAACCTGCCGGCCCGCATGGCGGTCGAGTATCTTCGCGGTCTCTGCCAGGGCAACAAGTTCGCCGCCGGAGAGTTTGAGCTGCTGGGCGAGACGCTGTCGATCAAGGACGTCTCGGTGCCGATTTGCGCGATTGCGTGCGAGACCGATCACATCGCCGCCTGGAAATCCAGCTATGACGGGATCCGGAAGATGGGATCGAAGGACAAGACGTTCATCGTTTCGCAGTCCGGACATATCGCCGGCATCATCAACCCGCCATCGAAGAAGAAATACGGCCATTTCACCAATCCCGAAATGGGGCTGTCCCATGATGACTGGATGGACGGCGCCGATTTCAGCGAAGGGTCCTGGTGGCCACGGTGGGAGACGTGGCTGTCAAAACGCTCCGGCAAGATGGTCGAGGCCCGCAAGCCGGGTGATTCCAAGCACCCGATTCTTGCTTCGGCACCGGGTACATACGTGGTCGCGAAGCCAACTAGCTGAAATCAAACGACAAAAATATTATGCTGCAGTGCAGAATAACACTTGAAATGCTGCACTGCAGCATGCATATTGATTGCAGATGCAGAAACGGGATGATCCCGGACATCAAGGAGAATTCAAATGGCCAAGACGCAAGACTACAGCAAGATGATGAAAGACGCGATGGGTTCGTTCCCGGTTGACATGACCGCGATGCAGGACGCCTTCAAAACTCAGGCTACCTTCGGCGAGAAGCTGTCGAAAGTCGCTCTGGAAGCCGCTGACAAGTCGACCGAGATCTCGACCAAGTGGACCAAAGACACCCTGGCCAAAGTTGGCGACGTTGCCAAGGTCAAGGAAGAGCCGGCTGACTACTCGAAAGCCTTCACCGATTTCTTCTCGGCGCAGTCCGAGCTGGCCGCCGAAAACATGGCTGCTTTCGCTGAAGTTGCGAAAAAAGTTCAGATGGAAACCGTTGAGCTGATGCTGGCCGCTGGCAAAGACATGAGCGAAGACGCGACCGCTGCCGTCAAGAAAGCCACCGCCGACGTTCAGTCCGCTGCCAAGAAAGCTGCGACTGCAGCCAACTAAGATCTGATCAGACCGCCAACATCCTCCCTGTTGGCGCGATGTCGAGGGCGGGCTGAAAAGCCCGCCCTTCTTTTTTGCCTAGGCTTGGCCCTGGCCGCTTTTCAGCTGGCTCCGTACTGGCGAGGCTGATCGTCGCTGCCGGCCAGAATTCGCACGACATTGAGTTTCTCGAGGCTGCGCAGAACGATGTCCTCGTCGACGCCGAAGTCGATCAGGCAGGCGATTTCATCGACGCCGACCTGCTCGACCTGATCGACCATGTCGAGACATTTCTCGTAAGATCCGAACAGGCCAGCGACGTGGAAGTATTTCTCGAACGAGAACTCTAGGGTTTCGTCCACGATGTCGTCGGTCAGCGCCCCGAGATCTATGGTCTCGGGCCTCTGCAGGAACGGAACAGACGCGAGGTTCGCGGCCGCCAGCGTCAGGGATCCCGCCAGATATTTCTTCATCGGGTCGCGGACGATCTCGTGCACGGCGTCGTCGCTGTCCCCGACAAAGGTATGCAGCATCAGGGTCACGATACCGTCCCCCGGATGACCGGCCTTGTCCCAGGCGTCGCGGTAGATTTCGATCTTCGGCGCGAGTTGCTGCAAGGTCTGGCCCAGCAAATGCGTCAGCATGTTCGCGCCGATTTCACCGGCCTGACGGAAGGTGTCGGGGTTGGCGGCTGCGGTGATCCAGATCGGCAATTCCTTCTGGATCGGTCGGGGCAGCGTCTGGACGGTGATCTCTTCGCCCTTGGGGTTGGTGACCCGGTGCGGCTCGCCACGCCAGAGTTTGCGCAGAGTCGAGGTATGTTCGGCGAAGATATCCTTGCGACTTTCGAAGTCCTTCTGCTTGCCGGAGATGACGAAATCGTTCGGCACCCAGCCGCAGGCCACCCCCAGACCGACGCGGCCGTTCGAGATGTTGTCGACCACGGCCCATTCCTCGGCCACCCTTATCGGGTCGTGCAGGGGCAGGACGACGCTACCGGCGCAGATCTGGATATTGCGGGTCGTCGCCGCAAGTGCGGCCGCCAGTACGGAAGGATTGGGAGACAGGCCGCCGAAGCTGTGGAAATGCCGCTCGGGCGTCCACAGCCGCACGTAGCCGTTCTGATCGGCCCATTTCGCGCTTTCGAGGATAAGGTGGTACTTGTCTTTGTCCTGATCGGACTTGCTGTCGTGGTTTGCGAAGAAGAAAAGGCTGAACTGCATGTCAAACTCTCCACGGCCGCCCCGCATTGGCCTTGGGCCAAGCCTAAGGGCTTTGGCTGCGGCCTCACTTGACATAGATCAATTCCCTGTACGTCGCCGGATAATGAACCCGCGGCGGCGCCACGGCGGATCGGGGCGCCGATACCGCCCTTTCTTTTTATTCGGCACTGCCCTAGTCTCCGTGCTGCAGCGCCAGAATTGGGAGGGGACCCGTGGCCGATACAAGAGCACCATTGCTGATCAAGCGATATGCCAGTCGCCGCCTTTATAATACGGAAACAAGCGACTACGTCACGCTTGAGGATATCGCCACATTCATCCGCGAAGGCCGCGATGTGCAGATCGTCGATCTCAAAAGCGGCGACGACCTGACCCGCCAGTACCTGCTTCAGATCATTGCCGAACATGAAGGGCGAGGCGAAAGCGTACTTCCGATCAATGTCCTGACCGATCTGGTGCGCAGCTATACGACCGAAGTGCAGTCGGTCGTGCCGCAATTCCTGGCGATGTCGTTCGACATGCTGCGCGACGGGCAATCGAAGATGATGGAGAACCTGTCGAGCCCGATGACGCAACTGCCGGGTTTCGAGGCGATGCAAGCGCAGCAGAAAGCCTTCATGAAGGCGATGACCGGTGGCTTGGCGGGCGGCTGGAACGACAAGGACAAGGAAAAGGGCGGCGTGTCCAGGGACAGTTCCGACGACCTGGACGAGATCAAGAAGCAACTGGCCGACCTGCAATCCAAGCTTTCAAAACTGGGCTAGCGCCTGAAAGCAACCCTTGGGGGTGAACCTTGCCGCAGGCTGAGATACCGGGCCGCATCACGCTTTGGGAGATCGAGGTTTTTGTGGCCACTGCCGAGGAAAGGTCGATTTCGGCGGCCGCCCGGCGGCTGGGCGCAAGTGCATCCTCGGTCAGCCAGCAACTCTCCAACCTTGAAACTGCCGTTGCCACGCAGCTTCTGAACCGCCGTGAACGACCGATCACGCTGACCCCGGCGGGCGAGATGTTTCGCAAGCGTGCCTACACGATACTGAACGAAACCGCGGAGGCGAAGGCGGATCTGGCAAAGCTGGACCCCTCGGCGCTGACGCAACTGCGCCTTGGTATGATCGAGGACTTTGATTCCAACGTCACGCCGACGCTGCTGGCGCATCTGGCGGCCGAGATGAGCTCGACGCAGTTCCTGTTGGAAACCGGCGCCAGTCACCGGCTTTACGATCTGCTCGATACGCGCGGACTCGACATGGTCGTCGCCGCTGACATGGGGGCTGCGGCGAACTGGATGGAAATCCACCCGGTGCTTGTAGAACCCTTCGTCGCGGTCGTTGCGAAAGGCGGGATCGCCGACCACGATCCGCTGCCGAGGCTTCAGGCGATGCCATTGATCCAGTACACCAAGCGGCACCATATGGGCCGGGTTCTGGCCGATCATCTGGCGCGGCAAAACCTGACGCTGGCGCATCGCTACGAACTCGACAGCTACCACGCGATCATGGCGATGGTGGCCTCTGGGGCGGGATGGACGATCCTGACGCCTCTGGGCGTGACCGCAGCGCACCGGTTCGTCGATCAGGTCGACGTGCTGCCCTTGCCCTTCGCGCCGCTGGCCCGCACGATATCGCTATCCGCCCGGCGCGACGTGCTGGGCGAATTGCCCGGCCTGATCGCGGCGCGGCTGCGCCAACTGGTCAGGGACCAGGTCGTGACACCGGGCCTGCGCCGGATGCCGTGGCTTGGCGATCAGTTGCGGGTGCTTTGACGCTCAGGTGCCAAAGGCGCGCTGTGCGCCCATCACATCCTCAGCGGCGGCGGTGATCGAGGAGGCGATGAAATCCAGCTCTGCCTTGCGCAGCCGCACGGGCAGGCGTGTGTCGCAGGCTTTCATCAGCATCGCGCGGGTTTGCGGCAAATCGGGGATCTCGCCCAGAAATTGCCAGTTCCAGAAGGCGCGGGCATTGTCCCGTGACAGACCGAAAACCTGCAGCTTGACGCCGCGCGCCTCGGCGGCCGCGACAAAGGCGCGGGTTTCGTCTGGCGACAACCCGATAACGTTGAACTGGATGGAATCCGGGGCGCGGTCTTCGGGTGGCAGGGCTGGCGGCACCTCCAGCCATGGCGACCGGTTCAGTATTTCCGCGACATAGTCGTGGTTGCGCCGCCCGTCCGCCACACGGCGGGGCACCTCGGCCAGTTGCGGGCGGATGATCGCGGCCGACAGATTCGACAGCCGGGTATTGTAAAGCGGCAACTTGTTCTGCCACCGCGCGAAATAATCCTGCAGCACCGGGTGCTTCTTCCAGTTATGCTCGTAGGCGCCTGACATGATGATGGCCCGCGCAATCAGCTCTGGATCATCGGTGATCAGGATGCCGCCCTCGCCGGAATTCAGCAGCTTGTAGGACTGGAACGAAAAACAGCCAACCTGTCCAAGCGTCCCGATTGTCCGCCCATTCCATTTCGTCCCCAGGGAATGTGCCGCATCCTCGATCACCGGCACACCCTTCGCCTTTGCCAGATGCAGGATCGCATCCATGTCAGAGGTATGGCCGCGCATGTGGCTGATCAGGACGGCCTGGATGTCGCCGGCCAGCTTGCGTTCGAAATCAGCCATATCGACGCGGTAATTGTCGCCGACCTCGACCAGAACCGGAACGCAATCGGCGTGCAGAACCGAGGACGGGACAGCGGCGAAGGTGAAGCCGGGGATCAGCACTCTGGCGCCGCGTGGAAGGTTCAGCGCCTTCATCGACAGGAACAGGGCGGCCGAGCAGGATGCGACGGCCAGCGCGTATTTCGCACCCATCATCGCGGCGAATTCCGCCTCAAGCAGCGCGACAGGCGAAGGCTCGTCGCTGGTGTAGCGGAAGAGGTCGCCAGACCCCAGCAGCCGTTCGATTTCGATGCGGGCGGCTTCGGGGATGGGCTCGGCATCGTAGACATTGGGAGCAAGGGCCATGTTTCACCTTTTCCGAATACGGGTTTCGGAAAAACCATACATGGCCGCCGGAGGCCCGGCGAGTGAAATGTTGATGACACCGCAGGACGGCGGTTAAATGCCCAGCCGGTCGCGCAGCGAATACCACGTCATCGCCAGCACCAGCAGTGGCGAGCGCAAGGCCGGGCCGCCGGGGAAGGGAGGTTTGTCCAGGCTTGCCATCAAGTCGAACCGCCCCGCATCGCCCGCGATGGCCTCGGCGATGATCTTTCCCGCCATCGTCGCCATCGCAACCCCATGACCCGAAAATCCCGAGGCCGACCACAGACCCGGCCGTGGCTGGGCGAAGTGCGGCATCCGCGTCATCGTGATCGCCAGCGTACCACCCCAGGCATAGTCGATCCGCGCGTCGGCGAGTTGCGGATAGATCGACAGCATCGGTTTGCGCACAAGCGCGGCGATGTCGGCGGGGAACCGGTAGCCATAGCTTTCAGCACCGCCGAACAACAGCCTGTCATCAGCGCTGCGGCGCCAATAGTTCACCACGAACTTGCTGTCGGCAACGCCGATATCGGTTGGCAGGATATCCTTCCACCGTTCGCCCAACGGCTCTGTCGCGACAATGAAATTGTTGATCGGCATGACCCGTGCCGCGACGCTGCGGTCCAGCCCGCCCAGATAGCCATTCGCGGCAAGGATGACGTGATCGGCCAGGACCCGACCCTTGGCGGTCTGAACCGTCACCTTTGCGCCGGTCTCGATATGATGGACCACGGAAGTCTCGTGGATCGTCGCGCCTGCCGCGATCGCCGCTTGGGCCATGCCGATGGCCATGTTCAGCGGATGCAGATGGCCCGCGCCGGTATCGAGCGAACCGCCCCGAAATCGCGGCGATCCGGTGATCTCGGCCACCTCTGCGCGATCCAGCATCCGGATCTGGTCATAGCCATAGTCGCGCGCCAGCAGGTCGGCATTGGCGGCTTCGTGCGACACCTCGGCCCCGGTCCAGACGGCGTGGGCGATGCCGGGCTTGTACAGCGCGTCCGGCGCATGTCGCGCGGCGATGTCACGCACCAGCGCCTTGGCCTCTTCGGCAATATCCCACAGTCTGCGGGCATTGTCCTTGCCGACTGCCCGCTCCAGCGCGGCCTGTTCCAGTCTATGCCCCGATCCGACCTGCCCGCCATTGCGGCCAGAGGCGCCGAAACCGACGCGATGCGCCTCGAGCAACACCACGTCCATGCCCTTGCTGGCCAGATGCAGCGCGGCGGACAGGCCGGTATAGCCTCCGCCCACGATGCAGATGTCTGCGCGGACCTCGCCCAGCAACTCTGGCTTGACGTCCTGCGGTGTCGCCGTCGCGGCGTACCAGGAGGCAGGGTGTTCGCCCGGCCGGTCGTTCGAAAACAGCAAGTTCATACGTTCAGCAAAAGGTGTTCCCGTTCCCATGGGCTGATCACCTGCAGGAACTCCTTGTCTTCGCTGCGTTTGACCGCCGAATAGGCGCGGCAAAACTTGATTCCGAGCGTGTCTTGCAGCGCCTCGTCCGCCTCGAAAAGATCCAGCGCATCGCCCAGATTGCGGGCGATCTCATCTTGCTGGCTGTTATAGGCGTCGCCGATGAATTCGGCCCGCGGTTCCTTTTTCTCCATCAGCCCGAGATAGCCACAGGCCATTGACGCGGCGATACCGAGATAGGGGTTCACATCCATGCCCGGCAGCCGGTTTTCCAGCCGCTTCGCCGCAAGATCGGAAATCGGCACGCGCAGGCCGGTGGTGCGGTTGTCGCGGCCCCATTCAAGATTGATCGGCGCTGCGAAGTCGCGGACATAGCGGCGATAGCTGTTCACATACGGGGCCAGCAGGGCAATCGCACCCGGCAGGTGGTTCTGCATCCCGGCGATGAAATGCAGAAACGCCTTGGTCTCGCGTCCATCCTTCTCGGAAAAGATGTTCTTGCCCGATTTGATGTCGATCACCGATTGGTGGATGTGCATCGCGCTTCCCGGCTCGTCCTGGATCGGCTTGGCCATGAATGTGGCAAAACAATCATGGCGCAGCGCCGCCTCGCGGATCAGCCGCTTGAAAAAGAAGATCTCGTCGGCCAGCAGCACCGGATCGCCGTGGCGCAGGTTCATTTCGATCTGGCCGGCCCCGCCTTCCTGCAGGATGCCGTCAATTTCCAGGCCCTGACATTCGGCGAAGTCGTAAATGTCGTCGATGACCGGGCCATATTCGTCAATGGCAGACATCGAATAGGCCTGGCGCGCAGCCGCACGGCGGCCCGAGCGCCCCATCGGTGGTTCCACCGGCTGGTTCGGATCGACGTTGCGGGCGACGAGAAAGAATTCCATCTCGGGCGCGACGATCGGTTCCCAGCCTTGGGCCCGGTAAAGTTCGACCATGCGCTTCAGGACGTTGCGGGGCGCGATGGAAACCGGGTTGCCCTCTTGGTCCTCGATATTGTGAATCACCTGCAGCGTCACATCCGCGGTCCAGGGGGCGGCGGTGGCGGTGCTGAAATCGGGCGTCAGGATCATGTCCGGTTCGGTGAATTGATCGCCTTCAGGATCGACCCAGTCGCCGGTTATGGTCTGCAGGAAGATCGAATTCGGCAGATAGAAGTGCTTTTGCTTCGAGAACTTGTTGGCCGGCATCGCCTTGCCGCGCGCAATACCCGACAGATCCGCAACGATGCATTCGACCTCGTCCAGCCTGCGCCCCTTCAGGTACTCCTTTGTAGATTCCGGGATTTGCGAATAGAAATCAAACATTTGCGGCCCCTCTTGGCTGCTTGAAGAAGGCGGCGATCAGATTGGCGATGGTGTTGTCGTCGGTGGGCTCGGGAAGTCTTTCCAGTGCCTCATCCATGATGTCGTCAGGCATTCCGGGCTGGCCGCGCCGCGCCTTCACCAGGTCGCCGATCAGCGGGCCACTGAATTCTGGATGGGCCTGCACCGAAAAGGCCCGGTCGTCATAAACAAGCGCTGCATACTTGCAGAAGTCGCTTTGCGCGGTGACTTTGGCCCCTTCCGGCGGTGTGATGATCTGATCCTGGTGCCAGGCGTTCAGCGACAGGTTGCCCACCCCGTCGAACTGATAGTCGCTGCGTCCGATGGCCCAGCCCTTGTCATATTTCGCGACCTTGCCGCCCAGGGCCTGCGCGATGATCTGGTGGCCGAAACAGATGCCGACCAGCGGCACATGCGCGCCATAGGCCTTGCGGATGAATTCTTCCAGCGGGGCGATGAAGGGCAGGTCCTCGTAGGCACCGTGGCGCGAACCGCTAAGCAGCCAGCCGTCTGCATCGTGAACATCCTTGGGGAACTTCATGTCGACAACATCATAGGACTCGAAGTCGAAACCTTGCCCGGCCAGAAGGTTCTGGTAGAGTTCCGGATATGCGCCGTGGCGGTTTGCGACCTCTGGCAAAAGATGGCCGCACTGCAGGATGCCGATTTTCATGGGACACCGTCTTGTTGATTTGGCCGGAGGCTAGACCTTTGCAAATGACCGGACAAGGGGGGCTGCGCTTGCGCGAAATTCCTCAGACCGTATCGAGATAGAGTTCGACTTGCTGCTCGGGCGTAAGCTCTGCGAAATAGTGCAGTTCCTGACGTTTGGTCATGACGAAATTCTGGATCAGCTGCTCTGGGAATATCCGCGCAATGGTCTTGCTGGACTCGAAGGCGTCGATCGCCTCGGCCCAGGTCGCGGGCATCTGCGGCAATTCCTGATCATAGGCGTTGCCCGAGATCGGCGGCGGTGGAAGCAGTTCGTCTTCGATGCCGATCAGGGCGGCCCCCAGCACGGCCGCGATCAGCAGATACGGATTCACGTCGCCGCCGGCCACCCGATGTTCGATCCGCCGGGCTTTCGGACTGCCGCCGGGAACGCGCACCGCGGCGGTGCGGTTCTCGTACGCCCAGCAGACGCCGGTAGGGGCGTGGGCATCCGGAACCAGCCGGTCATAGCTGTTGCCATGCGGTGCGAAGATCAGGGCCGAGGGCGGAAGTGCCCTGAGACATCCGGCGATCGCGTTCAACAGCAGCGGCGATCCCTTTGCCGAGCCATCCGAGAAGATGTTGTTGCCATCGGTGTCCAGAACCGAGAAATGCATGTGCATCCCGTTTCCGGAATATTCCTCGTACGGTTTGGCCATGAAACTGGCGGCAAAGCCGTGACGCCGCGCGAGTCCGCCGACCAGTTGCTTGAACAGCCAGGCATCGTCCGCTGCGCGCAACGCGTCATCGACATGGATGAGGTTGATCTCGAACTGGCCGCGTCCGGCTTCGGAGATCGCGGTGTCGGCCGGGATGTCCATGACTTCGCAGGCGTCGTAAAGTTCGGTGAAGAACCTGTCGAAGCTGTCAAGCGCACGAAGGCTCAGGATCTCGGCGCCGGGTCGCCGCTTGCCGGTGCCGGGTGTGCGTGGCATCCGAAGCTCCTTGCCACTGTCGTCGACCAGATAGAACTCCATTTCCGTGGCGACGACCGGTGTCAGGCCGCGTGCCGTGTACCGATCCACAACTCTGGCCAGCGCGTGACGCGGGTCGCCGTCATAGGCCCTGCCGTCCTCGTAATACATCCAGAGCGGCAACAAGGCGGTCGGGCTCTCGAGCCACGGCATCGGTACGAAGCCGCGTTCGGTCGGCTTCAGCACGCCGTCCGGATCGCCGATCTCGAATACCAGCGGGCTGTCGTCGATATCCTCGCCCCAGATGTCGAGGTTCAGCACCGAAAGCGGGAATCGTGTCCCTTCTTCCTCGATCTTGGCGGCAAAGCGGGCGGGCATGCGCTTGCCCCTTGCCTGACCATTCAGATCAACCGCTCCGCACCGGATCGTGCGGACTTCAGGATGGTCTTCCAGCCAGCTCATCTTATCACCTGTGGGCGTATGCGAAGTTTGCGCCGGGCCTCTTGCGGCAGATGTTGGTTGAGGCGTTTGTTGACAGCACCAAATATCGCGATGATGCCCAGAGTTACAAGGATGAAGTAGAAAGCGACAATGGGATAGGGAACGAAGGGGTTGAAGGTCTTGTCGGCGAAGTAGCTGGCGTAATAAAGCGCGTCGCCCTTTTGCTGCCAGGCCGGAAAACCCGAGAAGTAGACCAGCGTCGTCGCATGGAACAGAAAGATCGCTTCGTTCGTGTAGGCGGGCCAGGCCAGGCGCAGCATGGTCGGCCAGATGATCCTGCGGAACCGGGTCCAGCCGGACAGGCCATAGGCATCTGCCGCCTCGATATCGCCCTTGGGGATCGATCGCAGCGCACCGTAGAAAATCTCGCCGGTATAGGCTGCGGTGTTCAGGAACAATACGATCAGCGCGCCAAGCCAGGCCGAGGTGAACGGATTGAAAAACGAACTGGCACCCTTGAGGCTGAGGAACAGGAAATAGGCAAAGAAGAACTGGATGAAAAGCGGCGAGCCGCGGAAGATGAAGATGAACCATTCCGCCGGTTTGCGCAGCCAGCGATTGTGGGATTGCTTGGCGACGGCCAGCACCGTTGCCAGCAGGAACCCGGCAGCCAGCGCCAGCGCCCCGAAGTAGACGTTCCAGATTATCCCGGACCCGATCAGCGTGAACTGTTCACACAAGGTGAAGCCTTCGCGCGGCAACAACCGCTCGCCGAATCCGAGCGAGCGCAGCCCGTAATCCTGAATCGTTTGCACGCAGCTCATCTCGGCACCGCTTTGCGTTGCGCCTCGCCGCCCGCCGTGGCCTGCCCAAGCGTCAGGCGCTGCATCAGGCTTTCCAGCACCACCTCTGACACCCGGGTGAAGCCGAGGTAGAAGATCAGCAGGAACAGGAAGTACCACATGCGCCAGTCGCCATGCGGAAAGCTGGTGAAACCAGGGGTCTTGGTGCCGCCGAGCTCGCGCGCCCAATAGACGATGTCCTCGATCCCCAAGAGAAACAGCAGCGGCGTGGCCTTGATCAGAACCATCCAGAGGTTTGAAAGGCCCGGCAGGGCATAGACCCACATCTGCGGCACCAGAACCCGCCAGAACGTCTGCCGGTGCGACATGCCGTAGGCCTCGGCGGTCTCAAGCTGCGCGCGGGGTACCGCGCGCATGCCGCCGAACAGCACATTGGCCGCGAACGCCCCGAACACGATGGCAAAGGTAATGACCGCCAGCCCGAAACCGTAGGTTTGATGCATCCATTGCGGTGATGTTCCCAAGGGCAGTTTGGCCGCCTGACAGACGATGAAATCGTTGCCCTGCCAGATCGGCTGGTCCCAGCCGGGGCACAACACCTGATGCCGCATCCACTCGAACGCCTGATCAAGCGCGATCACGAAGAAGAGGAAAAACACGATATCCGGAACGCCGCGGACGAGAGAGATGTAGGCCTTGCCAAACCAGCGCAGGGGCAGGAAATGCGACCGTGCTGCCATCGCCCCCAGAAATCCGAAGCCGAGGGCGACAGGCGCGGTAACGGCCAGAAGCAGCAGGACTTTGAAGAACGCAACATAAAATGACATATGAACGCCGGTCGTGAGATAGCACGAAAACCAGCGGACCGTGTCCAGCGCGTCGGGATCTGAGCAGAATGAAAACATCGGGCTAGGATCGGGACCCGCGACAGGCGGGCCCCGATCCTTCGCTTATCAGTAGGTGGTCGTGCCTTCGCCGAACCACTTGATCAGCAGTTCGTTCAACGTGCCATCTTCCTTCATCGAGGTGATAGCTGCATCGAACGTGTCGCGCAGCTCGGTGTCGCTTTCGCGCAGGCCCATGCCAACACCGCCACCCAGCGGCACCGGATCGCCGACGAACATCAGCTCTCCGCCACTCGCCTCGACCAGCGGCAGCAGGTAGTCATAATCCGCAAAGACCGCGTCAGCCTCGCCATTGCGCACGGCGGCCACCGTTTCTTCGGGCGTTGCGAATTCCACCAGGGTCGCGCCGCTTTCGGCAACGTGTCCGGCCTGAATCGTCGCCGTCTGCGCGGCAATGATGGCTGAACCCACGTCGACTGAATCCGACGCCGCCACATAGGCCGAATCGGTCGGCGGATAGTAGTCTTGGGTGAAATCAATCACCTTGTCGCGCTCGTCGGTGATCGACATTCCGGCGATGATCGTGTCGTAGTTGCCGGATACCAGGTTCGGGATGATCGAATCCCAGTCGTTCTTCACCCATTCGCAGGTCAGACTGGCACGGGCGCAAAGTTCATCGCCCACGTCCCGCTCGAAGCCGTCGATCTCACCTGCATCGTTGATGAAGTTGTACGGAGGATAGGCGCCCTCGGTCCCCATGCGCACCGTGTCCTGGGCCAATGCGAACCCGGCCGAAAAGGCCAAAGCGGCGGTTGTAAGGATCAGTTTTTTCATCGTTTTACTCCCATGGATAGCGCGATTGATCATGCCGCAACGGTCGCGCTCAGAAACTGTTGCAGGCGCTCTGTTTTCGGGCTGCCGAAGAGCTTGGCCGGCGGCCCCTGCTCCTCGATCTTGCCCTGATGAAGAAAGATGACATGGTCGGAACAATCCGCCGCCAGCCGCATGTCATGGGTAACAAGGATCATCGTCCGGCCCTCATCGGCGAGCGCCTTGATGACCCTGACGACTTCCTGTTCCAACTCGGGGTCCAGCGCGGATGTCGGCTCGTCGAACAAGAGCGCCTTGGGTTCCATGCAAAGCGCGCGCGCGATCGCAGCCCTCTGTTGCTGGCCGCCAGACAGCATGGCGGGGAAGGCATCGGTCTTGTCGCCGATCCCGACCTTGTCGAGATAGGCGCGCGCCGACTTCTCGACCTCGGCGCGATCGCGCTTGAGGACCGTGACCGGCGCTTCCATCACGTTCTGCAGGATCGTCATGTGGGCCCACAGGTTGAATTGCTGGAACACCATCGCAAGATTGGTGCGGATGCGCGTGACCTGCGCCCGGTCGGCGGGATGCCGGCTCATGCCGGTGCCGCGCCATTTGATCGGCTCGCCTTCGAACAGGATCTCGCCCTGCTGGCTGTCTTCCAGAAGGTTGGCGCAGCGCAACAGGGTCGACTTGCCCGATCCGGACGATCCGATCAGCGACACGACGTTGCCACGCGGCGCGATCAGGTCGACGCCTTTGAGAACCTCCAAAGCGCCATAGGCCTTGTGCAGGTCGCGAATTTCAATGACTGGCGGCGTTGTATCGGTCACGCAAGCAACATCCCTCATATCCCCGGTACCGGAGTAGGGCGGAAAACCGGAACGATTGCAACGCTGTTTCGCAACGTAACGCGGCGGAAACCAGGACGGATCGAATGCTCAGTCGGGGGCGTGGCGCAATGGCGGCGGGTTTGCGACGGCCAGATAGGCTTCTTTCGGGATGTGGATCAGCCGCTCGATACCAAGCACGGTGCGATGCTTGGCGGGCAGTTCCGCGATGGCGGCGGCGATGGCGGCGGCCAATGGCGCAGGATCCCTGCCCAAGGCGGTGATCAACGGCAGTCCGGGCGTCGGCTCGGTTCGGGCGACAACATGCAGCCGAGCGGCGATGTCGGGCCTGTAGCGTTCTATCAGACGCCAGGTGACAGCGTCGATCGAGGCCAGATCGGCGCGCCCTTCTGCGACGGCAGCGGCGCTGTCGCGATGTGCGCCGGTGCGATGCAGGTTGGTGAACGCAAAACCCGATCTGGCGGCATGGCTCTGCACCGCCGCCCAGCCCGATTGGCTGAGATCGTCGTTATAGGCCAGCCTGCCATCGCGGAAGGCCTCCAGCGGGCCGGTATCCTCGCGGCGGGCCACCAGCTGGCTGTAGTAATATCCCGGCGGCGCGCCGGGCAGAGCGTGGTCCGGCGTTCCCACCAGCAGGACATGGTCCTTCAGCCGGGTGCGGTAGGGCATGCCGCAGGTCTGGGCCAGCACCAGCGACGGATCCTGCCAGATCGCCCACAGATCGCCGTCACGCGTCAGACACCGGGGCGCCTCAAGGCCGCGATCCCGCAGCTGGCGGTGGATCAGTGCCCAGAACGCATCATTGGCCGTGGCCGTTTCCGGCCAGTCATACATGGCCAAAGAGGCGATCATTTCAGGGTGTTTTCAATGCGCTGCCGGGCAAGGTTCGAATCGCGGTCGGTGACCCCCAGCAGATTCGCCACAAGCCGCAACTGGGCGTCCTCTTCGTGGTCGCGCCGGCCATCCGCAAGAACCACGCCCCAAAGCGCCTCGACCACGCTTTCGCGGTCTTCATAAGGCACCGCCTCTTTGATCGCGCGGGTAAACCGGACGGTATCGGGCGCTTCCGCCTCCAGTGTTTCGGCGTCGCGACGCAAAACAGTGACCTCGACCGGCGACAGCGCATAGCGTTTTGCCAGAATCCGGTCGATGCGCTCGGCCTCTTCGGGGGCGTAGTGGCCGTCCGACCGCGCGACGCGGACCAGAAGCGCAGCAAGGGCCAGCCGCGAATCGGTACTGGTCAGCGGGGCGGGGTCGGGCTGGATCAGCCGTTTCAGAAAATCACCGAACATGGCTTCGATATAGGCCAGCACGCCGGCCGCGCCAAGGGCCAGTCGCGCGGTCCTGATCGGGTTTGCGGCAGGTCAGACCAGCCGCGACATCTCTTTGGCCGCCCTGACGAAATCCCTGAACAACGGCGCAGGTGCGAACGGCTTTGATTTCAGCTCGGGATGGAATTGCACACCGATGAACCAGGGGTGGTCCTTCCATTCGACAATCTCCGGAAGCCGACCATCGGGCGACATGCCGGAAAAGATCAGCCCGCACTTTTCCAACTTCTCGCGATACCTGTTGTCGACCTCGTAGCGGTGGCGGTGGCGTTCCTCGATATCCGTCGTGCCATAGATTTCCGCTACTTTCGATCCCTTGGTCAAGGTCGCGGAATAGGCCCCCAGACGCATCGTTCCACCCTTGTCATCACCAACCTTGCGGGCCACGGTGTGATTGCCCTGCACCCATTCCTTGAGATGGTAAACCACGGGTGTAAAACGCTTTTTACCGGCCTCGTGGTCGAACTCCTCGGATCCTGCATCCGGCAGTCCGGCAAGGTTCCGTGCAGCCTCGATCACCGCCATCTGCATGCCCAGGCAGATCCCCAGATACGGCACATTGCGTTCGCGGGCGAATTGCGCGGCCTTGATCTTGCCTTCCGTCCCGCGTTCGCCAAATCCGCCGGGCACCAGGATCGCGTGAAAGCCCTGCAGGTAGACCGCCGGATCCTCTCGATCGAAAATTTCGCTGTCGATCCATTCGGATTTGACACGAACCCGGTTCGCCATGCCGCCATGGGTCAGCGCCTCGGCGATGGACTTGTAGGCGTCCTCCAACTGGGTGTACTTGCCGACGATGGCGATTTTGACCTCGCCTTCCGGGTTGTGGATGCGATCCGAGACATCCTCCCAGACGTCCAGCTTGGGGCGCGGCGCGGGGGTGATCCCGAACGCGTCCAGCACCGCCTGGTCCAGCCCTTCGTTGTGATAGGCCAAGGGCGCATCGTAAATCGACTTCAGATCATAGGCCGCGATCACCGATTGCGGCCGGACATTGCAGAAAAGCGCCAGTTTCTCGCGCTCTTTTTCGGGGATCGGGTGTTCCGAGCGGCAGACGAGGATATCTGGCGCGATGCCGATCGACTGCAGTTCCTTCACCGAATGCTGGGTTGGCTTGGTCTTCAGTTCGCCAGAAGCCGCCAGATAGGGCAGCAGCGTCAGATGCATGAACACACATTGTCCGCGCGGTTGTTCATGGGCGAACTGGCGGATCGCCTCGAAGAAGGGCAGGCCCTCGATATCGCCGACAGTGCCGCCGATCTCGCACAGCATGAAATCCACCTCATCCTCGCCGATATGGATGAAGTCCTTGATTTCATTGGTAACATGCGGAATCACTTGGATCGTTTTGCCCAGGTAGTCGCCGCGCCGCTCTTTCTCCAGCACGTTGGAATAGATCCGGCCCGAGGAAATCGAGTCGGTCTTGCGCGCCGCCACCCCGGTGAAACGCTCGTAATGGCCAAGATCCAGATCGGTCTCGGCGCCGTCGTCGGTGACGAACACCTCGCCATGCTCGAACGGGCTCATCGTGCCGGGGTCGACGTTGAGATAGGGGTCGAGCTTGCGCAGCCGCACCGAAAACCCGCGCGCCTGCAACAGCGCGCCCAAAGCCGCCGAGGCCAGACCCTTGCCAAGCGAGGAAACGACACCACCGGTGATGAAAACGTATCGCGCCATATGGTGGAAACCCCCGTGAATTCAGCCAGAAAAACTACGAAATGAGCCTTGGAAATTCCGTAGCATCACGGGATTTAAGAGATAACAGATTCGGGAAGCAGGCGCAACCAGACCGCAAGATGCTGTTGGGCTGACCCTTCGTAAAACAACAAGTTGTGGTTTTGCGGTCAGTCCGCGCGCGGTGCGCCTGCTGGCTCGCCCGCAACCGGGGGAGGCAGCAGGTCGTCACCCAACCCGGAATCAGGGGTGGCGTCTGGTGCTGATTGTTCGGTGCCCAAGCGGTCGACCACAGAACTGTTGGCCGACTTCTGTGCCGCGATCACTGTCAAGCCGATCGAAGTGCCGATAAAGCAGATCGCGAATATCCATGTCAGCTTGCCCAATGCGGTCGCTGCCCCGCGAGACGACATCACGCCGCCGCCACCGCCGCCGCCGCCACCCATGCCAAGACCGCCGCCCTCCGAGCGCTGCAACAGCACGACCCCGATCAGGCAAAGCGCGAGGATCAGGTGGATGACAAGAACGACGTTTTCCATGTTCGGCCTTCTATCGGGATCGGGGGGTATCTAGAGCCTGCAAAGCGCGTTCGCAACCCCGAAGGCGTGTCTTCGGTTCGGCTCGTGGTCTGTTGTGTCGGGCCGAGCCCTGCCTTCGCCTGGCCCGGTCCGCTGTTCTTGGCGCGGAGGGAAGGGATATTGCGGCACCGGACCGTGTAGCGGCGTCCGCTGTCGAACAAGTGCAGCTGGTTGCAATTGCAATTGCAAAGAACGTCCGAGAATGATCGTTCGCCAAAAGGCCCGGTGCGAACAGTTTGCAGGCTCGCCGATCTTGCAGTGAACCGCCAGCAGTGAGCGAAGTCATCGCCGGTTCACTCATCCACGTCGTCAATGTCGTACTGGCCGGAAAGCGCCCTGCGCACGAAGCTCCAGGACAGGCCGAGTCCGAGAATCAGCGACAACGCGAGAATGGCCATCCACACATTCAGATCAGAGTTGTCGAGCGACAGGAGCCCGCGGTCGTAAAGGACCCAGACAAGGGCCGCGAACACCGCAAAGACCAGCGCCATGCCGAACAGCCCGATCGAGCGGATCGTCGCGCGCAGGTAGATCACATATCCGACGAACAGGATCAGGCCAAGCAGGACGGTGACAGGCAACTCGTCGCTGAAATGGCTTCCTGCCCAACGGACGTAGTTCCATTCCGTGGGGTTGAATGTCGCCGCGATCAGCGCGAAGGCGAACATCCAGCGCAGCAGAAATCCCATCTGTCCCTCCGGTTGCTTGTCCGAATGGATGGCCCAAAGCAGGACCGGCTGTCCAGCCCTGCGGCGAAATAGTGGTTTCGCTGCCCGGCGTGCGGGGCTATATCGGCCCGGGCTTTCAGAAAGCAAGGAACTGACATGGCCAACGTAGTCGTCGTAGGCGCCCAGTGGGGTGACGAGGGAAAAGGCAAGATCGTGGACTGGCTGTCGGAACGTGCCGACATCATCGCGCGGTTTCAGGGCGGTCACAATGCCGGTCATACGCTGGTGATCGACGGCAAGGTCTTCAAGCTGTCGCTGCTGCCCTCGGGCATCGTGCGCGGCGGCAAGCTGTCGGTGATCGGCAATGGCGTGGTGCTGGATCCCTGGCATCTGGTCGAGGAGATCGCCAAGCTGCGGGGACAGGGCGTCGAGATCAGCCCGGACAATCTGATGATCGCCGAGAACACCCCGCTGATCCTGCCGATCCACGGCGAGCTGGACCGCGCCCGCGAGGCGCAGGCGAGCGTGGCCAAGATCGGCACGACCGGTCGCGGCATCGGCCCGGCCTACGAGGACAAGGTCGGTCGCCGGTCGGTCCGCGTCGCTGATCTGGCCGACGCGGCGACGCTGGAGCTTCGGGTGGACCGGGCGCTGGTGCACCACGATGCGCTGCGGCGCGGTCTGGGGATGGAACCGGTGGATCGGGACGGGCTGATCAAGGCGCTCCGCGAGATCGCGCCGGAAGTGCTGCAATTCGCGGCCCCCGTCTGGAAAGTGCTGAACGACCAGCGCAAGGCGGGCAAGCGGATCCTGTTTGAAGGCGCGCAGGGGGCGCTGCTGGACATCGATTTCGGGACCTATCCTTTCGTGACCTCCTCGAACGTGATCGCAGGGCAGGCCGCGACCGGTGTCGGGCTTGGCCCCGGGGCGATCGACTTCGTGCTCGGTATCGTCAAGGCCTACACGACCCGGGTCGGCGAGGGGCCGTTCCCGGCGGAGCTGAACGACGAGATCGGCCAGCGACTGGGCGAGCGGGGCCACGAATTCGGCACCGTGACGGGCCGCAAGCGGCGCTGTGGCTGGTTCGATGCGGCGCTGGTCCGCCAGACCTGCGCAACCTCCGGCGTAAACGGCATCGCGCTCACCAAGCTCGATGTGTTGGACGGGTTCGACGAGTTGAAGATCTGCGTCGGCTACGATCTGGACGGCAAGCGCATCGACTACCTGCCGACCGCTGCCGATCATCAGGCACGCTGCAAGCCGATCTACGAAAGCCTGCCGGGTTGGTCCGAAAGCACCGAAGGTGCGCGCAGCTGGGCCGATCTGCCAGCGAACGCGATCAAATACGTGCGCCGGGTCGAGGAACTTATCGAATGTTCCGTGGCGCTGCTTTCCACTTCGCCGGAGCGGGAGGACACCATCCTGGTGACCGACCCGTTCGCCGACTGATGGCGCTGTCCTACAAAGCTCGTCGGCGGTGGTCGCTGGTAGTCCTGCTGGTGGGCCTGCCGGGATATATTTTCGTCGCGACGAAACTCGCCACCTGGATCAATCCGCAGAACATCCTCGTCGAGCTTCTGGTCTACGTCGTCTTGGGCGTGGTCTGGGTGCTGCCGTTCAAATCGCTGTTCAAGGGCATTGGTCAGGCCGATCCGGACGCCGATCCGAATGACGAAAAAGCGGAATAGGCTTTCGCCCACCCCGCTTCATTCTCATGAGCCATGACGTGTTCCGTCTTATTCTCCGGCGGCACGCGCACCGGGGTTGAAACGGGTCGACTGCGCCACCGTGAACTGGCCGCGGCTCAACTTGCGGATCTTGCCGTGGCGCAGCAGCTGACCGAACGACCGCAGGCTGTCTTCGCGGTTGAAGTCGCCATCGCGGTCAAAGACTGCAACGGCGCGCATGATCTGTGGCCGAGAGAAATGCGGGCGCCCCTCGACATAAGAGGCATAGGCCGCTGCGGCTTCCAGAAGATCGGGTAGCTCGGTTGCGTCCATTTGTTCTGCGAATTCGACGAATGACTCGGCGTCCGAGAAAAATGCGTTTTCGCTATTGTCATCCGAGGATTGCGATGCGGCGTTGTCCTCGGCTTCCGCAGCGACAGAGGCGCTGACCCGGCGCGGGCGGATCGCTTCGGCATTCGGATCCACTTCCGGAACGGTGTCCTTGTCGACGCGCTGTTCGGAAACCAGAACCAGCGGCGCCTGACGACGCTCGGTCGGCTTCATGCCGTCGGCGGGGCGGCGCGGACGCACGACACGGGCCAGATCCTCGCGAAACTTGTCAATCCGCGTGGTTTCCTCCTGTGCTTCCTTGTCCTTGCTCAACTTCTTGTCGGCCCGGGTCGCCATGACCGCGGCCTTCAAATGCTGGATCGCCGAGCGACGGCGGGTGCCTTCGGTTTCCTCGAGTTCGGTATTCGTGACGTCCAGGATCCGCTGAACGCCGTTGCCGTCACCCTCCAGATCCTGACGCTCCAGTACGGCGCGGCCTTCCTTGTCGGCGTGATCCTCTGCCTCGGAGTCGCGTTGAACTTGCTCCAGCGTCGCCATCAGGCCGGCTTCATCCTCTTCCGACAGATCGTTCTCAGGCTCATCGTCGACGAATACATTTTCCAAGTCTTCCGCGTCGTCTTCACCCGATGCGACAAAGCTGTAGTTGATGGGCTCGTCATCATCGTCGTCGTCGCTGCCGGCATCCGCGTCGGCCTGCTCGGAGGTTTCCTGCGTTTCGGGCTGGTTCTCCGGCTCATCTTCGAAGTCGGCGCGGCGCAGCTTCATGATGCGGGCAATGGCCGGAGCATCCGGCGCTTCGGCCGGTTCATCCGCGAACAGCGCGTCATCTTCGACGTCGTCATCCTTGCCAGCCCGGTCGAGGGCATGCATCAGCGTATCCGTGGCAGCCTCGTCCTCATCCGCGTCCATCCCGTCGCCAATCAGAGTGTCTTCAGGCGTCGTGTCGCTGTCAGAGAACGTGTCCTTGACCGCGTCCTCTTCCTCGAGTTCCGACTCGGCGACATTTTGGAACCCGAGCCCGGCCAGGTGTTCGGTGCCGGCCTCTGGCAGTTCGGCGTCCGCCCCCTCGAAACCGTCGTCTTCGCCAGCAGATGTCGCTCCGTCGGCATCTTCCCCCGTCTCATCCTGATCCTTCAGTGCCAGAACGTCCTGGTCGGCGACCTCTGGCTCGACCGGAGTGTCGTCCTGCGCGGCATCGTCTTGCGACATTTCGGCGCTGGCGGGCTCGTCGGTTTCTTCTTCGGCCAAGGCGATCTCGGGCGGCGGCGAAGGCGCAGCCTCGTCTTCCGTCGTCAGCGCTTCGGGTTCGGCCAACTCGGCTTGGGCGTCCGAGGCTTCAGGCTCGACCGCAATATCGTCGGCCTCGGGTTCCGGGGCGATTTCTTCCGTCCGGTCCTCGAATGCTTCAGCCAGCTTCGATGCGGGCAAGGTGTCGGCGACATGGGATTCGTCACGATAGGTTTGTCCCGCATCATCCTCGCGCTGGGCGACAGAGGCACGGATCCGCGCCAGCTTCGCTGCAACGCTTTCGCCGCGGGCGGGCTTCGCTTTAGTGAAATCGTAGGTCTCGACTTCCGTCTTCGGGGTGTGCCGCGGCGCGGCAGCGGCGGCGGCGAAACCAGCCGCGGTTGCCGAGGTCGGAGCGGTGGATGCTTCAGGCTTGGATGGCGGCGTTTTGCTGTCGCCATCCATCTGCCGAAGAATGATGCCGTTGTTCTCGACCCGGGCCTCGACCCGGCGGTGGATCTCGCGCTCTGCGATCCGGTGCAGCATCTCTGCATCCGGCGTCGGCGGTTCGGCGCCAAAATAGCGGTCATCCGCGGCCAGGTCGCGGAAATACTCGGCAATTCCCCGCATCGTCGAGAAAGGATCGTCGAACCCCTCCAGAGTGCAGGAAAACGTGCCGTATGAAACGGTAAGTATTTTACTCGGTCCTACCATCACTTCTTCGCTTTCTTTTCTGATCCAGCAAACATGTATTTACCAATCAATGGTTCGCAAATAGGAACAGAACCAAGAAATGCCCGGGATTTTTTCTTGGTTAGAATGTGTCCAGATTCCATATTTTACAACAATCATGGCAGTTAGGTAAGTATTGTGCGTTTTTCCGAGAATGTGACGTTACTGGGCGCCAGCAAGGTTAAACAAAGGGTTCTTACCGAGGCATTGGCGTTCGCACCCCGGCTTGTTGCTGCTGATGGTGGTGCCAAAAATGCGGTAAAAATAGGGCGAATACCCGAATTCGTGATCGGCGATTTCGATTCAATCGGCCCGGATATGCTATCCGAAATCCCGGAAAATCGGCGAATTCGGGTTACCGAGCAGGAAACAACCGATTTCGAGAAATGTCTCTCCATCCTCGATGCACCGCTGATTCTCGGGGTCGGTTTTCTGGGCCGCCGAATTGACCACCAACTGGCAGCGTTCAACGCCCTTGCCCGCTTCGCGCGGCAGCGCGTGGTTCTGCTCGGTCGGCGCGAGCTTTGCTTTCACCTGCCGGCGGAACTTTCGCTGCCGGTTGCCGTCGGAACGCGGGTATCGCTGTTCCCGATGGCGCCTGTCAGTGGCCGGTCAGATGGGCTGAGATGGCCGATCGAGGGCCTGGCCTTCGCGCCGGACGGGCGTATCGGCATTTCCAACATCACCGAGAAAACCACGCTTCGCCTGCAAATGGACGGCGTCGGAATGCTGGCGATCATGCCGCGGGCGGTGCTGGCGCAGGTGGTGCGGGCGCTCGGGCGGTGATCCTCTCTCGGTAGATCACGTAAAGCCCGGCGGCCACGGTGATGGCAATGCCAAGCGTCGCCAGTCCGTTCGGAAGATCCGCGAAGATCAGCCAGCCGATCAAGGTCGCGAAGGGGATCTCCAGATACTGCATTGGCGCAAGCGTGGCGGAAGGCGCGAAGCGCAGCGACCATGTCATCAAGAGATGTGCGCAGGTGCCAAGAATGCCCAGTGTCACCAGCAACCAGAGATCACCGGACGCAACGCGGCTCAACTCCAGCCCCGGCAGGTTCCGCCCTACCGCCAGCAGCAACAGCGGGACCAGCAATGCCGATGCCATGACGCCGCTGATCGCCTGCAACACCACCGGATCGCAATCCTTGGCGATCTGCCGCGTGACCAGCATGAAAAGCGCGAAAACCACCGCCACGAACAATGGCAACAATGCCGGCGGACCGACAGCGGCGAAGTTGGGCTGGATCACCAGCAGCGTGCCGGCAAAGCCGACGCCGCAAGCCGCCAGCCGGTAGGGGCCCACCTGTTCGTTCAGCACCGTCTTGCCAAGCAGCAGCATGATGAACGGCATCACGAAAGCAATGGCGATGGCGTCGGCCAGCGGCAGGAAACGCAGCGACAGGAACATCGCCCCGATGCCGAACATGTGCAAAACCGTTCGCACCGCCGTCAGCCAGACGACGCGGGCCGGCATTGCGAAACTGCGACCGGTCGCGGCGACCAGCGGCACCAGAATAGCCGCCTGAACGGCAAAGCGAACGGCCAGCAACTGGCCGATCGACATCGTATCCCCAAGCAGCTTGGCAATCGAGTCGCCAAGCGGGGCCAGAATGCAGAAGCCGAGCATCAGAAGGATACCAAGAAGCGGTCGGTCGCCGGTCATTGCGTCAGGTTAGGGTGCCAGACCGAGCGGTGCAACGCTTACCGCCACGCTGCGGGCCGTCACCCTCTCGCGGTGAATGATGTAGATACCTGACGCCGCGATGATCCCGATCCCGATCCATGTTGCAGGATCCGGAAAATCGCTGAAAACCACGAAACCGAAGAATGTGGCCGAGATCAGTTCGAGATAATGCAACGGCGCCAGCACCGTCGAGGACGCGAAGCGCAAGGCATAGGTCAGCAGCAGATGCGAGATCGACGCTGCCAGCCCGACCGCGAAGAGGTAGATCCAGTAGCGCCCCTCGGGCATCACCGGATCGAGTTCGCCAAGCCCGCTGCCATCGGCAAGCCACAGAGCCGGGATCGTCAGGATCATCGCGGCGACCGCCGTCGTCGCCTGCAACCGCACCGGATGCAACCCGCGCGATCGCCAGCGCATCGAGATCATGTAAAGCGCAAAGAACAATGCCGTTCCCAGCGGCAGCAGCGCCACCGCGCCAAACTCGGTAAAACTCGGGCGGATGATGATCAGCGAACCGGCGAAGCCGACCACGGCAGCGCCCAGACGCCGGATCCCGACCGTTTCGGACAGGATGAAATGGCCAATCAGAAGCAGCAGAAACGGCTCGACGAAGCCAATGGCCAGCGCGTCGGCCAAGGGCATCACCGAAATCGCAGCGACAAAGGTGGCGGTCGCCAGAACGCTAAGCCCGGCCCGCAGGAAAGTGTGCCCGATTTCGTCGCGCTGCATCCGGAAATCGAGCCGCATCACCGCCATGACCGGCACGAGGATCAGCGCCTGCGCAATATAGCGCGCCGCGGTGATCTGACCGACCGGAATCGCATCGCTGGCCAACTTCGCCGCGGTATCGACAAGCGGCGCAGTCAGGCAAAAGGCCAGCATCATCAAGGTGCCAAGAACGGGGCGGTCGTCGGTCATGGCGCGAGGTTAGAGGCGGTTTCGGCCGGGACTGCAAGACTCAGCAGTTCGGCACATTGACGGCAAGCCCGCCAAGCGAGGTTTCCTTGTATTTCTCGCTCATGTCGCGGCCCGTCTGGCGCATCGTTTCGATGGCGGCATCCAGCGGCACCAGATGGCTTCCATCGCCGCGCAAGGCCAGCGAGGCGGCAGAGACCGCCTTGATCGCGCCAAGCCCGTTGCGCTCGATGCAGGGCACCTGGACCAACCCCTTGACCGGATCGCAGGTCATGCCAAGGTGATGTTCCAGCGCGATTTCGGCGGCGTTCTCGACCTGTTCGGGTGTTCCGCCCAGAACCGCCGCCAACCCGGCAGCGGCCATCGCGGCGGCCGACCCCACCTCGGCCTGGCAACCACATTCAGCGCCCGAGATCGAGGCGTTGAACTTGATCAATCCGCCGATCGCCGCCGCCGTCAGCAGGAATTCAGGCACCTGCGCGCGGCGCGCGCCCGGCACATGGTCCAGCCAGTAGCGGATCGTGGACGGGATCACACCTGCCGCGCCGTTTGTCGGCGCTGTGACCACCTGGCCACCCGCAGCGTTCTCTTCGTTCACCGCCATCGCATAGGCCGACATCCAGTCGTTGATGGTGTGCGGCGCGCTCAGGTTGCGGCCACGCTCGGCCTGCAGGGCATCGTGGATGGCCTTGGCGCGGCGCTTCACCTTCAGCCCGCCGGGCAGGATGCCATCGCTGGTCAGGCCGCGCTCAATGCAGTCATTCATCACGTCCCAGATAAGGTCGATGCCCCGATCCAGCGTCTTCGCATCGCGCCGCGACAGTTCGTTCCGGCGCTTCAGGTCCGCGATGCTCCATCCGGTCTCGGCGCACATCTGCAACATCTCGGCGGCGCTCTTGAACGGGTGGGGCACGGGCGCGCCATCGTCGCTGTCCTTGCCGGCGGCAAGTTCCGCCTCGGTCAGCACGAAACCTCCTCCGACCGAGAAATAGGTTTCTTGCAGGATGATGTCGCCCTGCGCATCGGTGGCCATCAGGATCATTCCGTTGGCATGGCCGGGCAGGGCCGGACCGTAATCGAAAACCAGATCGGCCTGGGGATCGAAGGCCAGCGGGGCCAGCCCCTCGGGCTCGACGGTTCGGGATTCGCGGATCCGGGCCAAGGCTGCTTCGGCCTTGTCGCGGTCGTAGCTTTCCGGCGCGAACCCGGCCAGACCCAGGATCGTCGCCCGGTCGGTGGCGTGGCCGACCCCGGTGAAGGCCAGCGACCCGTGCAGCGAGACTTGCACCCCGTACGCCGTGAACGGCGAAGCGCGCAGCCGGCCCAGAAACCGCGCCGCCGCCACCATCGGGCCCATCGTGTGGGACGAGGACGGGCCGACGCCGATCTTGAACATGTCGAAGACGGAAAGAAACATGGACGGTAATCCCCCAGGAAAGCTGCGCTTGTCATGACCGTTCGACGCGGCGAAAGCCCCGCGAAAAGCGACGCTTTCCGACGATGTCAAGACGGTGTGCGAACCCGCCGCACGAATGTGCCACCAATTCGCGCGGCGCGCGAGGCAAACCCCCTGTCATCAGTTGTCTTCAAATATCCCCGCCGGAGGCCTCGCGGCGCGGCGCAGCCGCGTTGCGATCCGTGTGCGAGGCTGCAAGCAGAATTCACTCTCGCACCTTCGCGTCATCTTTCCTATAACCACCCGGACCTTGAAACGGAGTCGCTGCCAGATGTCGGAAAACCTGTCGCCCATTGATACCGCAAAATTCGTTGCCGCCAAACGTGCGACAGAGTTCGTCGCCGATGGGATGAAGGTTGGCCTTGGCACCGGTTCGACCGCCGCCTGGCTGGTCAAATGCCTGGGCGAGCGGGTCCGCGACGAGGGGCTGAAGATCACCGGTGTTCCGACCTCGCGCCGTACCGCCGAACTGGCGCAGAAGGTCGGTATCAAGGTCATCTCGCTCGACGAGGCGCGGTGGCTTGATCTCACCATCGACGGGGCCGACGAATTCGACGGCGAGTTGAACCTGATCAAGGGCGGCGGCGGCGCGCTGCTGCACGAAAAGATCGTCGCGACGGCCAGCGATCAGATGATCGTGATCGCCGATATCAGCAAGAAGGTCGGAACCCTCGGCGCCTTCCCGCTGCCGGTCGAAGTGATCCCGATGGGCTGGCAGACCACCCGATCGCTGGTCGAGGAAACCCTGCACGCGATGGATGTGATGGGTCAGAAGACCGCGTTGCGGATGAATGGCGACCGGCCGTTCGTGACCGATGAAGGCAATCACATCCTTGATCTGCATCTGACCCGGATCGGCAATGCGCGGCAGCTCTCGCTGGTGCTGAACCAGATCCCCGGCATCGTTGAAAACGGGCTCTTCATCGACATCTGCGACGTTGTGGTGATCGGCCACGGCGATGGCAAGGTCGAGGTAGAGGATATCAATGCCGGCACGCACGAAGAAGGCAGGATCGCCTTCGCTGAAAGTGACAACATATTCCGCGATATCGCGGAATAGTGGGAGAATAATGGCATTCGACTTTGATCTTTACGTGATCGGAGGCGGTTCGGGAGGTGTCCGGGCAGCCCGAACCGCCGCCGAGACCGGTGCCAGGGTGGCACTGGCCGAGGAATACCGGATGGGCGGCACCTGCGTCATCCGAGGTTGCGTGCCAAAAAAACTGATGGTGTTCGCCTCGGGCTATTCCGGCGCCATCGAAGCGGCGCGGGCCTATGGCTGGTCGGTCAAGGCAGGGGCGTTCGACTGGAAGAAGTTCCGCAAGGCGCTGCACGCAGAACTGGACCGGCTGGAAGCCATCTATCGGAGCAATCTGGAGAAGGCCGGAGTCGAGATTCACGACCAGCGTGCGACGCTTGACGATGCCCACACCGTGCGGCTGGCGGATGGCAAGACCTACCGGGCAAAGCATATCCTGATCGCCACTGGCGGTCATTCCTTCCTGCCCGATACCGTGCCGGGGCACGAGCAGGCCTGGACCTCGGGCGATGTCTTCCTGATGGAGGACTTGCCGAAACGGGTGCTGATCGTCGGCGGCGGCTACATCGCCTGCGAATTCGCCTGCATCCTCAACGGGCTTGGAGTGGCGGTCACGCAGTATTACCGAGGCGCGCAGATCCTGCGGGGGTTCGACGACGAGGCGCGTGGCCACATCGCCGAACTGATGCAGGATCAGGGCATCGGCCTGCATGTCGGCTCTGACGTCGAGCGCATCGAAAAGCGGGCGGATTGTCTGTGGGTCAAGACCACTGACGGGCGCGAGATCGAGGTCGACGCGATGATCTATGCGGCCGGGCGCATTCCCAACAGCGCGGGACTGGGGCTTGAGGCGGTCGGGGTCGAGCTTGGCCGCCGCGGCGAGATCATCGTGGATGACTATTCCCAGACCGCCGTTCCGTCGATCTTTGCGGTCGGCGATGTGACCGACCGGATCAACCTGACGCCGGTCGCCATCCGCGAGGGCGCGGCCTTCGTCGAGACCGTATTCAACGGCAATCCGACCAAACCGGATCATGATCTGGTGCCGTCGGCGGTGTTCACCCAACCCGAATACGGCTCGGTCGGGCTGACCGAAGAGGCCGCGCGAGAGCAGGAACCGATCGAGGTTTACTGCGCCGCCTTTCGCCCGATGCAGAACGCATTCATCGGCAAGAACGAGCGCGTGCTGTTCAAGCTGATCGTCAGTGCTGAGAGTCGCAGGATCCTGGGGTGTCACATCATCGCTCCCGATGCCGGAGAGCTGATCCAGATGGTCGGTGTGGCGGTCAAGATGGGTGCGACGAAAGAAGATTTCGATCGCACGGTTGCGGTTCATCCCACAATGTCGGAAGAGATTGTGCTGATGAAGTCGCCCGTGCGAAAAGCTTGATTTCCGTTCGAAAGTGCACAGGTAAGACAGGACGAGAGAGAGGAACAACACGAGATGGCCAACAACAATGGCGGACCCTGGGGCGGCGGCGGTCGCGGAGGCGGGGACGATGAAGACGGCAACCGTGGCGGACGGCGTCCGAACGAGCCGCAACTTCCCGAGATCGACCAGATCGTGAAAAAGGGCCAGGAGCAGCTGCGCGTCCTGATGGGCGGTCGTGGCGGCGGTGGCCGAAAGAATGGCGGCGGCGGTGGCGGCGAAGGGCCGCAACTGACCCGCGGCACGGTCGGCCTCGGCCTGCTGGCGCTTGCCGGACTCTGGGCTTTCGCATCTTTTTATACCGTGAAACCGGAAGAACAATCGGTCGAGCTTTTCCTTGGTGAATACAGCTCCACCGGCAATCCGGGCCTCAACTTCGCGCCGTGGCCGCTGGTGACGGCAGAAGTCATTCCGGTTACCCGCGAACAAATCGAGGATATCGGTGTGGCGCAGGGCACACGCGGTGAATCCGGCCTGATGCTGACCACGGATGCGAACATCATCGACATCGACTTTCAGGTGGTCTGGAACATCAACGACCCGGCGAAGTACCTTTTCAACCTTCGTGACCCGCAGCAGACGGTCCGTGCGGTTGCCGAATCGGCGATGCGTGAAATCATCGCTGCATCGCAGCTTTCGCCGATCCTGAACCGTGACCGTGGCATCATCGCCGACCGTGCGCACGAATTGATCCAGAGTACGCTTGACGGATACGACAGCGGGATGAACGTGGTCCGTGTCAACCTCGACAAGGCCGACCCGCCGCGCGAGGTGATCGACGCGTTCCGCGACGTGCAGGCCGCGGAACAGGAACGTGACCGGCTGCAACGCGAGGCGGACGCTTACGCGAACCGGGTTCTGGCCGGTGCGCGCGGTGAAAGCGCACGGGTTCTGGAAGATGCCGAAGCGTATCGCGCCCGCGTGGTCAACGAGGCCGAGGGTGATGCCAGCCGTTTCCTCGCGGTGCTCAATGAATACCGCAGCGCGCCTGAGGTCACGCGCAAACGCATGTATCTGGAAACGATGGAAGTTGTGTTGGGTCGCGTCAACAAGGTCATCATCGACGAGAACACCAGCGGGCAGGGTGTCGTGCCCTATCTTCCGCTCAATGAACTTAACCGCTCGACGTCCACGACCAGCAGCGGAGGGACCAACTGATGCGCAAGACTTCGATTATCATACCCATCGTCGTCGTGGCGATCGCCGGTCTACTGTCGGCCATTTTCATCGTCGACGAACGGGAAAAGGCGCTGGTGCTGCAATTTGGCCAGATCAAGGCGGTGAAGGAACAGCCGGGGCTTGGCTTCAAGATCCCGCTGATCCAGGAGGTCGTGAAATACGACGACCGCATTCTGTCGCTTGAAACGACGTTGATCGAGGTGACGCCCTCGGATGATCGCCGTCTGCTGGTCGACGCTTTCGCGCGCTACCGGATTACCGACGTCGAACAATTCCGCCGTGCGGTCGGTGTCGGCGGCATAGCCGCGGCCGAGGACCGGCTGCAATCGATTCTCAACGCGCAGGTGCGCGAAGTGCTGGGCTCTGATCAGGTCACCTCTGATACCATCCTGTCCGAGGACCGGGCCGGACTGATGTTGCGGATCCGCGATCAGGCGCGCGCGCGTGCTTCGAACCTTGGTGTCGAGGTGGTCGACGTGCGTCTGAAGCAGACCAACCTGCCCGAGCAGAACCTGGAAGCCACATTCGCGCGGATGCGGGCCGAACGGCAGCGCGAAGCCGAAGACGAGCGTGCCCGTGGCCGCGAGGCGGCGCAGCGGGTAACCGCGCAGGCTGACCGCACCGTGGTCGAGATCGTGTCCGAAGCCAACAAGACGGCCGAGATCACCCGAGGCGAGGCCGACGCTCGACGCAACAACATCTTCGCCCAAGCCTATGGGCAGGATCAGGAATTCTTTGAATTCTACCGCTCTCTGAGCGCTTATCGGAATGCGTTGCAAGGCGAGAACTCTTCGATGGTGATGTCGCCCGACAGCGAATTCTTCGACTATTTCAAGAACGATCTGGGCCGACCGGCGGCCCCCGCGGGGCAATGAGCACGATCATTCTGGCCATAGGTCTGGTGCTTTGCGTCGAGGGGCTGGTGTTCGCACTGGCCCCTTTGCGCATGGAGCAGATCCTGGAAGCCCTGCGCGACATCACGCCCGAGATGCGCCGCATGATCGGACTCGTCGCGATGGCGCTTGGTGTGGTCCTGATCTGGCTCGCGAAGTCGCTTGGCGCCTGAAGCAAATGCTTCACGGGTCCTTCACGTCCAGTTGAATACTTGTGGTCGGGCTTTGTGTTGCCGGCAGGATCACCTATCTAGGATGGCAGAACTGCCATATGATGAGTTCGGCACACCTGGCCGGACGTTGAAAAGGAGAATGCAGTGAAACCGCAGGCACTCACACTTTCCGCGCCGATGACACCGGTCGCCCGCTCTATCTGGGTTCTGGTGTTGGGTCTGGCGCTGCTTTTCGCGCAGGCGCTGACCGCCAGCGCGCGGGGCACCCCGGAATCCTTTGCCGATCTGGCCGAAAAGGTCAGCCCGGCAGTGGTCAATATCACCACATCCACAACCGTCGCCACCGCCACCGATGGCATGCCGATGGTTCCGGAAGGTTCGCCGTTCGAAGATTTCTTCCGCGATTTTCTGGATCGCCAGAATCCCGGTGAAGGCCCGCGGCCGCAGCGACCGCGGCGCAGCCAGGCTCTGGGGTCGGGCTTCGTGATTTCCGAGGACGGATACATTGTTACCAACAACCACGTTATCGAGGGCGCCGATGAGGTGTCTGTTGAATTCTTCTCGGGCAAGACGCTTGACGCCAAGGTGGTCGGTACCGACAAGAATACCGATATCGCTCTGTTGAAAGTGGAAGGTGACGAGGCGCTGCCCTTCGTCAGCTTTGGCGACAGCGACGCGATGCGCGTCGGCGAATGGGTCATGGCCATGGGCAACCCGCTGGGGCAGGGCTTTTCGGTCTCTGCCGGTATCGTCTCGGCTCGCGGTCGGGCGCTTTCGGGCACCTATGACGACTTCATCCAGACCGATGCCGCGATCAACCGCGGCAATTCGGGCGGCCCCTTGTTCAACATGGACGGTCAGGTCGTTGGCGTGAATACCGCGATCCTGTCGCCCAATGGCGGTTCGATCGGTATCGGCTTCTCGATGGCCTCCAACGTGGTCAGCAAGGTGATCACCCAGTTGCAGGAATTCGGCGAAACCCGGCGCGGCTGGTTGGGTGTCCGCATTCAGGACGTGACCGAGGACGTGGCTGAGGCGATTGGCCTTGAAACAGCCTCGGGCGCGTTGGTGACGGATGTTCCCGAAGGCCCCTCGATGGAGGCAGGCATCGAATCCGGCGATGTGATCTTGTCATTCGACGGAACCGAGGTCGCTGATACCCGTGAATTGGTGCGTGTCGTGGGCAACTCGGAAATCGGCAAGGCCGTTCGCGTCGTGGTGTTCCGCGATGGCGAAACGCAGACGCTGATGGTCACGCTCGGTCGCCGCGAAGATGCCGAGGCAGAGGCCGTACCCGCCTCGGCCCCGGCAAATGAGCCGATCGAGAAAGAGGTTCTCGGCCTGAAGATCGCCGAAATGACGGATGAACTGCGCGAACAGCTTGATCTCAACCCCGGCGCCGATGGTCTTGTGGTCGCCGATGTGGCCGAGGACAGCGAGGCTTACGAAAAGGGTCTGCGCGCGGGTGACGTGATCACCGAAGCCGGGCAGCAGAAAGTGGTCAAGGTCGCCGATCTGGAGGCCCGCATCAAAGAGGCAGAAGAGGCAGGCCGCAAATCGCTTCTGCTCTTGGTCCGCCGTGCCGGCGAGCCGCGTTTCGTGGCGTTGTCCTTGAGCTGAGCAAAGACCAGACCGACGAAAAAGGGGCGCCGCAAGGCGCCCTTTTCTTGCCGAGACGGAGCGGCAATATGCCTGGTTCCACGGCATGATCCTGAACGTCGGTGATTGCTTCGCGCGTGTCGCTCCGGATGGCCTATGGACACTCTGGCACATGGCGGACATAGGACTGCGCTGAGAGGTCTTGATGCGGCAAATCCGGTCGCTTCAAAGGCACTGTCCCGCGACCTGGCCGCGGTCGCGGATGACCGAAAGCCGCTCGTCCGGCCTTCACCTCTGCGCTTTCACCCTTCCGTCGCGATCTCTTCCCGCGGATAGGCGATCAGCCCCAACTCGCGCGCCGTTTCCACCGACAGAATCGCCGAGGGCAGCCCTTGTTCGGTCTGATAGCTCTTCACCGCCGCCCGAGTCGCATCATTCATGACGCCTGTCGCGCGCCCCGCATAGTGCCCCCGTGCCGCCAGCGCGCGCTGCAGGCTGGCGACCAGATCAATTGTCATCTCATCGGGGCAGGGTGTCTCGATCCGGATTTCCTGCTGCTCGACAGCACTCCCGTTGCGATTCGAAATATCGTCTGCGCCGCCCGCCTCTGCTGCCCGGTCGCTGTCGTTTGCCACCGGCAGTTCGAGGATGTCGTAGCACTGTGCCTCGCCAGCGGGCCGGTCCTGAATATCTTCCAGCCATGCCAGCTGGTCCTGCGCGCCCCCGCAGGCGGCAAGACCCAGCACCATCGCGGTCGCCGTAGCATATCTCATGGCCTGGATCATCCTGCTCGGTCGCCGTTCCGGCCTTTGTTGGTGGTGACGATAGCGATATTGCCTGCCGCGTGGAAGGCCGGGTGCACCGTTCGGCGGATCGCCGCAAGGCCGCGATCATCCGCCAGCAAGCCCGAAACCTGAGACTGCCGCACCGGAGGGCTGGCATAACCGGGCCTCATGCCCTAAATCCGAACCTGACAGGCAAGCTGAGGACGACATGGCGAAGATTACCTATATCGAGCACAACGGCACTGAACACGTCGTCGAGGTCGCCAACGGCCTGACCGTCATGGAAGGCGCACGCGACAATGGCATTCCCGGGATCGAGGCCGATTGCGGCGGCGCTTGCGCCTGTTCGACCTGCCATGTCTATGTCGCGGAAGACTGGGTCGAAAAGATCCCCGTCAGGGAAGCGATGGAAGAGGACATGCTCGATTTCGCCTATGAACCGGACCCGACGCGGTCGCGGCTGACTTGCCAGATCAAGGTCACCGACGCGCTCGATGGCCTTGTCGTGCAGATGCCGGAAAAGCAGATCTGATGCGGCTTTGGCCGCTGGTCGTGACGCTGCTGGCCACGCCGGCCTGCGCCGAAGGCGTCACCTCCGCCCGCTACACCGACCCGACGCCGCGCTACGATCACGGAGTTCTCGGGGACGCGGTGGAATGGGGCGCGCTTGAAATGACCACCGATCAGGGCCGCCGGCTGCGCGTGACCCTGCCCGAGACCCGGGTTTTCGAGGATACCGCTCCGCGTCTCGCCGACATCGATGGCGACGGTCGGACGGAAGTGATCGTGGTCGAAACCGACATCGCAAGGGGCGCTCGCCTGGCGATCTACGGGCCACAGGGCCTGATCGCGGCCACCCCTCATATCGGTCGGACACACCGTTGGCTCGCCCCCATCGGCGCCGCCGATCTTGACGGCGACGGTTTCATCGAAATCGCCTATATCGACCGGCCTCACCTTGCGAAAACCCTGCGTATCTGGCGGTTCCGGAACGGCGCACTCAGCCATGTCGCCGACCTCAATGGCTATACCAATCACCGGATCGGCGAAGACAACATCGCGGGCGGCATCCGCAGCTGCGCCGGCCCCCCCGAAATGATCGTCGCCGATGTGCGCTGGCAGCAGATTCATGCGGTGACATTCACAGGCGGCACATTCCGGGTCCGCAGCCTCGGCCCGCATGAAGGCCGCGCCTCGTTTGACGACGCGATCGCCTGCATCCCCTGACATCTCTCGCCCGGAAAGTAGCCTCGGGGGTGAATGGGCCGGATGGCCCAGAGGGGGCGGACAGCCCCCTTACCCAATCGGATCGCGCCAGCGATCCGACGGTCTACAAAGCCCGCCAGCCAATGTCAGACCGACAGAATCCATCCGGCCAGTCGATCCGCTGCACCATCGCGTAGGCCCGGTCTCGCGCCTCTCTCAGGCTGTCCCCCCGGGCCGTGACGTTCAGCACCCGTCCACCACTCGCCACGACCTTGCCATCCGCCTCGCGGGTTCCGGCATGAAACACCATATGCGCTGCATCCTCCGGCATCCCCTCCAGCCCGCCGATCACCGAGCCTTTGGCATGATCTCCGGGATACCCCCTGGCCGCCATCACCACGGTCAACGCATGATCGTCGGCCCAGTTCACCCGAACCCCCTCCAGACGCCCCTCGGCGCAGGCCTGCATCAGATCCAGCGCCTGTGCACCCAGCCGCATCATCAACACCTGGCATTCGGGATCACCGAACCGGGCGTTGTACTCTACCAGCCGGGGCTTGCCGTCCGTTATCATCAACCCGGCATAAAGGATCCCCTGATACGGCATCCCACGCGCCGCCATCAGCCGCACCGTCGGCTCCACGATCTCGCGTAGCGCCGTCTCGGCTATGGCATCCGTCAGCACCGGGGCAGGCGAATAGGCCCCCATCCCGCCGGTATTGGGCCCCTCGTCGCCGTCGAAGGCGCGCTTGTGATCCTGCGCCGTGCCGATGGGCAGCACCGTCGCCCCATCGCAAAGCACGAAGAAGGAGGCCTCTTCGCCGTCCATGTACTCTTCGATCACCACCTCGGCGCCAGCCGCGCCGAACTCGCCGGCGAACATGTCGTCGACGGCAGCCAGGGCGGTCGCCTCATCCATTGCCACGATCACGCCCTTGCCCGCAGCCAGCCCGTCGGCCTTGACCACGATCGGCGCGCCCTGATCGCGGATATAGTCCTTTGCCGGCCCAGCCGATGAGAAACGTGCCCAAGCCGCGGTGGGGGCGCCTGCCGCGTCGCATATTTCCTTGGAGAAGGATTTCGAGGCTTCCAGCCGCGCTGCCGCCTCTGAAGGCCCAAAGGTCAGGATGCCCGCCTCGCGCAGCCTGTCCGCCACACCCGCTGCCAAGGGTGCTTCCGGACCGACGATCACGAAATCCACTGCGTTCTCCTCGGCGAAGGTCACCACCATGCCGCCGTCGCAGATGTCGAAAGCCGCGCATTCCGCGATCTCGGCGACACCGGCATTTCCGGGCGCCACGATCAGCCGGTCGCATTTCGGGTTCTGCTTCACCGCCCAGGCGAGGGCATGCTCGCGCCCGCCACCGCCCAGTATCAGGATATTCATCGTGAGCCTCCGCTTGGCCTTCGTTGCCCGGCGTTCTAAGGTCCGCCCAACAGATGCACAAGGCACCGCCAATGTCCGACCTGATCGACGACCCGTCCTCCGGCCCCAACGCCCATGAATACACCGTCTCGGAAATCTCGGGCGCGGTGAAGCGCGTGATCGAGGGCGAATTCGGCCAGGTTCGGGTGCGCGGAGAGATCGGCCGGGTTTCACGTCCCGCCTCGGGGCATCTCTATTTCGACCTCAAGGACGACCGCGCCGTGATTGCCGCGATCAGCTGGAAAGGTCAGGCGGCGCGGCTGGCCGTCCGGCCCGAAGAGGGCATGGAAGTCATCGCCTCCGGTCGCATGACCACCTTTCCCGGCCAGTCGAAATACCAGCTGATCGTCGACAACATCGAACCGGCGGGCGCGGGCGCACTGATGGCAATGCTGGAGGCGCGGAAAAAGGCGCTGGCCGCCGAGGGTCTTTTTGCCGCCGAACACAAGAAGAAGCTGCCGTTTCTGCCAGAGGTTATCGGCGTGGTGACCTCGCCTTCGGGGGCGGTGATCCGCGACATCCTGCACCGGCTGCGCGACCGTTTTCCGCGTCATGTTCTGATCTGGCCGGTCGCGGTGCAGGGCCAGGCCTGCGCCCCCGAAGTGGCCCGCGCCATCGAAGGCTTCAACGCGCTGCAACCCGGCGGCCCGATTCCGCGCCCCGACCTGCTGATCGTCGCGCGGGGCGGCGGCTCGGTCGAGGACCTCTGGGGCTTCAACGAGGAGGTGGTTGCCCGTGCCGCCTTCGCCTCGACGATCCCGCTGATCTCTGCCGTCGGCCATGAAACCGACACCACGCTGATCGACTTCGTCTCGGACAAGCGTGCGCCCACGCCCACCGCCGCCGCCGAACTCGCCGTACCGGTCCGCCTTGACCTTCTGGCCTGGACCGCCGAGCAAGAGGCCCGCCTGGGCCGTGCGCTTGCCCAGTCCCTCACCCAGCGCGGCCAGCGCCTGCGCGATCTGTCGCGCGCCCTGCCAAAACCGCAGACGCTGGTCGAAAACGCCAGCCAGCGCCTCGACCGCGCCGCCGAGCGTCTGCCCGCCGCCCTTCGAAGCCAAACCCAACAGCGCCGCGTCCATCTTTCGGAACTGACAGGGAGCCTGCGCCCGGGCGCCTTGCGCAATCTGATCACCACCGCCCGGGCGCGTCTGGCCGACCGCAGCCAGCGCTTGCAACCATCACTTCTGAACCGTGACATCGACCGCAAACGCCGCGATCTCACGGCCACCTCCGACCGGCTGACCCGCGTCGCGCGAACCCAGATCGATGGCTGGTCCCGACGCCTCGAGGGGCTGGAACGGATGCGCCAGACCCTGGGCTATACCGAAACCCTGCAACGCGGCTATGCGGTGGTACGCGGCGATGGCGCCGTGGTCACCACGTCCGCCGCTGCCGCCAAGGCCGAGACGCTGGAAATCGAGTTCAACGATGGCCGCCTGCCGGTCGGCGGCAGCGCCAAATCGAAACCCAAGCCGAAAGCCGATACGCCGCCCGAACAGGGTCAACTTTTCTGAGGTGCTTGTTCGGAACGATCCTCGGGGTGAATGGGCCGCGCGACCCAGAAGGGGCAGACAGCCCCCTTTTTCGTGAAGATCTAGA
>JAGXFH010000036.1 GCA_024637315.1 Brevirhabdus sp.
GAACAGGTCCGACATCTCTGCGACCACGGTTTCGGACTGGCCGACGCCCACGGTCTCGATCAGCACGACGTCGAAACCGGCGGCTTCGCACAGTTCGACCGCCTCGCGGGTGCGCCGCGCCACGCCGCCCAGTTGGGTCTGGCTGGGCGAGGGCCGGATGAACGCGTTCGGGTCGCGCGACAACTCCTCCATCCGGGTCTTGTCGCCGAGGATCGAGCCGCCGGACCGGGCCGAGGAGGGATCGACCGCCAGCACCGCCACCCGCATCCCCTGCCCCGTCAGCATCAGCCCGAAACTTTCGATGAAAGTCGATTTGCCCACCCCCGGTGTGCCCGACAGGCCGATCCGCAGCGCCTGCCGGTCAGCCGTGCGCACCGCCTCCAGCAGCGCCGTCGCCTGGCTGCGGTGATCGTCGCGCGCGCTTTCGATCAGCGTGATCGCCCGCGCCAATGCCCGCCGTTCGCCCGCCAGCACGCGGTTTGCCAGATCCTTGATGTCTGTCGTGGTCATGCCGGGGTTCTGCCCGGATCCCCCGGGCCTGTCCAGATGCAACCGGCGACACTCTGGAATTGACCGCCGGGATCGCCGATAAGGCCGCATGACCTTGCCCGACCTGCCGATCACCGATGCCCTGCCGGCGCTGCTGGACGCGCTTCGCGCGAAGCGCCGCGCCGTGCTGCAGGCCCCGCCCGGCGCCGGCAAGACCACGGTCGTGCCGCTGGCCATGCTCGAGGCGGGCCTGACAGCGGGCCGGACCCTGATGCTGGAACCGCGCCGCCTGGCGGCCCGCGCCGCCGCCGAGCGGATGGCAGAGTCGCTGGGCGAGCGGGTCGGGGACACCGTCGGCTACCGGATCCGGGGCGAGGCGAAGGTTTCGAAATCCACCCGGATCGAGGTCGTCACCGAAGGCATCCTGACCCGGATGATCCAGTCGGACCCGGCGCTGGCGGGGATCGGCGCGGTGATTTTCGACGAGTTCCACGAACGGTCGCTGAACGCCGATCTGGGGTTGGCGCTGGCTTGGGAATCGCGCGGCGCGCTGCGCGAGGACCTGATCCTGCTGGTGATGTCGGCGACGCTTGATGCCGAACCGGTCGCGGCGATGCTGGACGCGGCGCCGGTGATCACCTCGGCGGGCCGCGCCTATCCGGTCGAGACCCGCTGGCTTGACCGGCCCTTGCGCCGCGAGCAGCGCTTCGAGGCCGCCGCCGCCGATCTGGTCGCGCAGGCGGTGGCCGAGACCGTTGGCGGCGTGCTGGTCTTCCTGCCCGGCGAAGGCGAGATCCGCCGCGTCGAGTCCGCGCTGAAATCCCGCCTGCCGGCGGACTGCACGGTCCGGCCGCTGTTCGGCGCGATGGACTTTGCCGCCCAGCGCGCCGCCATCGCCCCGTCAGCCAGGGATCGCAAGGTGGTGCTGGCCACCGCCATCGCCGAAACCTCGCTGACGATCGAGGATATCCGCGTCGTGGTGGATTGCGGCCGCGCCCGCCGGGCCCGGTTCGATCCCGGTTCGGGGATGTCGCGGCTGGTCACCGAACGGGTGACACGCGCCGAGGCGGAGCAGCGCCGCGGCCGTGCGGGCCGCGTGGCCGAAGGCGTCTGCTACCGGATGTGGACCCGCGGCGAAGAAGGCGGGATGCAGCCCTACCCGCCCGCCGAGATCGAAGCCGCCGACCTTGCCGGGCTGGTGCTGGACCTCGCGCTCTGGGGCGCGCGCGGCACCGGGGGCATGGCCTTCCTGACGCCGCCCAATCCCGGCGCCTTCGCCGAGGCGCAGGCGCTGCTGACCGACCTGGGCGCGCTTGGCGGCGATGGCGGGATCACCGGGCATGGCAGGGCGCTGGCGGCGCTGCCGCTGCACCCGCGCCTTGGCCATATGCTGATCCTGGCGGGCAAGCCCGCCGCGCCGCTGGCCGCCCTGCTGGCCGAGCGCGATCCGCTGCGCGGCGCGCCCACCGACCTGATGCTGCGCAAACGGGCATTGGCAGGCGGGCGCGCGGAGGCCGCCAACGCCGCGGCCCTTGCGAGGATCCGGTCCGAGGCAGTGCGGCTGGCAAACGCCGCCCCCGCCACCAAAGCGGATTTCAGCTGGGCGGAAATGGCCGCGCTGGCCTATCCCGACCGGATCGGTCTGCGGCGTCACGGCACCGCCCCGCGCTATGTGCTTTCGGGCGGCAAGGGCGCGATCCTGCCCGAGACCGACCCGCTTGCGGGCGAAAGGCTGATCGTGGCGCTCGACCTCGACGGCGATGCGCGCGAGGCCCGCATCCGGCTTGCCGTCGCGCTGACCGAGGCCGAATTGCGCGGCGTTTGCGGCGACCGCATCGCGTGGCATCGCCGCTGCGAATGGTCTGCCCGGGATGGCCGGGTGGTCGCCCGCGAGGAACAGCGGCTTGGCGCGCTGGTGCTGAGCGAGCGGAGCTGGAAGGACGCCCCGCCCGCGGCGCTGGCCCGGGCGGCCCTTGATGGCATCCGCGACCTTGGCCTGCCCTTCACCGATGCCGCGCGCCGGTTCCGGGCCCGCGTCGAGCTGGTCTGCGCCAGCGGCGCCGACCTGCCCGACATGTCCGATGCGGCCCTGCTCGCGACGCTGGAGGACTGGCTGCTGCCGCATCTTGGCCGGACGCGCACCGCCGCGGACATCCGTCGCCTCGACCTCGCCGATCCGCTTCGGGCTTGGCTGTCCTGGCAGCAGATGCAGCTGGTCGACCGCCTTGCGCCGTCGCATTACACCACGCCGATGGGCCGCCGGGTGCCGATCGACTATGCCGGCGACGCCCCGGAAATCGCTCTGCGCCTGCAAGAGATGTTCGGTGTCACCCGCCATCCGATGGTGGCGGGCCAGCCGCTTCGGCTGACGCTGCTGTCGCCGGCGGGCCGTCCGGTGCAGACCACGATGGACCTGCCCGGCTTCTGGGCCAGTTCCTATGCCGATGTCCGCAAGGACATGCGCGGACACTATCCGAAACATCCCTGGCCCGAAGATCCGACGGTTGCCGAACCGACCTTGCGGGCGAAACCGCGCAAGGCCTGACCACAGCGCCGTGTCCTAGCCGGTCCGTTTGCCGCCCCAGGGCCCGTGATGCCCGGCGCCGCCGTCGATGCGCTCGAACCCGTGCGCGCCGAAAAAGTCGCGCTGCGCCTGGATCAGGTCGGTGGTGCCGCGGCCCCGCCGCATCGTGTCGAAATATGCCAGCGCCGCCGAGAAGGCCGGCACCGGCAGGCCTTTCAGCGCCGCCGCGGCCACCGTCCGGCGCAGCGCATTCGACGCGGCGCTCAGCTTTTGCGCGAATTCCGGCGCGAAGATCAGCTGGCCATGCGGCAGCCCGTCGCGCGCCGCCCGCGCCATGTCATCGAGCATCGCCGAGCGGATGATGCAGCCCTCGCGCCAGATCTCGGCGATCCGGGCCAGGTCCAGATCCCAGCCGTATTCCTGCGACGCGGCGTCGAGCAGGGCAAAGCCCTGCGCATAGGCGACGATCTTGGCCGCCAGCAATGCCCGTTCCAGATCGCCGTCCAGAACCGCATGCGCCTCTCGGCCCGAGGGTTCGGCGGCTGCCAGTATCTCTGCTCCGGCCAGGCGCGCCGGCTTCAGCGCCGACCAGGACCGCGCGCCCACCGCCGCCTCGATGGTCGAGGCGGATTGGCCCAGCCCCAGAGCCTCGATCACACTCCAGCGCCCGGTGCCCTTCTGCCCCGCCTTGTCGAGGATCATCTCGACCATCGGATTGCCGGTCGCGGCATCCTTGGCGGCCAGGACCTTTGCCGAGATCTCGACCAGATAGGAATGCAGCGGCCCGCCATTCCACTCGGCGAAGAGCTTGCCGATATCGGCGGGGTTGCGGTGCTCGCCGTCGCGCAACAGCCCGTAGACCTCGGCGATCATCTGCATGTCGGCATATTCGATGCCGTTATGCACGGTCTTGACGAAATGCCCGGCCCCGTCCGGACCCAGATGCGCGGCACAGGGATCGCCCTTGTAGCGGGCGGCGATCGCCTCGACGATGTCGCGGATCACGGCGTAGCTTTCGGGCTTGCCGCCGACCATGATCGACGGCCCGTGCCGGGCGCCTTCCTCGCCGCCCGAAACCCCCATGCCGATGAACGACAGCCCCTGATCTGCCAATGCCTTTTCGCGGCGGCGGGTATCGTGGAAATTGGCGTTTCCGGCGTCGATGAGGATATCACCGGGATCGAGCAGCGGCGCAAGCTGGCCGATCACCGCATCGACGGCCGCGCCGGCCTTGACCATGAGGATGATCGCGCGCGGTTTCGCCAGCGCCGCCACCAGCGCTTCGGGGGTTTGGGCCGGCACCAGGTTGGCGGCCAGATCGCCCGCCGCTGCCATCAGGTCGTCGATGCGTTGCGTGGTGCGGTTGTGGACCGCGACCGGGAACCCTTTTTCGGCGATGTTGAGCGCGAGGTTCGCCCCCATGACCGCCAGCCCCACCAGGCCGATCCGTGCCTTGGCCATGCCGATCCTCCTTTGCCTGTTGCGGGGTTCACAGTATGGCGATGGGCAGAGGATGCAAGCGGGTCCGGCAGGTCAGCGGCAGCAAGCGGAAAACCCCGAACCGGTGCTGCCATCTTGAAATTTACCGGAAGTTCAACTATTAAATATATAAAACAAAACAAGAAACGGCAGGCAAAACAAGATGACGCATTTCATGCAAACGGCATGGTCCGAATTTTTGGGCCCTCTTTTCCGGCGACCCAAGCGGTTGCAGGTGGCGGCCTTGTGCTATCGGCGCGGCAAGGCCGGCAAGGAGATTCTGCTGATCACCAGCCGGGATACCGGCCGATGGATCCTGCCAAAGGGCTGGCCGATCGACGGGCTGGACGAACCCGGCGCCGCCCTGCAGGAAGCCTGGGAAGAGGCCGGCGTGCGCGGGGGCCGCATCGCGAAGGCTCCGATCGGCACGTTCGAATATCAGAAGCGGTTTGACGGCGGCGCCGAGGCGACCTGCCGGACGCAGGTCTACTCGGTCGAGGTCGGCACGCTGGCCCGCGATTTTCCCGAGCGCGAGGAACGCAAGCGAAAATGGGTCAGCCCGGCGCGCGCCGCCGAAATGGTCGACGAGCCGGAACTTCAGGACATGTTGCGCGACTTCTGAACCGCCGGCACGGGTTTGGCGTTGCAAATCCGGCGCCCAGCGGCTAGCGCGCTGCGTCTGAGACGGGAATCTGACGATCAGGGCGGGCAAACAGGTGTCATCGGGACCGGCGGGAAATCAGTGGCGTACGCTCGACAAGGATCTGAACCGGATCGCGCGGGTCGAATATGCGACGCAGTACGTGTCGCGCCCGATGGTCGGGATCGGCGTCTCGTTGACCTTCATCCTGTTGACGGCCCTGGGCGCCGCGCTGGTTTTCGGGGTGCAGCCGACCTCTTACATCGTCATCGCCGCGGCCGCCGTCGGCGCCTACATGGCGATCAATATCGGCGCTAATGACGTCGCCAACAACATGGGGCCAGCGGTCGGCGCCAACGCGCTGACGATGGGCGGCGCGATCGCGATCGCGGCCTTGTGTGAAACCGCGGGCGCGCTTCTGGCCGGCGGCGACGTGGTTTCGACGATCTCGAAGGGGATCATCGACCCCGATTCGGTCGCGAACCGGGACATCTTCATCTGGGCGATGATGGCGGCGCTGATCTCGTCGGCGCTTTGGGTGAACCTTGCGACATGGCTGGGGGCACCCGTCTCGACCACCCATTCGGTGGTCGGCGGGGTGATGGGCGCGGGCATCGCCGCGGCGGGATTTGCGGCGGTGAACTGGCCCAACATGGGTGCGATCGCCGCCAGCTGGGTGATCTCGCCGCTGCTGGGCGGTCTGGTCGCGGCGCTTTTCCTGGCCTTCATCAAGCACCGCATCATCTACCGCGACGACAAGATCGCCGCGGCGCGGGTCTGGGTGCCGGTGCTGATCGGGATCATGGCGGGCACATTTGCGACCTATCTGGCGCTGAAGGGCCTGAGCCGGATCATCGAGATCGGCATGGGTCCGGCGCTGCTGATCGGGCTGGTCGTCGGCGCGGTCTGCTACGCCGCCGCGACACCGCTGGTGCGGCGGCAATCCGAAGGGCTGGAAAACCGCAAGCGCTCGCTGAAGACGCTGTTCGGCCTGCCGCTGGTGATCTCGGCCGGGCTGCTGTCCTTCGCGCATGGGGCCAATGACGTGGCCAACGCGGTCGGCCCGCTGGCGGCGATCGTCCATGCCGAGGAGTTCGGCGAATTCGCCGGCAAGGTCGCAATCCCAACCTGGGTCATGGTGATCGGCGCGTTCGGGATTTCCTTTGGCCTGGTGCTGTTCGGCCCGAAGCTGATCCGCATGGTCGGCAGCCAGATCACCAAGCTGAACCCGATGCGCGCCTATTGCGTGGCGCTGTCGGCGGCGATCACGGTGATCATCGCCTCGTGGCTTGGCCTGCCGGTCAGTTCCACCCATATCGCGGTCGGCGGCGTGTTCGGCGTCGGGTTCTTCCGCGAATGGCACGAGGAGCGCCGGTCCAGCGGGCGCAAGCTGAGCAATCCGGAGCAGACCCGGATCGCGCCCTCGGAACGGCGCCGCCGCAAGCTGGTCCGGCGGTCGCATTTCATGACCATCGTCGCGGCCTGGGTGATCACCGTTCCCGCCGCCGCCGCGCTTTCGGCGGCGATCTTCCTGGGCCTCAGCGCCGTCTTCGTCTGACCGGTCCCGGCTTAGACGCCCAGACACCAGCGCAGGATCGCCTTTTGCGCGTGCAGCCGGTTTTCCGCCTCGTCGAAGATCACCGATTGCGGCCCGTCCATCACCGCGCTCGTCGCCTCGTCGTCGCGATGCGCCGGCAGGCAATGCATGAACAGCGCGTCCGGCTTCGCCGCCGCCATCAGCGCCGCGTTGACCTGGTAGGGCCGCAGCTGGTTGTGCCGGCGTTCGCGCGAGGACTGGCTGTCATGCATCGAGACCCAGGTGTCGGTCACCACCAGATCGGCGCCGGCGACCGCCTTCATCGGGTCGCGCTCGATCTGGACGGTGACGCCGGATTTCCGCGCCAGCCCGACGAATTCATCCTCGGGGTCGAGCGTCGCGGGACCGGTGAAGGTGAAATCGAAGCCGAACTGCCCGGCGGCATGCAGGAACGAGGCGCAGACGTTGTTGCCGTCGCCGGTCCAGACCACCTTCTTGCCGGCGATCGGGCCGCGATGTTCCTCGAAGGTCATCACGTCGGCCATGATCTGGCAGGGATGGGTGCGGTTGGTCAACCCGTTGATCACCGGCACCGTGGCGTGTTCGGCCATTTCCAGCAGCGTCTGTTCCTCGAAGGTGCGGATCATGATCAGGTCGACATAGCGCGACAGCACGCGGGCGGTGTCGGCGATGGTCTCGCCATGGCCAAGCTGCATGTCGGCGCCCGACAGCACCATCGACTCGCCGCCCAACTGGCGCACGCCGACGTCAAAGCTGATCCGGGTCCGGGTCGAGGGCTTCTCGAAGATCAGCGCCACCATATGCCCGGCCAGCGGCTGGTCGGCGTCGCGGGCGCCTTTGGGCTTGCCCCGGCGCGCGTCCTTGACCGACCGGGCGGCATCTATCATCCCGCGCAATGCCGCGGGATCGGTTTTGTGGATATCGAGGAAATGGTTCATGATCCTGCTTTCATTGGCGGCGTACCGAGGGGCTGTCCGCCCCTCGCCCGGACCAGGTCCGGGCTCACCCCGAGGATATTTTCAGACAAATGATGTTCAGGCGGCCACGGCCGTCATCCGCGCCGCGGCGCGGTCCAGTCGCGCCACCGCTTCGGTGATTTCGGCGTCGCTGATCGTCAGCGGCGGCAAGAGCCGGACCACGTTGTCGGCCGCCGGCACCGTCAGCACCTCTTCGGCGTAGCCGGCCCTGACCAGATCGGCGGGCGCGATCCTGCATTTCAGCCCCAGCATCAGCCCGGCGCCGCGCACCGACTCGAAGATGTCGGGATGCGCCGCGACCAGGCCTTCCAGCTTTTGGCGCAAGAGGCCCGCCTTGCGGTTCACCTCGTCGAGGAACGCCGGATCGGCGATCAGGTTCATCACCGCCAGACCGACGGCGCAGCCCAGCGGATTGCCGCCATAGGTCGAGCCGTGGGTGCCCACCACCATCGCCTCTGCCGCCGCCTCGGTCGCCAGCACCGCGCCCAACGGAAAGCCGCCGCCGATGCCCTTGGCCACCATCATGATATCGGGGCTGATCCCGGCCCATTCATGGGCGAAAAGCTTGCCGGTGCGGCCCATGCCGCATTGCACCTCGTCGAAGATCAGCAGCGTGCCGGTCTGGTCGCAGAGATCGCGCAGCCCCTTGAGGCACTGGTCGGGCACAGGGCGAATACCGCCCTCGCCCTGCACCGGCTCGATCAGGATCGCCGCGGTCCGGTCGCTGACCGCGGCGCGCAAGGCCTCGTGATCGCCGAATTTCAGATGCACGAAACCGGGCAGCAGCGGGCCGAAGCCCCTGGTCATCTTCTCGGACCCCGCCGCCGCGATCGCCGCGGCGGAGCGGCCGTGGAACGAGCCGTCGAAGGTGATGATCTCGACCCGCTCCTCGGCACCCCTGTCATACCAGTAGCGCCGCGCCATCTTCACCGCCAGTTCGCAGGCCTCGGTGCCGGAATTGGTGAAGAACACCGTATCGGCAAAGGTTTCGGCGACCAGCTTGTCGGCCAGCGCCTCTTGCTGCGGGATATGGTAGAGGTTCGAGGTGTGCCAGAGCGCGGCCGCCTGGTCGGTCAGCGCCTGCACCAGCGCCGGATGGGCGTGGCCGAGCGAACACACCGCGATCCCCGCGCCGAGGTCCAGAAAGCGTCGTCCGTCGGCCTCGATCAGCCAGCAGCCCTCGCCCTTGACGAATGACAGGGGGGCACGGTTATAGGTCGGCAGTACGGGGTCGATCATCGGAAGGGGTCCTTCGGCTCGCAAGCCCAAGTGGTGCCAAAGCGCCGCGGGCTAGTCAATGCAAATGGACAGGGGCCGGTGCCGGAATGGTCGACCACCCTCAGACATCCCGAACCGCTGATCCGCAGCGTTGCGCGTTTCGCCGCCGATGACACGGCGGCCCGAAGCGACACCCAAAAGGTCGCAAACCGCCCCCGAAGCGACGCCCTGGCCGAACCCTCCTGCGCCGTTTCGCCCGACGCTGAAAGTTGTCGTAAGGTAAACTCAGAGGTCGCCAGAGCGGCCCGGACAACAGGGAGAGTAACGCGATATGTCAGATGCCAACATCACTCCGGACGAGGGGGACGTGCCGCATCCGATCGAGACGGATTTCGATATCGGAGAGCAGAACGTCCAGCCATTCGGCCTTGACATTCACAACCCGGTCTTCCCGATCTCGGGGATTTCCATCGTCGCATTCGTGCTGCTGACGCTGATGTTCCAGGAGGCGGCGGGGACGTTCTTTGGCAACATGAGGGACTTCCTGACCTCGAGCTTCGACTGGTTCTTCCTCGGGGCGGCGAATATCTTCGTGCTGCTCAGCCTGGCGCTGATGGTCACGCCCCTGGGCAAGATCCGCCTTGGCGGCGACGATGCGGTGCCCGATTACAGCTACCTCGGCTGGTTCGCGATGCTGTTCGCCGCCGGCATGGGCATCGGGCTGATGTTCTTCGGCGTGTCCGAGCCGATGTCGCATTTCGCCTCGTCGATGGGCGGCACCGCGGCCGATGGCGGCATACGGACCGACTGGGCGCCGCTGGGTGCGGCCGCTGGCGATGTTGCCGCCGCGCGCGACCTGGCGATGGCCGCGACGATCTTCCACTGGGCGCTGCACCCTTGGGCGATCTACGCGATCGTGGCGCTGTCGCTGGCCTTCTTCACCTTCAACCGCGGCCTGCCGCTGACGCTGCGCTCGGCGTTCTACCCGATCCTCGGCGACCGGGTCTGGGGCTGGTGGGGCCACATCATCGACACGCTGGCGGTCTTTGCCACGCTGTTCGGGCTGGCGACCTCGCTGGGCTTCGGCACCGAGCAGGCGCTGGCCGGTCTGAACTACCTGTTCGGCTGGGGCACCGGCAATGTCGCCAAGGTGGTGCTGATCGGCGCGATCACCGCGCTGGCGACGATCTCGGTGCTGCGCGGCCTCGATGGCGGGGTCAAGGTGCTGTCCGAGATCAACATCGCGATGGCGGCGCTGCTGCTGCTGTTCGTCATCATCGTCGGTCCGACCGCGGATATCTTCTCGGCGATCTTTTCCGGCGGCGCGGCCTATGTGAAGGAGTTGATCCCGCTGTCGAACCCGTTCGGTCGCGAGGATACCAACTTCAGCCAGGGCTGGACCGCCTTCTACTGGGCCTGGTGGATCAGCTGGTCACCGTTCGTCGGTATGTTCATCGCCCGGGTCAGCCGGGGCCGGACGGTGCGCGAATTCCTGTTCTGCGTGATCCTGATCCCGACCGTGGTCTGCGTGCTCTGGATGGGCGCGTTCGGCGGCACCGCGATCAGCCAGGTCGTCGCCGACGCCGAGGCCGCGGTGGCCGGAGCGCCGTTGGAGCTGAAGCTCTTCGAGATGCTGAGGCCGCTGCCCTTTGCCGCGATCACGTCGTTCCTCGGGATCGTGCTGGTGCTGGTGTTCTTCGTGACCTCGTCGGACAGCGGATCGCTGGTGATCGACACGATCACTGCGGGCGGCAAGACCGATGCGCCGGTCGCGCAGCGGGTATTCTGGTGCACCTTCGAGGGTGTCGTCGCCGCAACGCTGCTGCTGGTCGGCGGCTCGGCGGCGCTGTCGGCGCTGCAGGCGATGGCGGTGTCCACGGGCTTTCCGTTCACCATCGTGCTGCTGGCGATGTGTGTGAGCCTTGTCATGGGGCTGATGGACAGCCGCAAGAACGGCTGATCCGGACGATCTTTCCCGCGCCTTCCCCCAGGGCGGGCGCGGGACCCGGTCAGGCTTTCAGCCGGTAGCCCCGCCGGAACCAGTACCAGCAAAGCCACAGCACCCCGCCGGTCACCGCCGAGACGACGCAGAGCCCCAGCCAGGGATTGCTGTCGGACGCGCCGATCATGCCGTAGCGCACGCCGTCGATCAGGTAGAAGACCGGGTTCCAGTGGGTCAGGGTGCGGACCACCGGCGGCAGGCTGGCGGTCGAGTAGAACGTGCCCGACAGGAACGACAGCGGGGTGATGACGAAATTGGTGATCGCCGCCATCTGGTCGTATTTCGTGGCATAGATCGCCGCGATCAGCCCCAGCCCGCCCATGAACATCGCGCCGAGGACGACGAAGACCAGCGCCCAGACCGGATGCGCCAGCCCCGCCCCGACGAACAGCGCCATGCCAAGCCAGATCGCCGCCGCCACCAGTGCGGCGCGCAGCACGGTGGCCGAGATATAGCCCAGCACCAGTTCCAGCGGCGACAAGGGCGGCATCAGCGTATCGACGATGTTGCCCTGCACCTTCGACGCCATCAGCGAGGACGAGCAGTTGGCGAAGGCGTTCTGGATCACCGTCATCATCAGGATGCCGGGGGCGAGGAATTGCAGGAACGGCACGCCCATGACCGCGCCACGGGCCGGCCCGATCGCCAGCGTGAAGATCGACAGGAACAGCGCCGACGTGACCAGCGGCGCCATGAGCGTCTGGGTCCAGACGGCCAGAAACCGCTTGGTCTCTCGTTCGGCCAGAGTGTAGAGTCCCAGCCAGTTGAAGCGCCCGAAGCGGCGCACGCCCATTGCCGATGTGTCATTCATGCCGAAGCCCTCGCATCCCGTGACCTGCGGGTGCTTGTATCCCGACCGTCACAGGGATTAGAATAGGGGCTGACCAGAAAATCCTGACGGCCAGGGCACACCGCCCCTTGGCCGTTTTCAGTTGAGGTAATCCGATGTCCTGGACCGACGAACGCGTAGAGACCCTGAAGAAGATGTGGGGCGAAGGCCAAAGCGCCAGCCAGATCGCCAAGGAACTGGGCGGGGTGACGCGCAACGCGGTGATCGGCAAGGTCCACCGGCTTGGGCTGTCGAACCGCTCTGGCGGCGCGCCGGCCAAGCCCGCGGCCAAGGAAAAGCCCGCCACCGCCAAGTCCGCCGCGCGCGACAAGGCCGAGGGCGAAGCCGTCGCCACCATCACCGTCGCCGAAGTGACCGAAAAGCAGGTCGTGCCGCTGCGTCGCCAGATCATCCCGGCGGGCCAGCCGCTGCCGCCGCAACCCTCGGCCAACGAGATCAGCCCCGAAGCGCTGGCCTCGGTCCGCGAGGTCGAGAAGAAATCGAAGAAGATCAGCTTGATGGAACTGACCGAGCGGACCTGCAAATGGCCCGTCGGCGACCCCGCCACGGATGATTTCTGGTTCTGCGGCCTCACCGTGCAGCCCGGCAAGCCGTATTGCGAGGCGCATGTCGGTGTCGCGTTCCAGCCGATGTCGAGCCGCCGCGACCGCCGCCGCTGATCGCCGCCTGCCGGGGGCGCTGACGCCCCCGCCGACGCCACCCGACCCCTGCCCCCCCGATCCGGCCGGCAAACTCCGTTCTTGCCGCCGGCCTCGCGCCGTGGTCCTGTGCTTGTGCTTGTGCTTGTGCAACCGATGCGGGGCTGTCGATGCTTGGCAAGATGATGACGCAACCGCTGACGATCAGTTCGCTGATCCGGCACGCGGCGCGCTACCACGGCGCGACCGAGGTGGTTTCGGTCGAGACCGACGGCGCCACCACGCACGCCTGCTGGGCCGAGGTCGAGGCCAATGCCCGCCGCCTTGCCGCAGCGCTCGGCGCGCATGGCCTCTCGCCCGGCGACCGCTGCGCCACCATCTCCTGGAACAATCGCCGGCACCTTGAAATCTATTTCGGCGTCGCCGGGGCCGGGCTGATCTGCCACACGATCAATCCGCGTCTCGCCCCCGAACAGCTGATCTACATCATCAACCATGCCGAGGATCAGGTGCTGTTCCTCGACGCCACCTTCCTGCCTGCGGCCGCAAAGCTGCGCGATCACCTAGTGTCGGTGAAACACATCGTCCTGATGGGTCCGCGCGACGACGCGGCGGCGGCGATGATCGACGGGCTCGAGTTCTACGACGAACTGCTGGCGGCTGCCGATCCGCGCCCCGACTGGCCGGACCTGGATGAGAACACGCCCTCCAGCCTGTGCTACACCTCCGGCACCACCGGCCATCCCAAGGGCGTGCTCTATACCCATCGCTCGACCGTGCTGCATTCGCTTGGCGGCAATCAGCCGGACGGGCTGGCAATCTCGGCCCGCGACACCGTGCTGCCTGTGGTGCCGATGTTCCACGTCAATGCCTGGGGCGTGCCCTACATCGCCGCCGCCGTCGGCGCGAAGCTGGTGCTGCCCGGCCCGAACCTGGACGGGCAAAGCCTGGTCAGGCTGATCGACACCGAGACGGTCACCATCGCGCTTGGCGTGCCGACGATCTGGATGGGACTGCTGGCGGCGCTGCGGGCCAGCGGCAGCACCGCCGCATCGCTGACGCGCACGGTGGTCGGCGGCGCGGCCCTGCCGCCCTCGATGATCGCCGCCTTCCGCGACGGCTTCGACGTCGAGCTGATCCACGCCTGGGGGATGTCGGAAACCAGCCCCCTGGGGACGGTCAACAACCTGTTGCAGAAACATTCCGGCCTTGACCCCGCAGAGCAGGCGAAGATCCGGCTGTGCCAGGGCCGCCCGCCTTTCGGCGTCGAATTGCGGCTGGTGGCCGATGACGGCAGCATCCTGCCCGAAGACGGCAGGACCGAGGGCAATCTGCAGATCAGGGGCCACTGGATCGTCGATACCTATTTCAGGGCCGATGCCTCGTCGCTGAAGGACGGCTGGTTCGATACCGGCGATATCGCGACCATCGACCCGGACGGCTACATGGTGATCCGCGACCGGGCCAAGGACATCATCAAGTCCGGTGGCGAATGGATTTCCACGGTCGAGCTGGAAAACATCGCGCTCGCCCATCCCGGCATCGCCAACGCCGCCGCGATCGCCGCGAAACATGCCAAATGGGACGAGCGCCCGGTGATCGTCGCGGTCAAGGCCGACGGCCATGACCCTACCGAGCAGGAGATCTTGGCCAGCTACGACGGCAAGATCCCCGGCTGGCAGGTGCCTGACCGGGTCGTTTTCGTCGACAGCCTGCCGATTGGCGGCACCGGCAAGGTGCTGAAGACCCGGCTGCGCGACGCATTCGGCGATATCCTGCTGACCGGCTGAGTGGACCCGGACGCAGCGGGGGTGGAACCTTGGCGGGCTTCGGGCTAACCCTTGCGCGATACCCCAGCGAACGGATCCGCCCATGCCCGCGATCATCTCTGTCCGAAATCTCGGCAAGACCTATGCCAACGGCTTCACCGCGCTCGACGATGTCAGCCTTGATATCGAGGAAGGCGAGATCCTTGCGCTGCTCGGCCCGAACGGCGCCGGCAAGACCACGCTGATCTCGGTGATCTGCGGACTGGTGCAGCCGACCGCCGGCACGGTGACCGTGGGCGGCCACGACATCCGGTCCGAATACCGCGCCGCCCGCGCGCTGATCGGCCTGGTGCCGCAGGAAATCACCATCGAGCCGTTCGAGAAGGTGATCGCCACCACCCGCTTTTCGCGCGGCCTGTTCGGCAAGGCCCCGGACGAGGCGCATCTGGAACAGGTGCTGCGCGCGCTGTCGCTCTGGGACAAGAAGGACACCCGCAACCGGGAGCTTTCGGGCGGCATGAAGCGCCGGGTGCTGATCGCCAAGGCGCTCAGCCACGAGCCGCGGATCCTGTTCCTCGACGAGCCGACCGCCGGGGTCGATGTCAACCTGCGCAAGGACATGTGGGCCCTGGTGCGCCGCCTGCGCGACGATGGCGTCACCATCATCCTGACCACGCATTACATCGAGGAGGCCGAGCAGATGGCCGACCGGATCGGCGTCATCGACAAGGGCAGGCTGCTGCTGGTCGAGGACAAGGACAGGCTGATGCGCAAGCTGGGCAGGAAACGGCTGGTGATCGAGTTGCAGGCGCCGCTGACAAGCGTCCCGGATGCGCTGGCGCGCTACAACCTGACGGTAGAGCGCGACGGCCATGCGCTGGCCTACGACTATGACACGCAGGCCGACCGCACCGGCATCGCCCACCTGCTGTCGGATCTGGCGCAGGCGGGCCTGTCGGTGCGCGATCTGGAAACCACGGAAAGCAGCCTGGAACAGGTGTTCCTGTCGCTGGTGGAGGAAAACGCATGAACTGGCAGGCAATCCGCGCGATCTATGTCTTTGAAATGGCGCGCACGTTCCGCACCATCGCGCAATCCATCGTTTCACCGGTGCTGTCGACGGTGCTTTACTTCGTCGTCTTCGGCGCGGCCATCGGCGGCCGCATCGAGTCGGTCGAGGGGATTTCCTACGGCGCGTTCATCGTGCCCGGCCTGATCATGCTGACGCTGTTGCAGCAGGCGGTGACCAATGCCAGCTTCGGCATCTATTTCCCGAAATTCATCGGCACGATCTACGAGCTTCTCTCGGCGCCGATGTCGTTTGTCGAGATCGTCATCGGCTATGTCGGCGCGGCGGCGACCAAGGCGCTGATGATCGCGCTGATCATCCTCGCCACCTCGACGCTGTTCGTCGATCTGCAGATCCTGCATCCGGTCTGGATGGTCACCTTCCTGGTCCTGACCGCCGTCTCCTTCGCGCTGCTGGGCTTCATCATCGGCATCTGGGCGGGGAATTTCGAACAGTTGCAGCTGATCCCGCTGCTGATCATCACGCCGCTGGTGTTTCTTGGCGGCTCGTTCTACTCGGTTTCGATGCTGCCGCCCGCCTGGCAGACGATAACCCATTTCAACCCGGTGCTCTACCTGATCTCGGGCTTTCGCTGGTCGTTCTTCGGCGTCGCCGATGTTCCGGTCGGCATCTCGATCGCCGCGATCACGGTTTTCCTGGCGCTGTGCCTGACGGTGATCTGGCTGATCTTCCGCACCGGCTGGCGCTTGCGGCAGTGAACCGCCGCGGCGTTCTGGCGGGGCTGGCCGCCGCCGCGGCCGGGGTTGCCGTCTGGCGCTCGCCGCTTCTGACCCCGCCGCCGCTGCCGCTGACCGAAATGGAGCAGCCGAACGGCTACCGGCGACTGAAGGCCGGTCCTGTCTCGCTGGCCGGTGCGGTCTTTGCCGGGCTCGACGGCGCCGCCCCCGACCCGCTGCACGACACCCGCGCCGCCGTCGCCGCCGACCTTTGCGCGGCGCTGTTCGACAGCACCCCGCCCGGCGCCGTACCGACCGCCTATTTCTACGACTACCAGTGCCCGATCTGCCGCCGGCTGACGCCGCGCCTGCGCGATCTGTCGGGCGTGGCGCTGACCTGGCACGACCTTGCGGGGCTTGGCCCGGCCTCCGAACTGGCCGCGCGCGCCGCCATCGCCGCGCGCGCACAGGGCGCGTTCGACGCGTTCCACGACCGGATGATGCGCGCGGTGTTCCAACCGACCGACGGCTACGTCACCGCGCTGGCCGAAAGCACCGGCATAGATGCCGGCCGGCTGACGCGCGACATGCAAAGCGCCGCGGTGACCGACCGGCTGAACCGGTCGCGCGCCGTGGCGGACCTGTTCGGCATGGCCGGCACGCCGGGTCTGGTGATCGGCCGCACGCTGGTGATCGGCGATGTCGATGACGCCACGCTGAAGCGGATCGTCGCGCTGGAGGCCGCCACGCCCGGCCCCTGCGCCTACAGCATTTCGCGAAACAGCCGAGGCAGCAAGCATCGGAATGCGCGTTCGAGCGCAGCGAGAGGCAGCGAAATTCCGATTCGATCTTTTCCCGAAACGCTTTAATCGCGCAGGCTGCGCTGCGGCGCATCGCGGGTCGGCACCACGTCCAGCCAGTCGGCATAGGGCGAGTCCTGGCTGCGGCGGTAAAGCTTGCGCAGCCGTTTCAGCGGTTTCTTGGCCAGATCGACGCGCAGCGTCAAGGGCGGGATGTCGTCGCCCAGCACCAGCAGCGCCGCCGAGAGCAGCCCGCGGCTGTCGCTGCCCGCTGCATGACCGGCATCGAGGGCCGCCAGAAGCCGTTCGGGGAACGGCGCGTCGCTGTCGCGGAACCCCCGCAATGCCGCATCGAGCACCGCCGCATCCGACAGCAGGTTGCCCGCGACGATCACCGCGTCGCCCTCGACCGCGCCGGCGACGGCGATGCTCTGGCTTCCGGTGAAATGCGCCACCCCGCCGGTCAGGTCCAGCGCGGCAAGCTGGCGGTGCTGGCGGCCGGCATCCCTGCCGACCACTGCCGACACCGCATCCTCGGCGCCATACCCCTGTGCCATCTCTTCCAGCACCTCGTCGCCCCACAGCGTCGAGGGCGCGGTGCCCTGCGACGCCGACATCCCGCACCGCGAGTCGCCGCGCAGCACCCAGCCGCCGACGCACAGGCTGCCAGTCGCCGCCGCGCCACCGACCCTGCCGGTTTTTTCATCACGCGCGAGGATGGAAAAGGTCATGAATTCAGCACTTTCTGTTTTTCGTCCCTATTTATCATGAAAAATTGGACGCTTTCTATTTATCATGATAATTTACCATAACGACAAGAGGGAGGATTACCAAATGCAACTGATGGATTGGACCCGCCGCGGCCTGTTTTCGGCCGCAAGCGCGGGGCTGCTGGCACTGGGCCTTGGCCTGCCGGCCACCGCGCAAACCCCGCCGGGCGTGCTGGTCGTGGGCCAGATCGCCGAACCCAAGGCGCTCGACCCCGCCGCGGTGACGGCGGTCAACGATTTCCGCATCCTGATGAACGTCTTTGACGGGCTGGTGCGCTACAAGTCGGGCACGCTCGAGGTTGAACCGGCGCTGGCGACAGGCTGGGAGATCAGCGAAGACGGCACCGAATACACCTTCGCCCTGCGCGACGGCGTCACGTTCCACGATGGCAGCGCGTTCAACGCCGATGTCGTCAAGTTCAACTTCGACCGGATGCTGAACGAGGATCACCCCTTTCACGATACCGGCCCGTTCCCGCTGTCCTTCTTCTTCTCGGCGGTTGAAAACGTCGAGGTGGTCGATCCGCTGACCGTCAGATTCACCCTGAACGCGCCTTACGCGCCGTTCCTGTCGAACCTCGCCTACCCGACCGGGCTGATCGTCAGCCAGGCGGCTGTCGAACAGCACGGCGCCGATTTCGGCCGCAACCCGTCGGGCACCGGGCCGTTCCATTTCGTCGAATGGCGCTCGAACGAGGCCGTCGTCGTTGAACGAAACCCCGATCACTGGGACGGCGCGCCGGCGCTTGACGCGGTGGTCTTCCGGCCGATCACCGACGCCAACACCCGCACCGCCGAAATGCTGGCGGGCGGCATCGACCTGATGGTCGAGGTGCCGCCGGTTGCACTGTCGCAGTTCCAGTCCGACGCCTACACCGTGTCCGAACAGGCCGGGCCGCATGTCTGGTTCCTGATCCTGAACGCCAAGGAGGGGCCGTTCGCCGAAAAGGCCGTGCGCCAGGCCGCGAACTACGCGGTCAACAAGGAAGCGCTGGTCAATGACGTGCTGGAAGGCACCGCCGAGGTCGCCGCGGGGCCGACCCCGCCGGCCTTCGCCTGGGCCTATAACGAAAGCCTGGAACCCTATCCCTACGATCCGGAAAAGGCCCGCGCGCTGCTGGCCGAGGCCGGGATGGAAAACCCCGCCGTCACCTTCTTCGTGACCGAAGGCGGGTCCGGCATGCTCGATCCGATCGCGATGGGCACCGCGATCCAGGCCGACCTGCAGGCCGTGGGCTTCGATGTCACCATCGAGACCTACGAGTGGAACACCTTCCTCGGCGAAGTGAATCCGGGGCTGGAAGGCAAGGCCGACATGGCCGAGATGGCCTGGATGACCAACGACCCCGACACCCTGCCGTTCCTGGCGCTGCGCACCGAGGCCTGGCCCGACAAGGGCGGCTTCAATTCAGGCTACTATTCCAACCCGAAGGTCGACGAACTTCTGGAAACCGCGCGCACCGCCACCGATCAGGACGAACGCGCCCGGCTTTACAAGGAGATGCAGGAGATCGTGCAGGAAGACGCGCCCTGGGTCTTTGTCGCCAACTGGAAGCAGAACGCAGTGACCAGCGACAAGGTGGAAAACTTCCAGCTCGAGCCGTCGTTCTTCCTGCTGCTGAAGGACGTGGTCAAGAACTGACCCTTGCCCCGCCGCGGGCCAGGCGGTTGCCGGCCTGCGGCGGGGTTTTCCAAGCCCTGACAGAACGGGAAGCGTGATGGGCAGCTACATCCTCAAGCGGCTATTCTCGGCGATCCCCGTGCTTCTGGGCATCACCATCATCGTCTTCGCGATCATGGCGCTCATTCCCGGCGATCCGGCGACCGCGATCCTCGGCTCTTACGCCACGCCCGAGAATGTCGAGAAGCTGAACCGAGATCTGGGCCTCGATAAACCCGCCGTGGCGCGGTATTTCATCTGGCTCGGCAACATGCTGACCGGCGATTTCGGGCAGAGCTTCGCGCTCAACCGCCCGGTCATCGACGAGGTTCTGGAACGGTTCAACGCGACGCTGGTGCTGGCCGGCACCGCCTTCGTGCTGTGCTGTTTCCTCGGCATCCTCGCGGGCGTCATCTCGGCCTCGCGGCAATACGGCTTTGCCGACAAGGCGATCACCTTCGTGGTGCTACTGGGCATCTCGATCCCCAGCTTCTTTCTGGGCATGATGATGATCCTTCTGTTCGCGGTGAACCTGAGATGGCTGCCGGTCTCGGGCATGTACGCGATCTATGGCGGCGGCGACCTGTGGGACCTGTTGAAACACCTCGTGATGCCCGCCGCGGCCTTGGCCGTCGTCGCGACCGGCGTCATCGCGCGGCTGTCGCGCTCGGCGATGCTCGAGGTCCTGCGGCAGGACTTCATCCGCACCGCGCGGGCCAAGGGGGTTTCCGAGCGCCGGGTGATCTGGGGCCATGCGCTGCGCGCCGCGATGGTCAGCATCATCCCGGTCCTTGGCATCCAGGCCGGCTTCGTGCTGTCGGGCGCTGTCTATATCGAGATCGTGTTCCAGTGGCCCGGCGTCGGGCGGATGCTGGTCGATGCGATCCTCAAGCGCGACATCCTTCTGGTGCAGGGCGGCGTCGTCTTCGTCGCGGCCTGCTATGTGCTCTTCAACATCATGGTCGACGTGGCCCAAAGCCTGCTGGACCCGAGGATCAAGACGTGAGGCTGTTCCTGAAACTGCTTGCCCGCAACCGGCTGGCGCTGGCGGGGGCGATCGTCCTGAGCGGGGTGATCCTGCTGGTGCTGCTGACCCCGCTTTTGCCGCTGTCCGCGCCGAACGTCACCAACACCGCCGACCGCTTCGTGCGGCCGTTCTCGCCCGGCCACCTGCTGGGCACCGACCATCTTGGCCGGGATCTGTTGTCGCGGCTCTTGTGGGGCACGCGGCTGTCGCTTGCGGTCGGCTTCTCGGCGGCGCTCATCGCCGCCACGATCGGCGCGGCGATCGGCATCGTCGCGGGCTATTTCGGCGGCCGCACCGACAACCTGATCATGCGCGGCGTCGACATGCTGATGGCGTTTCCCTACATCCTTCTGGCGCTGGCCATCGTCGCGGCGCTTGGCCCCGGCTTGATGAACGCGCTGATCGCGGTGGCCGCGGTCAACGTGCCGTTCTTCGCCCGCAACATCCGCGGTATCACCGTGGGCATCGCGCACAAGGAATTCGTCGATGCGGCCAAGCTGTCGGGCATGGGCCATACCCGGATCATCCTGTCCGAGATCCTGCCCAACGTCCTGCCGGTCATCGTCATCGCCATGTCCACCACCGTCGGCTGGATGATCCTTGAAACCGCCGGGCTGTCGTTCCTTGGCCTTGGCAGCCAGCCGCCGCAGGCCGATCTGGGCTCGATGCTGGGCGAGGCGCGGGCGGCGCTGATCAGCGCGCCGCACACCTCGGTCGTTCCGGGGGTGATGATCCTGATCATCGTCATGTCGATCAACTTGCTGGGCGACGGGGTGCGCGACGCGCTTGACCCGCGGCTGCGGTCGGGCGCGCTCAGCCGTCCGATGGCGGCGACGCTGGTGGACCGCGCCGAAGTGCCGGAAAAGCGCACCGACGGCATCCTGTCGCTGGACGATCTGGAAACCCAGTTCCATGTCGGCGACCGGATCTTCCGCGCGGTGAACGGCGTCAGCCTGTCGGTCGTTCCCGGCGAATGCCTTGGCATCATCGGCGAAAGCGGATCGGGCAAGTCGGTCACCGCGCTGTCGGTGATGGGCCTTGTCGCCTCTCCGCCCGGCGTGATCACCGCCGGGGCGGTGCGCTACAAGGGCCGCGACCTGATCGGCATGCGCTACCCGGCGTTGCGCCGCCTGCGCGGCGACCGCATCGCCTATATCTTCCAGGACCCGCAGGCCACCCTGCATCCCCTGTACCGGGTCGGCGACCAACTGGCCGAGGCGATCCGCTGCCACCACCGGATTTCGAAATCCGAGGCCCACGACCGCGTCCTCGAGCTGTTGAAATCGGTTCGCATCCCCAACCCCGAAAGCCGCGCCCGCAGCTTCCCGCACGAGATGTCCGGCGGCATGCGCCAGCGTGTCGGCATCGCAATGGCGCTGGCCAACGACCCGGACGTGATCATCGCCGACGAACCGACCACCGCGCTCGACGTGACCGTGCAGGCGCAGATCCTGTCGCTGCTCGACGACCTGCGCCGCGACCGCGGCCTTGCGATCATCTTCATCACCCATGATTTCGGCGTCGTCGCACAGCTTTGCGACCGCGTCGCGGTGATGTATGCGGGCCGCATCGTCGAACAGGGTCCGACGCCCGAGATCCTCGCCAACCCCGCGCATCCCTACACCAAGCGGCTGATCGCCTGCGTGCCGGAACTGGGCGGCGGGCGGCGCGAACTCGCCGCGATCCCCGGCCTGCCGCCGTCGGTCGACGACCTGCCGCCGGGCTGCGCCTTCGCGCCGCGCTGCCGGAAGAAACAGACCTCTTGCGAGCGCGGCGAGATCGCGCTGAAGCCGCAGAACGGTCGCGCCGTCCGCTGCCTCTACCCCGAATGGAGGCCGTCATGACCGAGGCGCTGCACCTCGACAACCTGTCCAAGACCTTCCCGGTCGGCAAGCCCCTGTTCGGGCCGCCGAAATTCACCGTCAAGGCGGTGCGGCCGGTGACGCTGACCGTCGAGACCGGCGAAACCCTGGGCATCGTCGGCGAATCCGGTTGCGGCAAGTCCACGCTGGCGCGGATGCTGGTCGGGCTGATCCCGCCCACCACCGGCACGATCCGGATCGAGGGCAAGGCGTTCGACAATGCCGACCCGGCGGCCTTCGGCAAGTCGATCCAGTACGTGTTCCAGGACCCGATCAGCAGCCTCAACCCGCGCAAGACGATCCGCCAGATCATCGACGCGCCGCTGAAACGCCTGCACGGCATGGGCAAGGCCGACCGCGCCCAACGGATCAGCGAGATCTTCGCCGCGGTGAACCTGCGAGAGGATTTCCTGACCCGCTATCCGCACGAGTTTTCCGGCGGCCAGGCGCAGCGTATCGGCATCGCCCGCGCGCTGGCCGCCAATGCCCGGATCCTGATCCTCGATGAACCGGTCTCCGCACTCGATGTCTCGGTACAGGCGCAGGTGCTGAACCTTCTGGCCAAGCTGAAACGCGAATTCGGCCTGACCTACCTGTTCATCAGCCATGACCTTGCCGTGGTCGAGGCGGTCAGCACCCGCGTCGCGGTGCTCTATTTCGGCGCGGTGGTGGAAATCGGCGAGGCCGAGGCGATCTTCAGCCGCCCGCGCCATCCCTATACCAGGCTGCTTGCCGACAGCGCCCCGGTCGTCGGCCGGCCGCTGACCGCCCCCGAGGGCCGCGAGACCGAGCTTCCCGACCCGCTGAACCCGCCGCCGGGCTGTTCCTTCGCCGCCCGCTGCCCGCGCGCCACCGACCTCTGCCGCCGGGTCGAACCCGAACTGACCGACAAGGGAGACCACCAGCTTGCCGCCTGCCACCACCCGCTCGACCCCTGAGGGCAAGCCAAGCCGCCCGACCCAGGTCGCCGAGGCGATCAAGCAATGGGTCATGCAGCAGGGCCTTCATTCCGGCGACCGCCTGCCCAGCGAACCCGAATTGATCGCCCGGTTCGGCATGTCCAAGGGCACGATCCGCGAGGCCACCCGGATCCTCGAGGCGCAGGGGCTTGTGCGCACCCGCTCCGGGCCGGGCGGCGGCACCTTCGTGCACCAGATGTCGCCCGAACGCGCCCGCGCGCTCTTGTCGAACTACTTCTACTTCCGCGACCTGACGCTGAACGACATCTACCAGATCCGCATGGTTCTCGAACCCGAACTGGTGGCGCATCTGGCCGGCACGCTGACCGAGGATCAGCTGGCGCAGCTCGAGGCGGTGATGGCCAGCTACGCCCACCCGGCCGAAACCGCCGAGGAGGAACGCGAACAGCACATCGCCTCGCTCAGGTTTCACGGCCTTCTGGCCGAGATGTCGGACAATCCGCTGATGGGCTTCATCATCGCCTTCGTCACCCAAACGCTGTCCGACCTGACGGTGTATCGCAAGCTCTACGACCCGCCGAACCATCAGCTTTGGGCCAAGGGCAAGGCCTACCAGGCCCGGCTGGTCGCGGCGCTGCGCAATGGCGACGGGGCCGAGGCGCGCCGGGTGATGGCGCTGCACATGGCCACCGCGCAATCGCTGATGCAGGCGCAGGAGGCCGAGGTGATCCGCCGGTTCATGACCTAGCCCGCGGTTGCCGTCGGTGCGCAGGGCGCGTCGACGCCCGGGAACGTTCTCCATCGACTGGGCAAAGGCTGTCAGTTCTGCTAACAGGCATCGAAACGGAGGCCGCATGGTCAAGCTGGGAAAGCGCAGCGCGGCGCTCGTGGCCCTTGTCGCAAGCTCGGCAGGCCCGCTGCACGCCTCGGGGACAATGCTCCTTTGTCCTGACCGGGACATTGCCGTAACCTCGACCTCGCCAGAGTCAGCGGTTCTTGCCTGCAACTATGCGATGCAAGCGAAAACACGCATCGTCGCGTGCGGCCTCGATCAAAACCGGCCCATCCAGATCTTCATCGAGGACAGGATCGCGCATGACTTTGCCGATTGTCTGGCGACCTACGACTGCTCCGACGATGTCATCCGTGTCACTGACCCGGTATCGCTCTCCGACCGACTGGAAGAGGAAAATCCCTATCGCGTCCTGCCTGTGAACGGCCTTTTCCAGGCCCTGATCTCGCATGAGATGGCCCATGCGCTGCTTGAGCAGTCGAGCAGCGGCACCGATCTTGCCTTCGTGGATCACGAATATGTCGCTGCCGCGATGGAATTGGACAGTCTTGATCAAGAGTGGCGCGAGGCACTGATAGATGCGGCACCTGTAAGCCTGCCGCCGAAAGCAGAGCTGATATCCGCGATGATCTATGAGATAGATCCAAGAAAGTTCGCCACGAATGCCTGGCGGTATTTCAATGCAGAAACAGACGGCTGCGAACGCATTCGCCGGATCGCGGATGGTGATTTCTCCTTCTCGAAGCAACCTCGCTAGATGTTGCCTGTGCTCTGCCCGTCGCGACGATCACAGGTGCAACTGTCCGGGTGTCTTGCCGGCGAAATTGGGCCCGAAGCAGAGACCTCGGCAGGCGAACATACAAGAAGGTCTGCAAAAGTCCTTGATGCGTCCCGGTGCGCCATTCCGGGTCGGAATGCCGGGTATCCTTGAATCAACCGACGTAACGATGTTGATCCACATTAAATCATCCAAGGCGATTCTGTGCTTTACTTCGCCTCTGCCGGGATCCAGAGATCACGGCAATAGGAGGCTGCAATGAATGATATGCTGATCAGAACGGTGGTGGCGGCAGGGGCTTTTTTCTCGATGGCGAACGCCGCGACAGCTCAAGCCCGTGAACGTGGTGAAGATTACTTCGGTCACATGTGGGGGAATGGACATATGTCGGGCAGTGGTTATGGCATGGGTTACGGGATATTCGGCGGGTTGATGATGGTGTTGTTCTGGGTGGTCCTCATCGCGCTCGTTGTGATTGCAGTGCGCTGGTGGATGGAGCAAGGCTCAGGAAAGCGGTCATCGGCTTTGGAAATCTTGCAAGAGCGACTCGCAAAAGGCGAAATCGACTCAAAGGAATACGCCGAACGCAAGAAGGCGCTTGAAGGCTAGCTGCCTGGCGGACGAATTCCGGACGAAGCGTTGATGTCCGCCTGACTGGTCGGTCATCAGTGCGACCGGCGATCGAACTTTTCAACGGCATCCTTGCACAACCGCCCGCGAACCCTTCCGCGAGGCCCCAGCCCACGCGCCAAGCCCCCACGCCACGCCGCTGGGCCTGATGCGCGTCGCCTGAACCGGACCCCAAGCCGTCCTAATTGCCGCCAAGAAGGTCCAGCAACCCTTCCCTGGCCTTCTCCTCCAGCGCCTTCTTGGCATCCTCGCGGGCCTTGCGGCGTTCCTTCTTGCTCAACTTCTGATCGCCGCCGCCCAGGTCGATCCCCAGTTCCTCCTGAACCTTCTTCTCGACCGCCTCGCGGGCCTTCTCTTTGATCCGGTCCCTTGCGGCGTCGATCTTGTCACCGGCCAGCGCATCCATATCCAGCTGGAATTTCGGGCTGGCCCAGGTGCCGCTGATCCGCAGCGGAATGCTCAGCCCCTTGCCCTCGCCCGCCAGCAGCCGCGGCGTGATCAGATAGTCAAGCGTCTGACCGCCCAGCCCGATCTCGCCCTTGCCCTGCGCGCTCAGCAGCGGGCTGATCAGCGACAGGTTGTCATTGATCAGTACTCCGTCGATGATCCGGAACGTGCCGGTGATCTCCTCGAAGATCGTTTTGGCGCCCTCGCCGACAAAGGACGCATCGAGGTTGCGCAGCATCCCGACCAGATCGAGGCCCAGCAACTCGCCCGCACCGATCCGGAAAGAGCCGGTCCCGTTCAGCGAGTTCATGATCGCGTCCATCGTCGTGCCGCTGCCCAGCACGTCGATGGTCATGTCGCCCGCCGCGATCAGCCGCTCGTATCCGGCGATCTGCGACAACAGCGGCTTCAGCGCAATCGCCCGCCCCGCCAGATCGGCGCTGACCGACAGGCCGCTGCGGCCATTGGCCACCAGCGTGCCGCTGACAGCGCCTTCAAAGGCGTTCAACTCGCGGATATCGACCTCGGCGCGGGCATCCGCAAGCCGCAGGGTGATGTTGGTCCGTCCCAGATCGGTCGTGCCCAGGGCCACCTTGTCGGCCTCGATCAGCAGGTCGGCATCCACCAGGCCAAGCGCGCTCGCGTCGATCGGCGCCTTCGACCAGCCGGTGCCGGACCTGCCGTTGCGCTTGCCCGATCCGTCGCCATCGGCCGGCCGGATCACGTCGCCCCCGCCGCCCCCGCCGCCGCGCTCGCTGGTCAGCCCCGACAGGTCCAGCACGCCGGTCTGCAACTTCGCCACCACGCTCGGCTTGCCCGCCAGCGTCAGGTCGGCGGACCCGACCAGCCGGTTCTGATCGAGCTGAAGCGTCCCGCCGCGCAGCGACACCCGGTCCTCGGCATAGGTGACATCGCCCGACAGGCGGGCATCGTTGCGCCCCAGCCCCGCAGGAAGTTCTGGCCGCGCCAGGCCCAGCGCCGCGAAAAGCCCCGCCATGTCGCCCAGCTCCGCCTCGACCGCCCCGGTGGCGGCCAGCGGCGCCAGCCCGGCGCGGCCGTCGAAATCCAGCTTGGCCCCGCCGATATCGGCCGCCAGCACCACCGGCACCGCGCCATCGCCCAGGAACGCCGCGAATTCCGCGATCGTCGCCTGCAGCGCCACGCCCTGCGCGTTGGTTTCGGCGCTGGCGCTGATCGTCGCCGCGCCGGCGAAATCGGGCAGGGTCACCACCGCATCAAGCGCCGACAACGTCCGCGCCGCGCCGGTCCGATGATCGACAAAGGTGATCGCGCCGCCGGTGATCTCGGCCCGGTCAAGCGAGAATTCCCGCATCACCGCATCCTCCGCCGGCGCTGCGCCCGAACCGCCACCGCCGCCGCCACCACCGGCCTTCGCCGCGCCGAACTCCCAGTTGCCGCGCCCGTCCGCGCCGATTTCCAGCAATATCTTCGGGCCCACCGCCTGCACCTCGGTGATCCGGATGTCGCCAGCGATCAGCGCCGCCAGATCGACCCCGACCGCCAGGCTGTCCGCCTGCAACAGCGGACCGGCCTCCGACCAGTCGGCGTTCGCAATGCTCACCCGCCCGGTCTTGACCCCAAGCTGCGGATAGAGCGACGGGCGCACCTCGCCCTCCAGAACCATCGCCCGGCCCGTCGCCGCCTCGAACCGCGCCGCCGCGATCCCGGCGATCTTGTCGGCGGGCAACAGCACCAGCCCGACCAGCGCGATCCCGATCAGCACCAGAACCGCCACCACGACTTTCGTCAGAAACCGCAGTATCCTGAACTTCTTTTTCGCCTTCTTCCGCGCCATCGCCGGGCCTCCTGCTCACATGCCGCGCGCGCCGCCTCTTCCGGACCGGCTTTCGCAAAGCTTCGCCTTCGTCTATATCGCGCCTCATGACAACAAATCCACCACTTCTGCGCCCCGACCTCGCGCGCGCCCGCATCCCCGACGCCCCCCGCGACGGCCAGCCCACCATCGGCATGGTCTCTCTGGGCTGCCCCAAGGCGCTCGTGGACAGCGAACGCATCCTCACGCGCCTGCGCGCCGAGGGCTATGCCATCAGCCCCGACTATGCCGGCGCCGACGCGGTGATCGTCAATACCTGCGGCTTTCTCGATAGCGCCAAGGCGGAATCCCTCGATGCCATCGGCGAGGCGCTGACCGAGAACGGCCGGGTCATCGTCACCGGCTGCCTTGGCGCCGAGCCCGACTATATCCGCGAACACCACCCCAAGATCCTCGCCGTCACCGGCCCGCAGCAATACGAACAGGTGCTCGACGCGGTCCATGCCGCGGTGCCGCCCGCCCCCGACCCGTTCATCGACCTTTTGCCCGCCACCGGTGTCAGCCTGACGCCGCGCCATTACAGCTACCTCAAGATCGCCGAGGGCTGTAACCACAAGTGCAAGTTCTGCATCATCCCCGACATGCGCGGCCGCCTGTCATCGCGCCCGCATCACGCGGTGCTGCGCGAGGCCGAGAAACTGGTCGCCGCCGGTGTCAGGGAACTGCTCGTCATCTCCCAGGACACCTCGGCCTATGGCACCGACTGGAAGGACCGAGAGGTGAAGGCCCCGATCC
>JAGXFH010000037.1 GCA_024637315.1 Brevirhabdus sp.
CTAAGTGTCGGTCCCTCCTCTTCCCAGACGACATGCGCCAGCGCGGCGACTCCTTCGAGGCTGATTGGTGTCATATCTGTCATAGCCAGGAACGCTTTACTCTCGCGCGTGTAGGCGTCGATGCTTTCTGGGCAATCCCAGTCCTCATTCCCTGGCACGTTCGCCAGTCTTATCCACTCGGCGCGGGCGATGCACCATTGCCGGTAGAGCGGCATGATCGGGTCCGCCTGGCTGGCCGATGCTGGCAAGGCCAGCGCAACGCCCGAGGCGGGCAACGCAGTCAAGAGGGTGCGGCGGGACATGGCGGGGCTGTTCGCGCAAACGCGTTCTTTGGTCATTGTCAGGGTCTCCTGATTAGGTTATCAACAATTATTGTCGATATAGAGGTGAGACCGATGCGTCAACAATTTTTGTCGATATGACGCCTGCTCAATGCCGGGCCGCTCGGGCGCTCATCGGCATGACACAGACGGAATTGGCGGATGCGGCGGGCTTTGGCCTCTCCACAATCGTGGATTTCGAGAAGGAACGTCGCATCGTATCCACCACGGCGCAAATCAGGATGCTGGAAGCTCTTGAGGAAGCCGGGGTGGAGTTCATCGCCGAGAATAGCGGGGGTGCTGGCGTGAGGTTGAAAAAATTCGGAGAGGACCAACATGACTGACGCTTTCGACACCGACGCCAGCGGCAACATCATCACCAAACCCCTGACGGGATACACGTCTGCGCCGGTCGCGGGTATGTTCGTGCTGGCGCGGCTGGAATATGCCGATTCGGAAGATCACCTTCGGGCGGTCATGTCCGGGACCGGCAAGCCGGGCGCGGTGCAGCTCGCCATCACGCCGGGACAGGCCAAAGAATTGGCGGCGCGCCTGACGATTCTGGCCGATCATATCTTAGCGCAGCAAACACCGGGCGCGGATCACATCAGCTGACCGCCCGCGGCCCCATGGGAACGGATTTCCCGATATATTCCGCGTCCGTCCCGCCGAGCGCGCGGTAGGCTTCGCGGGCGTGCAGCATCATTCCGTGACGCAGGCTGTCATCGGCAATGCAGACCGCCCGCCGGTTGTCCTGCGCCTCGATATTCGGCGGCCAAGCGACAAGCCCGCCTCCCCTCGTCCGCACCAGAGCGCAACCCCGCAGCTCGATCCCCTGCAATTCGCAGCTGAAATAGGCGAGGATCGTAGAGCCGCCACGGTTGGCTTTCGGGTTTGACACGCGGGTCAGGCCGGTGATGGTCACACATTCGGTCATGTTCATCTCTCCCAATCGACCATTTTCATCGCGCCGGACACGTCGCTTGGCGGAAGGCCCGCTTCCTTGGCTTCGGCCAGCGTCTTGACGATCGCGGACAGGGCGCGGGCGCGGCCGCCAGCGTCGAATGCTTGCAGCGGTCGGATGGTGTCGATCTCGACCGTCGCGCCGAGCTTGGCTGTCGCCTCGTCCGCCAGTAGCGCAGCAATCGGTTGCAAGGTCCAGATTGCCAGCTGGCGCTGCGCCTCGCGGATCACAGGGCCGGTCGCCGCGCGGTTGAAGAATGACGGCAGGACGCCAAAGGCCATGCCGATGCCTTCGCGGGCTGCGGAAAGCGTTTCGTCCGTCATGCTCTTGGACAGGTCCGGCGAAAGCTGATCAGGCTTCTGACCGATTGTCGGGTTCATGCCAGCGGCCGTCGCCTGGGCCAAGCCCTCGATCACCAATGTTGAGCCGCGCCGCCCTTTGAATTCGCTGCGCATCGTGGCCATGTCATCTGCACCCGTGTCCGGCAGGGGCACGATCAGCGAACCAAGCGGCGCATTCTCGAACGTCTCCCCCAGGGCCGACTCCACCGCATGAAGCATTGCCCCGGTAAGGCTCGATCGGCGCAGCGGCGCGGTGCCGATCCACGGTGATAGGTTGTCGGATCCAATCCGCAAGTGCAGCACCTCGGCCGCAAGGGCGGTGACGGTGCGCCCTCCCCCGGCCTCGGGGATGGACAGGCGGTAGCCGCGCGGCCGGCCGTCGCGTGTGGTCACGTCCCAATCGGTCGCCGGCACAAGCCCCAGATCGGTGATCAGGAAAACCGCCTCTCCGTTCAGCGCGACGCCGCGAGCGATCATCGCCATCGTCTGCCGGGTCAGCAGGTTGGTCCCCGACACGTCCGCCATTGCGAACCCGCCTTCCCACAGAGAAACGCAACTCTGCACCGTCGCTGTCAGCTCGGCCACGCCGCGCCGGCCGCTGATGAAGCTGTCTCGAGCCGCCATCACCTGGGCCGTGTAGCCACTGCCGCTTGATCGCGCCTCGATCGGCCGCAATTTATTCATGAGCCATCCGAACATGGTTACCTCCACCGGATTGCGGCGGGGCGGTGCGTCATGCGCTTTGCCACCTCGCCAAGGGGTTGCCAGTTCCGGGCCTCGATCTGGGCTTGCGGATAGGCGGGTTTCGTGACGGCGCTGATCTCGATCAGGTCAGCCGCGCGGATCGTGCGCAGGATCGCCGTGCCGCGTTCCTCGACCGTCTCGCCGCCTGGCCGGACGCGGAAACCCGGAGACAGCCCCCGGATCAGCCCGGCTTTATGAGCGTTGAGGAAGTCCCGGACATAGCTGACCTGCCCCATGTCCGCGCTGATCGTCGCTTCGACGGTCAAGGCTTCGTCGGTTTCGGTCAGGGTCAGGCTGCCCGCGGAACGTGATGCCAGAGGCTTGTTGAAGTCGTGGCCGGAGAGGAAATGCACGTCCTCCCCCCGTTCCAGACGATCAGCAAATGCGCGCGCCGCGATCATCTCCCGACGTTCGCGGCCCATGCCCACCCGCTCGGCCAGTACGGTCTCTAGCCCATATGGGAAGGTTGCCCGAAGGCGGGTTTCCCCGCCCTCGGTGCGCAGCTCAAGGCTGCCTACATGTGCCCCCCAGAGCATTACACGGCAGCCTCTAGCTCAAGGCCGGTCAGCAGCTCGAGCTGAGCCGGCCGCGCAACGGTGACGTCCATCGTCGCCAGCGCGGTGATGCGCAGGCCACCGGACTGTGCATCACTGTAGGGGTCGCGGATCATGTCAACCGCGCCCCAGGCACCTATGAAGATTGGGGCCACGCCGCCTGCGGTTGTCGTCAGTATCGCGGATGTAGCCGAGGGCGTGCCGGTAGGTGCCGGAAGTGCGTTTGCGGTCATCGCGATCTCGCCCAAGGCCTCGACCATGCGCTCATACTCGAACCGGAACGCACCGTCGCCCGTGAGGATACCATCCATGTAATCCCAAACCTCGGGCCGGATCAGGGCCTTAACCGCCTTTGGCGAGTTCGCGCCGTTCGCTGTCATGAACCGGGTAGCCGCTGCGCGGAACGCGCCCCAGCTCGCCAGTGCATTCACCGCCGTGGCAGTGATCCCGTAGGTCGCCGCGCCGGTGATCACGCCGAGCGGTTGGCCGTCCGCGCCGGTACCCAGGAATGCCGCCTGATCCATCGCCGCGCCCATGGCACCATTCATATCGCGCCGCACCGCCTGCTCCAGGGCCGCGCCCGATTGCTTGAGGGTCTTTCGGGTCAGGCGCATCTGCACCCCAAGATTGTGATCCGGCTTCATCGGCCGATCAGCGGTGACGTAGGCAGTAGGACCGGCCACGTTGCCGGCTTCGGTCGGTGCCCAGCCAGCGGACACAGCCGAGGTCACCACGGGCCATTCCAGCGCACCGGATTCGATGCTGATCATCTGCGCCCCCATGCGGGCAGCCACGCTATCTGGGAACAGCCGGTCGATGATCGGCCGCGTCTGGATCGGATCGGGGGTGCCACTGGCGACGGTGTTACGGGTTTCCAGTGCCTGCCACGGGACCGGGATACCTCTGAAACCTCCGGCATTGCGCAGCTCGGTCACAACCTCTGCCGTCTGGCCATCGAGCTGGCGTCCCTCATCGAGGGCCAACGCGACCTGGCGCATCTCGAAGCCGGCCATGAGGTCGGACAATTCCTGGGCAGAGCGGGTTTCCAGTTCGTTGCCCGCGTCCCTGCGTTCGGTATCCTCAGCGATCAGGGTCGCACGGTATCGGGTTTCATTGGTGCGATATTCCAGGTCCAGCTTTTCCATGGACCGGATTTCATCCTCGGACGGGCTTTCCTTGCCCGCCAGTTCGGCGAGGTTCTGGCGGATTTCGCTTTGCCGCCGCGCGATCTTCACTGATTCAAGCATCTTTGATTTCCTTCTGTGGGATGCTTCGTTGATCGGGGCGCGTCAGCGCCTCGACTGCTCGCCGCCAGTCTTGGCGGTCTTCTCGGGGCGGCGAATGGCCGCACTCGATCCTTGTTTTCTTGGTGTGGCAGCTCGGGCAAAGCGCCTGAAGGTTGCCAGGCTCATAGGACAGGCCGGGGTGCGTCCTGACCGGCTTGACGTGATCCACTTCCAACCGTCCGCCGCAGCCGCACGAACGGCAACGGTAACGATCCCGCTCAAGAATTTCGTGGCGCAGAACCTGCCAACGGCGGGTCGCGGTGACACGCTTCGAATAGCGATGATATTCGTTCTTCATTGCCATAGCGCCCGGACCTTCTTCTGCGGTGCCGCCTTCATGCGGGCACCCTGTGCCACCGCCAGAACCGTTGCCGCCGCCGCGTCGATCCGGCCCAGTGAGCGGCCCTTCCCGAGTTTGGCGTTGCCCGCCACATCAATGAACGTGACCGCATCCGAGAATGCGAAGCGGAGCAGCAGCGACGGCACCACCTTGATCTCGCCATCGAAAAGCGCGCGACGGAACCGCTCTATGTCCTCGGAACCGTCCTTCCAGCCGAAGCCGCGCCAGATGAATGGAACCCTGCCAAGCCCGGCCTTTGACAGTGCCTCGCTGAATTCGGCATGACGGAAGCGATCGCCAACAATGCAGGCGGGCTGGATCCCGTCCAGCTGGCGCACAATTTCTTCCAGCCACGGCCCAGGTGGAACCGTGTTCTCGCCCATGACGGACAATTCGCCGCGCTCGTGCATTTCGCCATAACGCCCCGACACGCCATCGGATGCGCCGCGATCGGCCAGAGACGGGGAAGCCGGGAAGGTGCCGAGGGCCTCAAGGCGTCCAGTGTCCGGCCAGTAGAATGACGCGGCCGACATGCTGCGCGAGCCGCCAAGGTCCACGCCCAGAATGCAGGGGCCGTCGCGTTCGGGCAGCTCGTCGGGCGCTACCTCGGCCGACAGCCATTCATCGACCGTTACCAGGACACTACGGTTCTCGATCGAGACACGCTCATTTCGGTTCAGGTTGCGGAAGCTGGACAGTGCTGAACCGCCGCGCGCGATGGCGCTTCGTGCTTGGGAAACCAGCCAGTCGGGAGTCGACCCGATGCCCTCCGGCGCGCCGGGATTCGCCGCCAGCAGCGATGGCAGATCGTCAGCAGGCAGGCCGAATGCGGGCCGATGCTCCTGGACGAAGCTGCCGGGGGGCGGTTCATCGAGCCAGCGCGAAAACGTGTTGGTGTCGTCGGGTGCCGAGGTAGAGATGATCAGCGCCCGCCCGTCGCGCTTGCCCAGGCCCGAGAGGATGGCGTTTTCGAGGTTGTCGCCCTTCTCGCGTTCCCATGCCGCGCGTTCGTCCATGATCGCCAGTGTTGGCGCACCGCCGAGGACGGACTTGCCGTCAGCCGCGATGCACCGTGCCAGTCCGCCGCCGTTGCCTTCGAATTCAACTTCCAATTTCGACCCGCGTCGGATCGTGAACTGCGCCTGGTCCGTTTCGGGCAGTGCTTTGATGTAGCCGAGCACAAAGTTGAAGGCGATGCGGGCCTGATCACGGTTGCGGGCTGCGAAGATGATTTCGCGATTAGGCTGTGGGCTGTCCTCAAGCGCGCCAACAAGCTCGGCCAGAGCAAGGCCCGCAGATAGAGCCGTTTTCCCGTTGCCGCGCCCGATCGACAGGACTCCGACTGTGACATTCTTGGCCAATGCGCCTTTTACGAAAAGACGCTGGAAATTCGCCAGTTTCTGGGGTTTTCCGGCCCTTTTGCCCTCGGTAACCGTCAAAAGCCCTAAGAACTGTGTTCCGCGCACACCCGGCGATTTTCCCCGGATTTTTTCCAGAAGAGAGAAAGGAACACTTAGGGGTCGGTCTCCAGCGCCCCGCAAAGTCGCGGCATTGGGACCAAGACCGAAGAGGTCGTTCTGAGTGGTCTTTTGGATGTTCCGCATTGCTCGTCCTCTCGCTTGTAATTCTACGCTCTATCGTTCGTCTCTCTGGCCCTCTGCTCATTGGTGAGGGTTGCTGCGACGGTCAGAAAGCGGGTTACTCCAGCGGGGTTGAAAACCCGCCTCCCGCCCTGACCGCTGCGATCTTGCCTGCTCATCGGAGCCGGGCCGCCGCTTAGGTCAGACCTGCCTTTCCCTCGGCTTGGTCCGCTCTCCCATGTTCACCGCCTTGGAGGGTGGCAGTGGGGCCTTAGGGCTTGGAGAGACCGCTCGTCGCGGAATAGCTGCCCTTGTGCTGTGGCCCGTTTCCCGGTAGCACTGTGATGCGGCAGACCCGGCTAACCCGTGAAAGCCATCTGCCGCATAAGCCCGCCGTTGCACCGGCGGGCTTTGTTTTGTTCACCTCTCAATTAGATCCAGTTCCGGTACCGGAGATGTTCGCACCTCGGACACCAACCGCCGCATGATCTGCTCTTGCTTGCGCGTGGGACGCCAAGTCGCCCGCTTACTGTGCCTGGCGATGGACTTCACAAAGCCTTTCAGCCATTCATCTGAGCCGTCAGCCATCGCGCGGCGCAGCACGATGGGCCATAGGTGTGTGAGAACTTCATCAAGCTCGCGATCGGTCATATCTTCACCCCGCGATACCTAGCCCCTATCCGCGCCATGTGTGGCGATGTACTGAGGCTTTTGGCATCCATCGGTGATCGACCGGCATAATGCAGCGCGGCCTGATCCATGACGGCTTGCGAGATGTCTTGAGGAACATCCGCGGCAGTTGTACCAAACCCGGCCTCATACTCGATCATCATCCGGCTTGGCGTCAGGTCGTGATAGTCCGCCAGCCAGCGGATATAGGGTCGGTTTCCTCCCACAAAAGCGAAGGCGGTATATGCCTCGCCGTCGATCGTGACCGTCACCAATGCGTCTTCGGCCGCTGGCCCGATCGGCAGGCTCAACCCGCTGTTCCTGTCAGGGTCAAAGATCGTGACGCGGATAGTCTGGGTCAGAAGCGCGATCTGGGCGAATTGCTCAAACTCCGCCGCTGCCGTCAGCCCCATGCTGTTGATCGAAACATCGTCATCATTAAAATCAATGAAAAGGTGCGACTTGAGGTCATTGAGGATGAAAGGCAGCTCAGGGCTGCTCTCAATTCGGTGGACAAGCATTTTCATGCGGCAATCTCCACTTCACTGATATGGTTGCGAAACGCCATCTGCTCGGACATGGGCAGGGCCTCATACGCCGCCAGCGCATATGCCTTGAGTTCAGTGCGGGTGGCATAGGACGCCCAGGATCGCGCCTCATTCATGTCGCCGAGGAACGCGGGCAGCGGGTAACCTACCGATCCGATGGACATAGCCGCAATCGCTTCCGCCCGGTCGGGTTCAAGGGCGTTCAAAGCCGCCAGCGCCAGTGCTTCACGCTCGATCTCGCTCAGTCTGGCGGTCGCCACCGCGCTGAAAGCGAACCAAGCGTCGACGGTGTTGAGGATCAGACAGTAGCCGAGCAGACGCGACATGCGTTGGTGATCGGGTTCCATGAATTTCGAAAGCGCAGACGGCGCTTTACAATCGGCTGGTTTGTTCTGGGGTTGTTCCCGTTTTATCTGGGCAACGCTGGAAAACGCATGTTCTTGAGTTTGCTGCGCATTCCCGCTTTCAACGCAAAGCCTGCACTTCAACCTCCCAAAAAAAATTTGCGCCCTTTAGCCGGATGTTAGTAATTCCGCTTTAGCTCTGATTGCCACGAATGAATGGAAAGGCAATCTTATGGCCACCAAAATGGATTTGCTCGCCAGTTGGTATCGGGACGTCTGGGAACACCGCGACCCGGGTGCGATCGACA
>JAGXFH010000038.1 GCA_024637315.1 Brevirhabdus sp.
CATCTGCTGAGACACCGCCAATTCGACTTGTCACACCCCCGCGGCACTGCTACATCGCCGCCCGTGCCCCTATAGCTCAGCTGGTAGAGCAACTGATTTGTAATCAGTAGGTCCGCGGTTCGAGTCCGTGTGGGGGCACCAGAAATTCAAAGATTTGGCAGGATTCATTCGGCGCGGCGGCGTACTTGGGCAAGCGCGGAGCAAGCTTTTGTGCTCAGTTCTCCTTTGAGTTCTTCACATGGGTGCGCCAGCGTTGAGGCGACAGGGAAAACGCCACGGGCCATATCGGGTCGGCAGGCTGACCAATTTGATAACGTCTGTGCAGAAGGCGAAGGTGTCCGTGATCACCGACGTCTTTGAAACAGTTGTGACGGCGAAATGATGCCATCGGTCAATTGCCGGCGCGCCGAGTTTGGGGCTTTTTTAAATCTCACTCGTCGGGCTGAAACAACCGAACTTTCGGCAAGGGATTAGCCTTGTGTTCTCTCGGGTGCATTCGCGCGGGCACGCCGGACAATCTCCGAGATGTGTTTCAGTTGATCCGATAACGGGTTGGTTTTTCTCCAGACCATGCCGATCGTCCTTGAGGGTCGCGGGGAGGCCAGGCGGGCCACCGATACGGGTGCAGAGCGTGTGTCGATCGGAACCGCCATATCCGGGATCAGCGTCACCCCGATTCCTGCGCCGACCATCTGGACCAATGTCGACAAGGAACTGCCTTCCATCACGTCGCGCGGCAAAGTCGATGACAACTTGCAATAGGACAAGGCCTGATCGCGAAAGCAATGGCCTTCCTCCAGCAAGAGCAACCGCATTTCGCGCAGCTTTTCAGAATCCGGAACCGGCTTCTCGGCGTCCCTGACAGGACGAACCAGAACGAATTCCTCTTGAAACCAGACCTCTTCGTGAAAGGAAGGCTCGGACACCGGCAGGGCGACGATCGCCGCGTCAAGGTCACCGTCCATGATGTCCTCGATCAGCCGTTGCGTGACAGCTTCGCGGGGTCGCAAGTCCAGTTTCGGGAAATGCCTTGTGATCGCTCCGATGAACTGCGGCAGAAAGTATGGCGCCACGGTCGGAATGACGCCGAATCTCAGTCGACCGACCAGCGGGCTATGCGATGCCCGTGCCAAATCGCCCAGCTCGTCCACGGACCGAAGAATATCACGTGCACGCAGCGCAAAGGCTTCACCAAGGCTTGTCAGACGGATCTGTCTTGCGCCCCTCTCGACCAGCGGAGCACCCAGGATTTCCTCAAGATCCTTCATCTGCACGGAAAGCGCGGGCTGTGAAATTCCGCAATCCGCCGCAGCATGGCCAAAATGGCCATGCCGGGCCAATGACTCGAAATACTTCAGGTGCCTCATGGTGATGTCCGCCATAAGACAAGACTATCACTCCCATTAGAAAATGCAATTTTATCTAATGTATTTTTTCCTGTATCACCCGTTCAAATGGCATAACTGGTCAAAGTCCTCGTTCGACTTCCGACGAAGCGACGCGGGTACAGGTGACCATTTGAGCCGCTCGCAACACATCAAACCTCGACAGGAGCCGAAAGATGGATGGAAATGAACTGAATACCGTGGGCAAATGCCCGGTAATGCATGGCGCGGTAACCAGCACTGGCACCTCGGTGATGGACTGGTGGCCAAAGGCTCTCAACCTCGACATTCTGCACCAGCACGACTCCAAGACCAACCCGCTGGGGTCGGGCTTCGACTATCAAGAAGAGCTGAAAAGCCTTGATTTCGACGCGCTGAAAAAAGACGTTCACGCCCTGATGACCGATAGCCAGGACTGGTGGCCTGCCGATTGGGGGCACTACGGCGGCCTGATGGTCCGCATGGCCTGGCATTCGGCCGGGTCCTACCGGCTGGCCGATGGTCGAGGCGGTGGCGGCGCAGGCAACATGCGCTTCGCTCCGCTGAACTCGTGGCCCGACAACGTCAGCCTGGACAAGGCGCGCCGCCTGCTGTGGCCGGTCAAGAAGAAATACGGCAACAAGATCAGCTGGGCTGATCTGATCATCCTGGCGGGCACAGTCGCCTACGACTCCATGGGGCTCAAGACCTTTGGGTTTGGCTTCGGCCGCGAAGACATCTGGCATCCCGAGATCGACACGTACTGGGGAGCGGAAAAGGAATGGCTTGCGGACAGCACGGGCCGCTACGAGGATCTGGAAAACCCCGCCACCATGGAGAACCCGTTGGCCGCCGTGCAGATGGGATTGATCTATGTCAATCCGGAAGGCGTGAATGGCCAACCGGACCCGCTGAAATCAGCGCTGCATGTTCGTGAAACCTTTGCGCGCATGGCGATGGATGACGAAGAAACCGCAGCCCTGACGGCAGGCGGCCATACTGTCGGCAAGTGCCACGGCAATGGCGATGCCAGCATTCTGGGTGCGGAACCCGAAGCCGGGCTTGTAGAAGAGCAGGGATTTGGCTGGAAGAACCCCATGGGCAAGGGCGTTGGTCGCGACACGGTCAGCAGCGGTATCGAAGGAGCTTGGACAACCCATCCGACCCAGTGGGACATGGGGTATTTCAAACTGCTGTTCGGCTATGAGTGGGAACTGAAGAAAAGCCCGGCTGGCGCCTGGCAGTGGGAACCCATCGACATCCGGGAAGAGGACAAACCCGTCGATGTCGAAGATCCGTCGATCCGGCTCAACCCGATCATGACTGATGCCGACATGGCGATGAAGATGGATCCGATCTACCGGGGGATCTGTGAAAAATTCATGGCGGATCCGGATTACTTCCAGGACACCTTCGCACGCGCCTGGTTCAAGCTGACCCACCGCGACATGGGTCCGAAGGTTCGCTACATCGGCCCGGATGTGCCGCAGGAAGATCTGATCTGGCAGGATCCGATCCCAGCCGGCAGCACTGGATATGACGTTGCGGACGTGAAGGCGCGCATCGCGAAGAGTGGCCTGACATTGGGTGAAATGGTTTCGACCGCGTGGGACAGCGCCCGCACCTATCGTGGCTCGGACATGCGGGGCGGCGCCAATGGCGCGCGCATCCGTCTGGCACCGCAAAAGGATTGGGAAGGCAACGAGCCGGCGCGGCTTGCCAAGGTCCTTGGCGTACTGGAAGGCATCGCCGCCGAGACCGGCGCAAGCGTGGCTGACGTGATCGTCCTGGCGGGCAACCTGGGCGTCGAGCAAGCGGCCAAGGCTGCGGGTTTCGATGTGACGGTTCCCTTTGCCCCGGGTCGTGGCGACGCCACTGACGACATGACGGATGCGGCCTCGTTCGATGCCCTCGAACCGGTCGCCGACGGCTATCGCAACTGGCTGAAGAAGGACTACGTCGTCAGCCCTGAAGAGCTGATGCTGGACCGCACGCAGCTGATGGGCCTGACTGCCAGTGAAATGACTGTGCTGGTTGGTGGCATGCGCGTCATGGGAACGAACCATGGCGGAACCAAGCACGGCGCACTCACGGACCGGACAGGCGCCCTGACGCCCGACTTCTTCGTCAACCTGACCGACATGGCCTATTCCTGGCATCCGGTAGATGGTGGGGTCTACGAGATCCGCGACCGCAAGTCGGGCGATGTGAAATGGACCGCGACGCGCATCGATCTGGTCTTCGGTTCGAACTCGGTCCTGCGCTCCTATACCGAAGTCTATGCCCAGGACGACAACGCCGAGAAGTTCGTGAACGACTTTGTGGCCGCTTGGGTCAAGGTGATGAACGCGGATCGCTTCGATTTGGCGTAAAGCCGACATCCCCGCGCCATCACGATCGATGGCGCGGGGATACCGCCTGCCCCTCCCGAAAGCTTCCTCATCTGAGGGAGAGTCTGCCCAAGCCGAGCCGGATCAGACGAATCAGGAAAATCCGTACACGACAGCTACGCCCATTGATCATTTGCTCGCGGTTTGATGATCTCAGGCGGCGTGACGAGGTTGCTGGCAGGTCAGGATGACGAGATGAGGTCATCTTGAGGTGATGACGTTTGGCGCAAAGGCCCATTGCACCAAGGCTGCGTTACGGCGATTCAGGGCCGGGATCAATCAAGCTGCAAGCCAGTCCCGACGAAAATGCAAGGATTACCGGGGCACCATCCAGTCCGATCCGGCACCCGATGTCGCGCTATCGCGGTGGCCGGTTCGCATGCGCCAGCAGCAGCACCGCACTCAGCCCGACCCCGATCACCACAAGCGCGGCCGGTGAGGCGTTGCCGATCTGTTCAAGCGAGGCTTTCTCGTAGACCCTTGTTGCCAGCGTGTTGAAGTTGAACGGACGCAGCAGCAATGTTGCCGGCAGTTCCTTGGTGCAATCGACGAAGACCAGCAGCAGGGCAGTGCCGACAGAGCCGCGGATCAGCGGCAGATAGACCCGCCGCAACGTGCCGCCGGCAGTCTGGCCCAGCGACCGCGCGGCCATTGGCAGGCTGGGCGAGACCCTGCCAAAAGCCGAATCCACCGCGCCCTGCGCGATCGCGAAGAACCGCACCGCATAGGCGTAGATGATCGCGAATGCGGACCCGGTCATCGACAGGCCGATATCGTGGCCGGTCACGGCCTCGACCAGATCGGCGATGGCGTGGTCGGCCGCCGACATCGGGTAAAGCAGCCCAACCCCCAGCACCGCACCCGGCGCGGCATAACCGATGGTCGTCAGCGGCAAGATCGCTCCCGGCCCGCGACTGCGCGCCAGCCGCACGCCGTAAACCATGAAGATCGCCGCCAGAACCGTCGCCACCGAGGCGATACCGCCGACCATGAGCGTATTCAGTGTCGCCCGGATCAGGCCCGGATCGAGCCAGCGCTCGGCATTCTCGAGCGCATGCGCACCGATCACCGCCACCGGCAAGACGAAACCGATCAGGAATGGCAGGCTGCAGAGCACCATCGCCAGCCAGCCGCGCCAGCCGCGCAAAACCATTGGTAAGACCGGGCGCAATTGCCGCGCCGTCTGATGGAAACGCTGATGCCGCCGGCCGCGTCTTTCCATACCGACCAGCAGCAGCACGACCAACAGCACCACGCCCGCGATCTGCGCTGCGCCGCCGGCATTTCCGCCCGACAGCCAGACCCCGAAAATGCCGGTGGTCAGTGTCTGCACGGCAAAATACGAAACCGCGCCGAAATCGCTGACCGTCTCCATCACCACGATCGCCGTCCCCGCAACGATGGCCGGCCGCGCCAGTGGCAACCCCACCCGCAGGAACCTCGCCACGGGCCCTGCCCCCAGCGCGCGGGCCACCTCGTAGCTGCCGCCCGATTGCTCGCGAAAGGCCGCCCGGGCGAGCAGGAACACATAGGGCGTCAGAGCCGCCGCCAGAACCACCGCTGCCGCGCCGCGGGACCGGATCTCGGGGAACCAGTAATCGCGCGCCGATTGCCAGCCGAACGCCTCGCGCAGGGCGGTCTGCACCGGGCCGGCATATTCCAGGAAATCGACCAGCGCATAAGCCCCGACATAGGCCGGGATCGCCAGCGGCAGCAGCAGCAGCCATTGCAGCCAGCCAGAGCCAGGAAACCGGTACATCGTCAGCATCCAGGCCGTCAGCGTCCCGGTCACCGCCGCAATGGCCCCCACCGACCCGGCCAGAATCGCGGTATTGCGGGCGTAGCGCGGCAGCGTCGTCGAAATCAGATGCGGCCAGATGTTATCTTCGGGCGTCAGCGCGATCCAGGCCACTGCGACCAGCGGCATCAGCACCAGTGCCGCGATCACGAACGCCCCAAGCGACCAGCGGTCCAGCCGGATGCGCACGCGTCCAAAGCCGCTTAACTGAGTGTTTTGCTCGACCATAGCCGACCCCGCATATCCAAAAGCGGTTTGTCTGTCCAGAATTCAGCCTGTAGTCTGCGAAAAAGAAAACATAAAGCATCTGATCACATGCAGGTAGCAATCCATCTGGGCGCGCATTGTACTGACGATGATCGGTTGCTGAAATCGTTGCTGGCCAACAAGAACGCGCTGGCCGGGGAAGGCATCTCGGTCCCCGGCCCCGGCCGATACCGCGAAATGCTGCAGCAAAGCGCCCGCAAGTTGCGCGGCAAACCGGCCAGCGCCGACCTGCAGGAACAGATCCGCAATGAAATCCTGCATGACCGCGGCGCGGCGCGCGTCGTGCTGTCGGACGAGAATTTCATCTGCGTCCATTCGCGGATCTTCGAAAACGCGATGCTTTACGAAAAGAGCAGCTACAAGACCCGCTGGCTGCGCAACCTCTTCCCCGAGGACGAGGTCGAGTTCCATATCGGCATCCGCAATCCCGCCAGCTTCATCCCCGCCGCTTTCAACCATCCCGACCAGCGCTACGGGACGTTCAAGCAATTCATCGCCGCCACCGACGTCATGGATATCCGCTGGTCCGACGTGATTCTGACGATCCGCGAGAACAATCCCGACTGCCCGGTAACAGTCTGGTGCAACGAGGATACGCCGTTGATCTGGTCCGAGATCCTGCGCCGGCTGTCCCGACACAAGCCGCAGACCCGCCTCAACGACGATTTCGGCATCCTCAAGACGATCATCCGGCCCGTCGGACTGCGCCGGATGAACCGCTACATCGCTGAAAACCCGCCCAATACCGAGACCGCGCGGCGGCGCATCCTGGCCGCCTTTCTTGAGAAATTCGCGATCGAGGCAGAGATCGAGGAAGAACTCGACGCCCCCGGCTGGACTGCGGAACTGGTCGAGGAACTGACCGAAATCTACGAAGAAGACCTGTTCGAGATCCAGCGGATATCGGGGGTCACGTTCCTGGCACCCTGACAGGAACGGTTTTCGCGGGTTCGGGCCGGTCATGTCGACCGGTCGGCACAGACGGTGCGCGCCGGGCGCTACATCCCCAGCGCTTGCTTGTACATCTCCAGCACCGCTTCTTCCTCGGCCAGATCGTCCTTGTCGCGGCGGCGCATGGTGATGACCTTGCGCATGACCTTGGTATCGTAGCCGCGGCCCTTGGCTTCGGCCATGACCTCTTTCTGCTGGTCGGCAATGTCCTTTTTCTCGGCTTCCAGGCGCTCGAACCGCTCGATGAAGGACCGCAATTCGTCGGCGGTGACGCGGTAGGTGGTGTCGGTGACGGAATCGTTCATCTGGCTGCCTCGTTCTTCTTGTTCGGACCGTTCCCTAGCGCCCCGACAAGGCCATGGCAAGCCGATCCCGCTTGCCCGGCCCCCGCCTTGGATGCTAGGCGCTGATCTGCCGCCGAAGTGAAGGGATGAGCCGATGGAAATGCTGATCTGGATCGGAGCCGTGATCTCGTTGGTCGGCGTCGCGGGGCTTGTCTGGTGCGTCCTGGCCGCGGCGCGCGCGCGGCGCGAAACCCTTGACGACGCGGCGATGAACGCCCGGCTGCAACGGCTTGTCGCATGGAACATGGGCGCACTTGCCATATCCGCGATCGGGCTGATGATGGTCGTGATCGGTATCCTGCTGGGCTAGGCGTCGTCGACGATCTCGGCCGCCATCGCCGCCAGAACCGGGATCGCATCGGCATATTTCACCGCCGTGTCCGGGTTCGAGGCGTTACCGTCCTCTGCCCGGCGCACCACGCCTTGCAGAATCGCCGCGATCCGGAACAGAGAGAACGCCAGATAGAACGGCCAGTTGGGGATCGGCGCCAGCCCGCGCCGCCGCCGGTAGGCGGCCACATAATCCGCCTCGTCCGGCAGGCCCAAAGCCGCGCGGTCCAGCCCGCCCATCCCGCGCATCCCGCCCGCATGCGGCAACCGCCACTGCGCACATTGATAGGCGAGGTCCGCCAGCGGATGGCCGAGCGTCGACAATTCCCAGTCGAGCAGCCCGATCAGCCTGGCCGCGTCGGGCGCGTCGGGCGCGAAGATCATGTTGTCGAGCCGGAAATCGCCGTGGACCAGCGCCACCTGACCGTCATCGGCAGGCAGATTCTCGGCCAGCCAGTCCATCACCCGCTCGATCTGCGGCAGGCGATTGCGGGCCGAGGCGCGGTACTGGCCGCTCCAGCGCTCGGTCTGTCGTGCGAAATAATTGCCGGGCTTGCCGAAATCACCCAGACCCACTGCGTCCGGCCGCACCTCGTGCAAGGCCGCCAGCGTCGCATTCATCGCCTCGTAGATCGGACCGCGCTGATCCCTGTCCAGCTCCGGCAGGGCCGGGTCCCAGAAGATCCGCCCGTCCAGATGCTGCATCACGAAAAACGCGCGGCCAATCGGCGAGTCCGAGTCCTCTGCCAGGCAGAACACCTGCGGCACTGCCACGCCGCTGCCCGCCAGCGCCTGCATCACCCGGTATTCGCGATCGACCAGATGCGCCGATTTCAACAGCCGCCCCTGCGGCTTGGCGCGCAGCACATAGCGCCCGCTTGCCGCGTCGATCCGGTAGGTCGGGTTTGACTGGCCGGTAGAGAACTTGACGACGTCGCGGAGGCCGGAAAAGCCGGCGACGTGGCGTTCAAGCCACGCGCCCAAAGCGTCCTGGCTGATGTCGAGCCCTTCGATCATCACCCAGTCTGACCATGACCGCCCGCACAACGCAAGATTGACACCCGCCGCGCCGGCTGGTTCGCTACGCGGGACAACCGGAGGGACGACGATGACCGACATGGCCCTTGGCATGACCGACCGGCTGCGCCCGATCCATGCCGCCGTTACGGCGATGATCGCCGAAGAGATCGCGCCCCTCGACGCCGAGTTTCTGGCAGAGGTCGAGATCGGCGACCGCTGGCAGTTCACTCCGCGCCAGACCGAGATTCTGGAAGGGCTAAAGACAAGGGCCCGCGACCGCGGTCTGTGGAACTTCTGGCTGACCGACAGCAAGGCCGGCGCGGGTCTGAGCACGGTCGAATATGCCTACCTGGCCGAGGAAATGGGCAAAAGCCACCTCGCCCCCGAGGTCTTCAACTGCAACGCCCCCGATACCGGGAACATGGAAGTGTTCGAGCGTTACGGCAGCGCGGCGATGAAGGAAAAGTGGCTGAAGCCGCTGATGGCGGGCAAGATCCGCTCTGCCTACCTGATGACCGAGCCGAAGGTCGCCTCGTCGGACGCGACCAACATCTCGCTCTCCTGCACCCGCGACGGCGACGACTACGTCCTGAACGGCGAGAAATGGTGGGCGACGGGGGCGGGCGATCCGCGCTGCGCGGTCCATATCGTGATGGTCCGCACCGCACCGGACGGCCCGAAACACCAGCGCCATTCGATGATCGTGGTCGATGCCGCCAGCCCTGGCATCGAAAAGCTGCGCCCGATGACCGTCTATGGCCATGATGACGCGCCGCATGGCCACTACCACATCCGCTTCAACGATGTCCGCGTCCCCGCCGCCAACATGCTGCTGGGTGAAGGTCGCGGTTTCGAGATCGCGCAGGGCCGGCTTGGCCCCGGCCGCATCCACCATTGCATGCGGGCGATCGGTCAGGCCGAGAAGGCGCTGGAACTGATGTGCCGCCGGTCGTTGTCGCGCGAGGCGTTCGGCAAGCCGCTGGCCCAGCTTGGGGCGAATTTCGACCACATTGCCGAGGCGCGGATGGAGATCGAGCAGGCGCGCCTGCTTTGCCTGAAGGCGGCCTGGATGATGGATCAGGGCGATGCCCGCGCCGCCGCCCCGTGGATCAGTCAAATCAAGGTGGTGGCTCCCGCGATTGCGCTGAAGATAACCGATCAGGCGGTGCAAATGTTCGGCGCCGAGGGCATCAGCCAGGACACGCCGTTGGCGCATCAGTGGACGGCTTTGCGCACGCTGCGGCTGGCCGACGGACCCGACGCGGTACATCGGCGCCAGGTCGCACGGGCGGAGCTGAAGCGCTACACGCAAGAGAGGGTCTGACGCCGCGCGCCTTAAGTCCCGCCTGCAAAGGACCAGCCTTCGGCGGGGAAATTTTCAGGACAAGGAAATCGGCAGCACGGATCCCGATTGTCAGACCGGCACGTTGTCCCACAGATCGTCGACGGTTTCGTCATACGTCGCGCGTTTCCGGGCTACCGTCTGGCGCGGGTAGCGCGCAACACCGCCACTGTGCAGCGCCGCTTTCAGCCTTGCGGCTTTGCGGGGATTTTCGATGACTCCGTCGACGATGCGGTCAATCTCGTCACTCTGGAAAGTTTCGTCCATGGCAGCCTCCCAACTGGTCCATCCGAATCATCAATACCGTAGCAGCAAATACCGCTTCCAAGGACACAACTTCAGATTGTTTTCAGTTTTTCGGCGTTTCTGTGCCGACTGGCCGGATGGGCAAAATCATGTCCGTCCGGAAAGCCGTTCAATCACCGGGGCTTGGCCGGTGTCGGCCAGTGCGGGCAAGGGTCAGACCGGCACGTCATCCCAAAGTTCCCCGCCCTCCTCGGCGTCGTACTCGGCGTCTTCGTCGGTGTCGTCTTCCGCGGTTTCAGCGTGTTCAGCGGCAGGTTTCTCTTCCGTCGCCTCATGCAGCGCGCGCTTGAGTTGCCGCGCCTTCTCGTCATCCTCCACCTCGCGGTCGACGATGCGGTCGATCTCTTCCAATTCCCGTTTCGTGGTCATCCCAGCCTCCAGCTTGAATTATGGTGTCGTCCCGCGGTTCCGACCGTCAGGCGTCATGGCGCCTTGGATTTTTCGGCAGCGCAGACAGGGCAGAACGGCGTATAGGGCAGCACGTCAAGCCGCTCTTCGGAAATCCGCTCGCCGCAACTGACGCAATAGCCATATTCGCCAGCATCCATCCGCTCGAGCGCGGCGGTGATGGCGCGGATCTCTTCCAGGCCTGAAATCCCCATCCCTTCAAGTACTTCGTCGGTCTCACGCTCGACGGCCAACTCCTCCCAGTCGGGGGAATTGTGCGAATCGAGTTCGTCGTCGATCTCTCGCAGCTTGGATTCGAGGTATTCCATCCGCGATGTGAGTTGAGACCTGCGATCTTTTTGGGATTTCATCTACGACCCTCCGTTCGTGCGAGACTATAGACATACGATGCGATGTCCACTCCTTGATGCAGGTCAAGTTCAACCGGCGATGGCAGAAATCAATCACTTTTCTGTTGAGAGTCGGCCCGGTACGGGGTCGTCCGGTTTGCTCCGCAGCGGGGCCGCGACAGCCCGGATCGACGCCGGTCTGGTCTCTGGGTCGCCGATGGTCAGCAATCGAAGTGCGCGATGCCCGGCGACCTGCCCCAGCTTCGCTCCGGCCACGACCCGGCCGTCGAGGCCTTCCACTTCGACCGCCGCCAGCGCCGTGGCGGGAAGCGTCAACATCTCGCCCGGCGCCCAGCATGCAATCTCGGCCAGCGGCAGCAAGATCCGGTACAGAACCGCACGAACCGGCACCTCGGTCTGCATGACAGCCGCATTCAGATCTGCCTGCCAGTCCGCCATGTCAACCTGCGCCGGACCGGTGCTGCCCGCTTTGACAAACGGAAAGGCCAGCATGATCTCGCCCGAGCGCGCGCCGCGGCCCAGGTCGATCCGCAACCGGTAAAGCCGGTAATCGACATCCTCGAGCGCCATCTGCGCCATCCGCGGTTCTGCAAGCACGGCGCCATATCGGAACCCGGCCACCGGCGGCGCATCGCCGAGCGTCGCCAGGGCCGCGTCGAAGTGACCCAGAAACCGGTCGACGAAATCCGAAACCATGACCGCATCGGTTCGGGTCGGCTTCCGGTCTGCCGCGGCACCCGGGACGATCCGCCCGGTGGTCAGGTGCTCGACCAACGCCGTCACGATCTGCACATCGCCAATCGCCAGTCCGCGCCGGCCGTCGGCGGCGGTCATCGACATCAACAGCGCCGGGTCAGGCAGGCATTCGATCAGTTCGCCCAGTTTCACCCGGCTCTCGCCAAAGCCGACCACGGCAGCCACCAGCTCTTGCAAATCCTCGGCCGCCTGGGCAACCGCTTTGCGCAGCAGACTGCCCGGCGACAGCGCCGAAGGCTCTGGCGGTGGACGCCCGGCACCGGCCTTGCGCCTGAGGGCGGTGATCGCTGCGTCGTCTGTCATCGGTTTGGCAGTTTCCAATCGGTTGCCCCGACCCTAAGAGCCGCGTGGTTACCAAAGCGTTGACGGGGCCCCTATTCGGCTGCATCGGTCTGCGGCTGCGTCAGCGGCAGTGTCACCCGGAATGCGGCGCCGCCCTGCCCCGGCAGATAGCCGACCTGCCCGCCCAGCTTGACCATGATCTCACGGCTGATCGCCAGCCCGAGGCCCGCCCCGCCCGCCGCTGCCTGATCGGTGAGACGCGAGAATTTCTCGAAGATCAGGTTCTGGCTTTTCTTCGGGATACCGGTGCCGTTGTCGATGAAATCGACCTGAACCACCGCGCCGCGCCGCCGCACCTCGATCCGAAGTTCCGGTTTCTCGGCATCACAATATTTCCGCGCATTGGCGATCAGGTTGATGAAGACCTGCCGCAGCCGGTCGGTATCGGTGGTCAGCGTCACGGTCTCGGCGGCGGCATCGCGATGGATCGTCAGCGGCCGCTCTGCCGGCATCGACCCGGTCGCCGCCACCGCCCGGTCCAGCACATCATGCAGACCGCCCTTCTGCCAGTTCAGCGAGACCTGGCCGTTTTCGAGCACACTCAGATCCAGCAGATCATCGAGCAGCCGGGTCAGCCGGATCGCCTCGTCGTGGATGATCGAGGAATAGCGCGTCAGCTCTTCCGGCCGCACCTCGCCCCGTTCCATCAGAATCTCGGAAAACGCCCGGATCGAGGTCATCGGCGTGCGCAACTCGTGGCTGATCTGGCTTAGGAACGCATCCTTCTGCACCGAAAGCTCGGTCAGTTTCTCGTTCGCTTCGCGCAATTGCCGCGCGGTGCGGGTCAGTTCGGCCGATTTCGCTTCCAGTTGACTGGAATATTCGAGCATCTGCGCGGTCTCGTCCGCGACCGCCATCAGATCCTGCACCGAGACACTGGCGCCGCCGACGATCTGCCCCATCATCGCATGCGCCGTCGCCGCCCCGACCGACCCGGATAACTCGCGTTCCAGTGTGCGGATGAAATCGGGGGTGGTGTCGGGCAGGTAACCGTACTTTCCCTGCGCCCGTGCCTCTGTCTGAAATAGCGCCTGCGCCTCTTCCGCGCCGATGATCCGCTGCGCCATCACCAAGAGATCCTCGGCTTCGGCCGCCCCGCCGGACCAGCCGCGGGCAGAGGCGGAGTGGTCGTCGACATTGACGAACTGTGCGCTTTGCAGGCGCTCCAGCGGGCCGGGGAAGCTGGCAAGCGAGCCCAGCACGAAGGCGATCACGTTCAGCGACATCGACCAGAAGACCGCGTGCACCAGCGGGTCGATCCCCTCGATCCCGAAGAGCGCGCGCGGTCGCAGCCAGCCGAAGCCCCAAGGCCCCTCGGACAGCAGGCCCGCCGACATGACGTAACTTTCGCCGAAGCTGGGCAGGAACATTGTATAGCCCCAGACCGCAAAGCCGATGACCAGCCCCAATGCCGCCCCGACCCGCGACGCCCCGCGCCAGAAGATACCGCCCAGAAGTGCAGGCAATATCTGCGCAACGCCGGTGAAAGAGATCAGCCCGATCGCCGCCAGCGCCTCGCCGCCGCCCGAGAACCGGTAGTAGAAATAACCCAGCGCCAGCACCGCGCCGATGCTGACCCGCCGTGACCGCAAGACCACGTTGCGCACATCGCCCGACATCGAGGCCCCGCCCCGGCGCGCCGACAGCCAGATCGGCATCACGATATGGTTGGACACCATCGTCGACAGCGCGATCGCCGCCACGATCACCATCGAGGTCGCCGAGGAGAAGCCACCGAGGAATGACAGCATCGCCAAACCCTCTTGGTCGAAGAGCAGCGGCACGGTCAGCACGAAGAGGTCGGGATTGGTGCCGGCGGGCAGTTCCGACAGGCCGGCCACGGCGATCGGCATCACGAACAGGCTCATCAGAAAGACGTAAAGCGGAAACGCCCAGCTTGCGGTCGCCACATGCCGTTCGTCCGAATTCTCCACCACCAGCACCTGAAACATCCGCGGCAGGCACAGGAACGCCGCAGCCGACAGGAAAATCAGCGTCGCCCAGCGCCCGCCATTCAACTGCCAGTCGGCGATCGGCGAGGCCTCGATCCGCGAAAGCATGTCCGACGGCCCCGCCGCCACGCCCCAGACGACGAAAATGCCGACCGCCAGAAGGGCGACGAGCTTGACCACCGCCTCGAGCGCGATCGCCGTGACCACCCCGTGATGGCGTTCATTCGCATCGAGGTTCCGGGTGCCGAAGAGGATGGTGAAGAGCGCAAGTCCCGCCGCAACCCAGACCGCGGTCGAATTCAGGTCCGGCACCGCCCAGCCTTCTGGCCGGTCGCTGGCGAACACCGCGAAGGACAGCGTCACCGACTGCAATTGCAGCGCGATGTAGGGCGTCGACCCGATCACCGCCATCACGGTGACAATCACGCCCAAGAGGTTCGACTTGCCGTAGCGGCTGGAAATCAGATCGGCGATCGAGGTGATCCGCTGCGTGCGTCCGATCCGGACCAGTTTGCGCACCACCCACCACCAGCCGACCATCACTAGTGTTGGCCCGAGATAGATCGTCACGAATTCCAGCCCAGACCGGGCCGCATAGCCGACCGCGCCGTAAAACGTCCACGCGGTGCAGTAGATCGACAGCGACAGCGTGTAGACCGTCGGCGAGCGCAGCCAGCCCAATCGCCCCTGCTCTGCCCGCTTCTCGGCGGCGAAGGCCACAAGGAACAGCAAAGCGACATAAAGCACGCAGACAAAGACCAGCAGGTTGAAGGTCAGCATCAGCCGGCCTCCTCATCCTGCGGCGGGTCCGGGTTGGCGAGTTCATGGCGCAGGTAGAGCGACAGGAAGAACGCCGCCACGATCAGCCCGGCCCAGATCGCGAACAGGTAGACCACACCGATATGCGTGCCGCCTTCGCCGACCCAGAGCAAGGGCAGGAACAACAGGAACGCGCCGAGGAGCGGCAGCACCCGCGCCGCATCAATGATCCGGCGGCGGCGATAGCCGTGGCGCGCCACGAACAGGGGGTGCGGCGACCTCATTGCCCCAAAAGCTCGGTGACGGTGCCGATCATCTCGGCATTCGAGAACGGCTTGGTCATATAGCGGCTGGCGCCGTAGCGTTCGGCCATCTCGCGGTCCTTCTTCTGACCGCGCGCGGTCAGCATCAGAACCGGCAAGGCGACCGTGGCCGCCTCGGCCCGCAGATCGCGCAGGATGTCATAGCCGGACCGGTTTGGCAGCATCACATCGAGGATCACCATGTCCGGCTTCTTCGCCCGGATCGCCGCAAGCGCGGTCGAACCGTCGGAGTGGGTATCGACGACATATCCCGCCCGCGACAGAACGAACCGGATCGCTTCGATGATGTTCGGCTCATCCTCGATCAGCAGGACGCGTTTGCCCATATGCCGATCCCTCCCATCTGGCATTCTTGCTCTTGTTACAATCGACTATCACCGGGAAAGCCCGCGCTTGTCAAAACCCATCCGTCAGGATCGACGGCTCGCGCCGCGCCGCGCAATGGGCGCGCGGACAGATCCGGCAGCTCGAACCGATCGGCAAAGAGCGCCCACCCGGCTCGTCGGCCGCCAGTTCCTCGGGCAGGATCAGCATGGTTGCATGGAACACCTGCGGTAGATCGAAGCCAGGTGGAGTGGCGGGCTGGCTGATCGCGAAGGTCAGGAACGCCGCCGCATCCCGCCCGGCCTGCTCGACCCGTGCCCGCACCGGCGTCATCGGCCGGACCAGCGCCTGATACAGAGGCCAGAGCGGACACGCCGCCCCGAAGCGCGGCAGCGCGAATCCTTCGACCGGTTTGCGGAAGGTCAGCGTGCCGGAACTGTCGCAGGCGACCAGCCCGATGCGTGGTGCGCCCGCGCCCTGCGGCAGACTCGCCAGCCGCCGGAACACCGTCGCCAGATCGCAGCCGAAGAGGGTGGCCAGCCGTGCCGGGTCATAGCCGACCTCTGCGACGGCCGCCCGAACCGCCGCCAGCGGCATCGCCTCGGCATCGCCGGCATATTTCGCCAGATAGCCAAGCGCCATCGACCGCGCCGCCGGACTGCCGCGCAGATCGGCATCGCTTGCCAGAACAGCTTCCGGCCCGTCGCCCTGTTCCAGTTCGGTGACGTGATATCCGCGCCGCTCGAGCCAACTCTCAAGCTCTTCCTGCGGCAGCGTAAGACCGGCATCGCCGCCCTCGTCGCCGGCGCTGTCGAGATACTCGACCAGGGCCTGACTGCTTTCGGCCAGCCGCCGGCTGTCCTCGTAAAGATTTCGGTGAAACCGCTTCTGCCATTCCGGGTCGATCTCGCCCGGCCCGGCCAAAATTCCCGCAGTCGAGCGGATCGCCGTCACCACCGACAACACCTCGTGCATCGAGGCGGCGAGTTGCGGATCATGGGTCAACCGGTCGGTCAGCGCCTCGGCGGTGTGTTCCAGCGCCAGTATGCGGCGGTGCTGTGCTGCGAGCAAGGCGGCCCAACCGGGGAACCGCCCGGCAAAATCCTCGGGCCTCGCGAGATCCTCTGTCCGCGCGTCCGGCCCGACGGCGGCATCGCGCAGCGCCTCGATCAGCGCGCCCTCCGCGCCGTCGGTCAGCACGTTCGCCTCGACCCCGAGTTCCCGACCGATTGAAAGCAACAGCTTGCCTGCGATTCTGCGCCGGTTATGCTCGATCAGATTCAGATAGGAGGCAGAGATCCCCACCGTTCGCGCTAACACCGACTGCCGCAGTCCCAACTGCATCCGCCGTTCCCTGATCCGGCTGCCGGTCAATCCGCTTTTCGCCATCGTCAAACCCTCTGAATCTTAACGCTTTCTGCACCTGCGTGATAATTACTTTACAAACGCTGCACCTGCATTGTGTATATCTTTACAAAAAAGTTGTTAATTTTAAAGCAGTTGTTGAGAAATTTTCGTATACCGCCCATAAATTCGGCAGTCCTGTAAAGGGCGAAGCAGTGTGAGCAGAGAACGCATGCGCTGCGCAATTGACGTAAAGGGAGGATATCAATGTCGAAATCCAATTTCACTCGTCGGGGCCTGATCAGGACCGGGGCCGCCAGCGGCGCCGCGCTTGCGATGCCTTCGATCTTCACTGGCGCGGCCTGGTCCGCAGCCCATTCCGGCTATACCAACGCGCCGCAGGGTGACACCGTCACGCTTGGCTTCAACGTGCCGCAGTCCGGTCCCTATGCCGATGAGGGCATGGACGAGTTGCGTGCCTTCGAACTGGCGGTCGAACACCTGAACGGCGAAGGCGATGGCGGCTGTCTGGCCACCTTCTCGTCGAAGGTGCTCGATGGCACCGGCATTCTGGGCAAGAAGGTGGCATACGTCACCGGCGACACCCAGACCAAATCCGATGCGGCCCGCGCATCAGCAAAGTCGATGATCGAGAAAGACGGCGCGATCATGATCTCTGGCGGCTCGTCCTCGGGCGTCGCTGTCGCGGTGCAGGGCCTTTGCCAGGAAGCCGGCATCATCTTCATGGCCGGCCTGACCCATTCCAACGACACCACCGGCAAGGACAAGAAGGCGAACGGCTTCCGTCACTTCTTCAACGCCTACATGTCGGGCGCGGCGCTGGCGCCAGTGCTGGACAAGGCCTATGGAGCCGACCGCAAGGCCTATCACCTGACCGCCGACTACACCTGGGGCTGGACCCAGCAGGAGTCGATCCAGGCGGCGACCGAGGCGATCGGCTGGGAAACCGTCAACAACGTTCTGACGCCGCTGGCCTCGACCGACTTCTCGTCCTACATCGCGCCGGTGCTGAACTCGGGCGCCGATGTGCTGGTGCTGAATCACTACGGCGGAAACATGGTCAACTCGCTGACCCAGGCCGTGCAGTTCGGCCTGCGCGACAAGCAGGTCAACGGCAAGGACTTCCAGATCGTCGTTCCGCTCTACTCGGAACTGATGGCCAAGGGTGCCGGCGCCAACATCAAGGGCGTGTTCGGATCCACCAACTGGTCGTGGAAACTGCAGGATGAAGGCACGCAGGCCTTTGTCCGGTCGTTCGGCACCAAGTACGGCTTCCCGCCGTCGAACGCAGCGCAGACCTGCTACGCGCAGACCCTGCTTTACGCCGATGCCGCGGCCCGCGCCGGGTCGTTCAACCCCTGCGCCATCGTCGAGGCCCTGGAAGGCTACGAATTCGACGGGCTCGGCAACGGTCCGACGTTGTACCGCGCCGAAGACCACCAGTGCTTCAAGGACGTGCTTGTCATGCAGGGTAAAGAAAACCCCGACAACGAGTACGACGCGCTGGAGATCGTCGAGATCACCCCGCGCGCTCAGGTCGAGTACGCGCCTGATCACCCGATGTTTGCCGGTGGTTCGCTGGGTGAGTGCAACCCCGGCGCATAAGCCGCACCAACGAAAACGCCGGTCGCGCCCGTTGCGCGGCCGGCATGTCGCCAAGGCCGCGCAACTGGCGCTGACCGGCACCGCCACATCACACATTCCAGGTGGGGACCATGGACGCAATCCTTCTGCAAATCCTGAACGGGCTCGACAAGGGCTCTGCCTATGCTCTGATCGCATTGGGGCTGACACTGATCTTCGGCACACTCGGCGTGGTGAACTTTGCCCACGGCGCCTTGTTCATGATCGGCGCATTCTGTGCGGTCACGATGCAGCGCATCCTGACGATCAGCCAGACCACGATCGACGAATCCCGGACCGACTTTCTGGGCAATCCGATGAAGGTCGAAACGCCTTATGTGGAAAACTGGTTCGGACCCGAACTTGGCGGCGCCATCATTGACTGGGCGGTACCGCTGGCGATCCTATTCGCGATCCCGGTGATGATCTGCATCGGCTTCATCATGGAACGCGGCCTGATCAAGCATTTCTACAAGCGCCCGCATGCCGACCAGATCCTGGTGACCTTCGGCCTGGCGATCGTGCTTCAGGAGGTGATCAAGTATTTCTACGGCGCCAACCCGATCCCGACGCCCGCCCCCGCGGCGTTCACCGGCTCGTTCGATTTCGGCGTGCTGCTGGGCTTCGACCCGAATGCGATCATCTACCCACTTTGGCGTCTGGTCTATTTCGTCTTCTCGCTGATCATCATCGCGGCTGTCTTCGGCTTCCTGCAATTCACCACCTTCGGCATGGTCGTCCGCGCCGGCATGGCCGACCGTGAAACCGTCGGCCTTCTGGGGATCAACATCGACAAGCGCTTCACCATCATGTTCGGCATCGCGGCTGCGGTGGCGGGCCTGGCGGGCGTGATGTACACGCCGATCAACTCGCCGAACTATCACATGGGCATGGATTTCCTGGTGCTCAGCTTCGTCGTGGTGGTGGTCGGCGGCATGGGCTCGCTGCCCGGTGCTGTCCTGGCGGGCTTCCTCTTGGGCATCCTCGAAAGTTTTGCCTCGATGAACGAGATCAAGTCACTGGTCCCCGGCATCGACCAAATCATCATTTACCTGATTGCCATCGTCATCTTGCTGACCCGCCCGCGTGGGCTGATGGGCCGCAAGGGCGTGATGGAGGAATAAGCAATGCTCGGACTCAACTCAAAAGACACCAAGTTCCTGTTGATCGTCATCTTCCTGACCCTGGCAACACCGATCCTGCTGCAACCTTTTCCAGAAGGCTCGGGCATGGCGCAGTTCAACGCGGGCTACCCCGACCTGATGCAGCGGTTCGCGATCTATGGCATCTTCGCGATCGGCTTCAACATCCTCTTCGGCCTGACCGGCTACCTTTCGTTTGGTCATGCCGCGTTCCTGGGGATCGGGTCCTACTCGGTTGTCTGGATGTACAAGCTTCTGGATTACAACGTGATCTGGGGTCTGCCGCTGGCCATCATCACGTCCGGCATCTTCGCGCTGGCCATTGGATTCATCAGCCTGCGGCGATCGGGGATCTACTTCTCGATCCTCACCCTTGCCTTCGCGCAGATGAGCTTTGCGCTGGCCTATTCGGTGCTGACTCCGCTGACCAATGGCGAAACCGGCCTGCAGGTCTATAGAAGCGACAAGCAGGTGCTTCTGGGCGCGACCGAACCGACCAGTCCGCATTTCTTCGGCATCGTGATGCGCGAAAACTTCTGGGAGCCGAGCGTCGGCAACTGGCAGTTCACCTTCAATAACGGCTACTATTTCTGCGCCATCATCGCGATCCTCGCCTTCTATCTCAGTCTGCGGATCTTCCGCTCTCCTTTCGGGATGATGCTGCGCGCGATCAAGTCGAACCAGCAGCGGATGAACTATACCGGGCTGAACTCTCGTCCCTACACGCTGGCGGCGTTCGTGATCTCGGGCATGTATGCCGGGCTGGCCGGTGGTCTTCTGGCCTCGATGGATCCGCTGGCAGGCGCCGAGCGGATGCAGTGGACCGCCTCCGGAGAGGTGGTTCTGATGACCATCCTCGGCGGAGCAGGCACGCTTCTGGGGCCGGTTCTGGGTGCGGGATTCATCAAATATTTCGAGAACATCTTCTCGAAGATCAACGACAACGTGCTGCATACCTGGTTCGGCTTCCTGCCCGACGGGATCGAGGATTTCATGGTCACCATCGTCCACCCCTTCGTGGGCAAGGGCTGGCACCTGACACTTGGCCTGCTGTTCATGGCCGTGGTCATCTTCCTGCCCGGCGGTCTTGTCGAACTTGGGCAGAGGGTCGGGCGGCTCTTCCGTCGCCGGGACATCAATTCCGCGGATGCAGAGGCCAAGGCGGCCAAGCAGCGCGCCAACACACCAGCGGAATAGGAGGCGGCGATGGGTATCCTCGAAGTCAAAGGCGTCAACAAGCGCTTCGGCGGCTTGCAGGCGCTGGGGAACGTCAACCTCAGCGTCACCGAAAACACGGTTCATGCGATCATCGGGCCGAACGGCGCGGGCAAGTCGACCCTGTTGAACTGCCTTGTCGGCAAGCTGATCCCGGACACCGGCAGCGTGATGTTCGACGGCCAGTCGGTGCTGGGACGCAAGCCCCACGAAATCAACCAGATGGGCATCAGCCGGGTGTTTCAGACCCCCGAGATCTTTGGCGATCTGACGGTGATGGAAAACGTGATGATCCCGTGCTTTGCCAAACGCGACGGCTCTTTTCGGCTGCACGCCTTCGAAAGCGTGCCGAACGAAAAGGAGCTGGTCGAAAAGGCCGAGCAGATCCTGATCGACGTCAACATGATCGACCAGCGCAACCAGCACGCCGCCTCGATGTCGCGCGGCGACAAGAGGCGACTGGAAATGGCGATGTGCCTGGTTCAGGAACCGCGTCTGCTGCTGCTCGATGAGCCCACTGCAGGCATGGCGCGGGCCGATACCAACAACACGATCGACCTCTTGAAGGAAATCAAGGCCAAGCGCGACATCACCATGGCGATCATCGAACACGACATGCATGTGGTGTTCTCGCTGGCCGAACGGATCACCGTCCTGGCGCAGGGAACACCGCTGGTCGAGGACACGCCGGAAAACATCAAAGGCCATCCCAAGGTGCAAGAAGCGTACCTTGGCCAGGCGCACGGATAAGGGGCACAACCGATGAACGAGAAACCCGACTTTTCCAAGAACGCCAATGTGGCCGCCACGGCGCCCGCGTTTTTCTCGGCTTGGGACATCCATGCCTATTACGGCGAAAGCTACATCGTGCAGGGGGTCAGCTTCAACGTCCACGAAGGCGAGATCCTCGCGCTGCTCGGTCGCAACGGTGCCGGCAAGACCTCGACCCTGCGCGCCATCGCGCGGCTGAATTCGCCGCAGTTGCGTTCGGGCGAGGTCTGGCTCGATCACCAGCCCTTGCACAACATGACCTCCTACCAGGCCAGCCAGGCCGGCGTCGGCCTGGTGCCGGAAGACCGCCGGATCATTTCCGGCCTTACGGTCGAGGAGAACTTGCAACTGGCGCAGATCGCGCCGCCGATCGGCTGGTCGCTGGAACGGATCTACGACCTGTTTCCGCGCCTTGGCGAACGCCGCAAGCAGGACGGTACGACGCTGTCGGGCGGTGAACAGCAGATGCTGGCGATCGCCCGCGCGCTGGCCCGCGATATCAAGTTGCTGCTGCTCGACGAACCCTACGAGGGGCTGGCGCCGGTGATCGTCGACGAAATCGAAAAGACACTGAACCTGATCAAGCAGCAGGGCATCACCACCGTGATCGTCGAACAGAACGCGCTGCGCGCTCTGGCCCTCGCCGACCGCGCTGTGATACTCGATACCGGTATGGTCGTGTACGACGACACCGCGCAGAAAGTGCTGGATAACGATCAGCTTCGCTCCGAGTATCTGGCGATCTGACGTCGGCTCGGCGCGACAGGAAACTGCAAGACACGGAAAGTAGACACATGTACGAGATCAAGTCCTACCCGCCCTCCCCCGAATTCGCCAAGTCCGCCCACTGCGACAAACCGAAATACGACAAGATGTATGCCGAGTCGGTCAACGACCCGGATGGCTTCTGGGGCCGCGAGGGCAAGCGTCTGGACTGGATCAAGCCCTATACCAAGGTCAAGAATACCAGCTTCGAACATCCCGATGTCTCGATCAAGTGGTTCGAGGATGGCGAGTTGAACGTCTCGGTCAACTGCGTCGACCGTCACTTGCCCAAGCGCGCCGGCCAGACCGCCATCGTCTGGGAAGGCGACGATCCCACGCAAGACAAGCACATCACCTATGCCGAGTTGTCCGAGAATGTGAACAAGCTCGCCAACGTGATGAAGGATCTCGGCGTTGGCAAGGGCGACCGCGTGGTGCTGTACCTGCCGATGATCCCCGAAGCCGCCTATGCGATGCTCGCCTGCACCCGCATCGGGGCGGTACATTCCATCGTCTTCGCCGGCTTCTCGCCCGAGGCGCTGGCCGCCCGCATCTCGGGCTGCAAGGCCAAGCTTGTCGTCACCGCCGACCAGGCCCCGCGCGGCGGCAAGGCGACGCCGCTCAAGAGCAATGTCGACAAGGCGCTCGGCATCTCCGGTGACGTGACGACCCTCGTGATCGAGCGCACTGGTGCCGACGTCCCGATGACTGAAGGTCGTGACCACGGCTATGCCAACCTGATGAAATCCGCCTCTGCCACCTGCGAGCCGGAACCGATGAACGCCGAGGATCCGCTGTTCATCCTCTATACCTCGGGCTCGACCGGCCAGCCGAAAGGTGTCGTCCACACCACCGGCGGCTACCTTGTCTTTGTCGCGATGACCCATGAATACGTCTTCGACTACCATGACGGTGACATCTTCTGGTGCACTGCCGATGTTGGCTGGGTCACCGGCCACAGCTACATCATCTACGGGCCGCTGGCCAATGGCGCGACGACGCTGATGTTCGAAGGCGTGCCCACCTATCCCGATGTCGGGCGCTTCTGGGCGGTCTGCGAAAAGCACAAGGTCAACCAGTTCTACACCGCCCCCACCGCGATCCGCGCGCTGATGCAGCATGGCGACGACCCGGTGAAACCCTATGATCTTTCATCGCTGAAGGTGCTCGGCACGGTCGGCGAGCCGATCAACCCGGAAGCCTGGAACTGGTACTACGAGGTCGTCGGCAAGGGCAATGTGCCGATCGTCGACACCTGGTGGCAGACCGAGACCGGCGGCCACCTGCTGACTCCTCTGCCTGGCGCCACGACGCTGAAGCCAGGTTCCGCCACGCTACCCTTCTTCGGCGTGCAGCCGGTCGTCCTTGACGCCACCACCGGCAAGGAGATCACCACAACCGAAGCCGAGGGCGTCCTGTGCATTAAAGACAGTTGGCCCGGCCAGATGCGCACCGTATACGGCGATCATGACCGCTTCGTGCAAACCTATTTCTCCGACTTCAAGGGCTACTACTTCTCGGGCGATGGCTGTCGCCGCGACAAGGACGGGTATTACTGGATCACCGGCCGCGTCGACGACGTGATCAACGTCTCGGGCCACCGGATGGGCACCGCCGAGGTCGAAAGCGCGCTTGTCGCCCATGCGGCAGTGTCCGAGGCCGCCGTTGTCGGCTTCCCGCACGACATCAAGGGCCAAGGCATCTATTGCTACGTCACGCTGATGGACGGCTACGACTATACCGACGAGCTGAAGACAGAGTTGCGCAACTGGGTCCGAAAGGAAATCGGCCCGATCGCGTCGCCCGACCATATCCAGTGGGCCCCCGGTCTACCAAAGACCCGCTCTGGCAAGATCATGCGCCGGATCCTGCGCAAGATTGCCGAGAATGACTTTGGCTCGCTCGGCGACACATCGACACTGGCCGATCCCTCCGTGGTCGAGGATCTGATAGAGAACCGCATGAAGTAGGCCGGCAAGCCTCGCGACTACCCGAAGGCCGACCCCCCAGGAGGTCGGCCTTTTTGTTTCGGACCCGGCGCGAGGATCACTGCAGACCGTCCGGATTGATTTCAGTTAAAGCAGGCCGTGCCGAAGCCCGGTAACCAAGCAGCACAAGCTTGAAGAAAGGTAGATGCGATGCGCAAGACATTCCTGACATCCGCCGTTATCGGCACCCTGGCCCTTGCGGGCTGCGAGAACATGACATCGGATCAGCAGATGGTCGTCGGCGGCATGACCGGCGCCACGCTGGGACTGATCACCGCCAAGGCATTCGACGTGGACAGCGACTGGACCCTGATCGCGGCCCTTGCCGGCGCGACCGCCGGCACGATCGTGGCGCGCAACCAGGCCGATCAGACCTGCGCCGTGGCCCAAGGCGACGGAACGTACCGCGTGGTGCGCTGCTAGGGTCTGACGGCTGATGGCAGGGCCTGCTGCGCCGTCCAGCCAGCAACGATTGGTATGGAAGCGCCGGTCAGCTTGTGCGCCACCGCTGCGCAATGCCATGGCGCAAGCATGCCGGTCCCGGCCTCGCGGCTACCTGCGAATTCTTGGGGCCGCGCCTTTGACTGTGGCTCGATGATCGCGGTTTCGATCCAGCCGGGGCAGATGCAGTTCGCCGTGATTCCGCCCGGTACCTTGTCGCCTTCGGCGGCGTATTCCAGCGCCGCGGCCCGGCTCTGGCAGACCTGCCCGAACGTGGCCGCGACATTGGGTGCCAAACCGTCCGGATCGCTCATTTCTTCGTCTCGCCGACCCGTTGGCGCAACTCGGTCTTCAAAACCTTTCCATAGTTGTTCTTCGGCAGTTCCGGCAGCCAGACATACGCTTTCGGCCGCTTGAACCGCGCGATCCGGTCCAGACAATGCGCATCCAGCGCCGCCTCGTCCACATCTGCGCCGATTGCGCGGACCACGAAGGCGACCACCGTCTCGCCCCATTCCGGATCGGGCCGCCCGACGACCGAGACCTCGGCCACGCCGGGATGGCTTGTCAGCGCCTCTTCGACCTCGCGCGGGTAGATGTTGGTGCCGCCCGAGATGATCAGGTCCTTCGACCGATCCTGCATGGTGACATAGCCGTCCTCGTCCATATGCCCGATATCGCCGGTCCAGAGCCAACCTGCCTTGATGGTCTTCGCCGTCGCCGCCTCGTTGCGCCAGTAGCCCGGCATCACCGGTGCGCCCCGCACCAGGATCTCGCCCGCCTCGCCTGGCGGCACCGGCCGGCCCTCGGCATCGCCGATCATCACCTCGCAGACCGACTGGGCCCGCCCGACCGAAGCCAGCCGTGCCCGCCAGCGCGGATGGTTGCGGTCGGCGATATCGTCGCGGCCGAGCGCGGTGATCGACATCGGGCATTCGCCCTGCCCGTAGATCTGCACGAAGATCGGGCCGAACACCTCGACCGCCTCGATGATATCGGCCAGATACATCGGGCCGCCGGCATAGACGACCGTGCGCAAGCCTTCGCCGGTTTCGCCGGTGGCCTTCGCGGCCTCGGTCAAGCGCTTGACCATCGTCGGCGCGGCAAACATGTGGACCGAGCCGAAGACCCGCCCCAGATCGAAGATTTCGCGCGGCTCGAACCCGCCCGAGGCCGGAAACACATGCCGCGCTCCTGGGCGCACATGCATCATGTTGTAGATCCCCGCGCCGTGGCTGAGCGGGGCTGCGTAATGCGCCGCATCCCCGGCCCGCACTAAATCCGCATCGACCTGATAGGACAGAGACATCGCCACCAGCATCCCATGCGTGATCATCACGCCCTTGGGCTTGCCGGTCGTGCCCGAGGTATAAAAGAGCCAGGCCAGGTCATCCTCGGCCCGATGGGCGACCTCGGTCAATGGCGGGGCCGCGCGCATCTCCGCATAATCCGCCCCAGCCACGTCGATGACGGGGCACTGCAGTTCGATCTTTGCCAGATCGTTTGCCAGGTCCGGCGTCGCGAATATCAGCGCCGCCGCCGCGTCCTCGGCAATCCACGCCAGCTCCCGGCCATGCAGCTTGGCATTGACCGGCACGGCCACGGCACCGGCGTACCAGATGCCATATTGCACGATCAGATAGTCCGGCACGTTCTTCATGAAGATTGCCACCCGGTCGCCCGGCCCGATCCCGCGCACCTGCAGCGCCCCGGCAACCGCCGCCGCGCGGGCATGAAACGCCCCGTAATCGGCGACTGGATCCGCCCCCTGAAACAAGGCCGGCCGCTCCGGCGAAATCTGCGCCACCCGCGCCAGCCAAACGCCCAGATTCATCGCAAACCTTTCGTCTTTCGTTCACAAATATCCTCGCCGAAGGCGCAGGCGCTTGAGGGCGCAAACTAAAAAATGCGGGGCCCGAAGGCCCCGCACCGCGTTTCGGACCGGCGTCACGCCTCAGTTCAGCGCCGCATCCGTGATGACATGCGTCCAGGCCGCCTCGCCCGGATCCGCCGCGATCACCGGATCGGCGCCAGACGACAGCAGCACCTCGACCGTCCGGTCGAAATCCGCCGGGTCCAGCGCGCCGTTCGATCCTGCCGTCAGCTTGGCAATCTCGCCCATCATCCGGCGCTGGTGCTTCTCGGTCTGCGCCCCGGTCTCGTCATTCTCAAGCACGATGTCGGCAGCGGCATCCGGGTTCTCTTCCGCCCATTTCCAGCCCTTCATCGAAGCGCGAACGAAACGGGTGAGCTTGTCCACCATCTCGGGGTCCTGAAGATTGGCCTCGGTCGTATAAAGCCCGTCCTCCAGCGTCGAAATCCCCTCATCCTCGTACTTGAACACCACCAGATCGTCCGGCGTCAGCCCGGCGTCGATCACCTGCCAATATTCGTTGTAGGTCATCGTCGTGGCGCACTCGACCTGCTTTTGCAGCAGCGGATCGACGTTGAAGTTGATCTTCTGGATCGTCACGCCACCCTCGGATCCGTCGGTCGGATATCCCAGCTTGCCCATCCACGAAAAAAGCGGGATCTCGTTGCCGAAGAACCAGGTGCCCAGGGTATTGCCCGGAAAATCCGCCGGGCTTTCGATGCCGTGCTCTTTCAGACAGGTCAGCATCAGCCCCGACGACTTGAACGGCTGGGCGATGTTCACGATCGGCGCCCCCTGCTCACGCGCGGCCAAGGCCGAGGGCAGCCAGTCCACCATCACATCGGCGCCGCCCCCCATAAGCACCTGCACCGGCGCGATGTCCGGGCCGCCGGCCTTGATGGTGACGTTCAGGTCTTCGTCGTCATAAAAACCCTGATCCTTGGCCACGTAATAGCCCGCGAACTGTGCCTGGGTGACCCATTTCAACTGCAGCGTCAGGTCATCGGCGGCGCCGGCAGCACCTGCCAGCATTCCTGTCGCCAGTGCTGTTGTCAGTATCTTTCTCATCTCTCACTCCTCCAGTGTTGAACCCTTTATCGTCCGCGTCTTTGCGAGGGATGCCAGAACGTGACCCCCTTCTCTATCAAGGCGACGATTCCATAGAATGCGGATCCCGCAATCGCCGCCACGGTAATCTCTGCCCAAACCATATCAAGCCCCAACCGACCGACTTCGGTCGAAATCCGGAACCCCATGCCGCGAATCGGCGAGCCGAAGAACTCGGCCACGATGGCCCCGATCAGCGCCAGAGTCGTCGCGATCTTGAGGCCGTTGAAGATGAATGGCATCGCCGCGGGCAGGCGCAGCTTGACCAGCGTCTGCCAGTAGCTTGCACCATATGTCCGCATCAGGTCGCGCTGCATCGCGTCGGTACCGGCCAACCCCTGCACGGTATTGACCAGCATCGGGAAGAACACCATCACCACCACGACCGCCGCCTTCGAGTGCCAGTCGAAGCCGAACCACATTACCATGATCGGCGCCGTGCCGATGATCGGCAAGGCGGCGATAAAGCTGGAAACCGGCAGCAGCCCGCGCTGCAAGAACGCCGAGCGATCGATCCCGATCGCGATCAGGAACGCCGCTCCGCAGCCCATCGCATAGCCCGACAAGGCACCCTTGACGAAGGTCTGCACGAAATCCTCCCACAGAACCGGCACCTTCTCGGCGATCGTCGCGCCAATGACCGAGGGCGGCGGCAGGATCACGCCCGGCACCTGCAGCCCTCGCACCAGCCCCTCCCAGACCACCAGAATGGTGATCCCGAATATCGCCGGCACCATCAACCGCACGACCCGCGTCGCCGCCCAGACCGAGGTCGACAGCCAGCCGTTCAACGCCCAGGCTGCGAACCAGAACAGCACCGAGAAGATCACCCAGCCCATGCCGGACCTCCCGGTTTTTTCAGTTCGGAAGTATCCTCGGGGCGGGCCGGGGGCCAGACGGTCCCTCGATCGGTTTTCGCAGGCGCATGATGTGTCATTGGCCCATCCCCATGCGCCGCAACGTCAGCCGCTGCGCGATCCCGATCAACCCGACCAGCGCCGCCGCAACCACCGCGGCCGCAATCAGCGCCGACCAGATCTGTACCGTCTGCCCGTAATACGATCCCGACAACAGCCGCGCGCCAAGGCCCGAAACGGCCCCGGTCGGCAACTCGCCAACGATCGCGCCCACCAGCGATGCGGCGATGCCGACCTTCAGCGAGGTGAAAAGATACGGCATCGAGGAAGGCAGCCGCAGCTTCCAGAACATCTGGGCGCGGCTGGCATGATAGGTGCGCATCAGATCCAGCTGCATCACATCGGGGCTGCGCAGGCCTGCGACCATGCCCACGACCACCGGGAAGAACGACAGATAGGCGCTGATGATCGCCTTCGGCACGATGCCCTGTATTCCGACCGAATTCAGCACCACGATGATCATCGGTGCGATCGCAAGGATGGGGATCGTCTGACTGGCAATGGCCCAGGGCATGACGCTCATGTCCATCGCCCGGTTATGAACGATGCCCACTGCCAGCAGGATGCCAAGACCGGTGCCGAACACGAAGCCCAGCAAGGTCGCGCTCACGGTGATCCAGCCGTGATAGACAAGGCTGCGCCTCGAGGTGATGTTCTTGTCGATCACCGTATCGTAAAGTTCCACCGCCACCTGGTGCGGGGCCGGTATCACCGGGCGATCCTGCACCATCGCATCGCGCACCACATCGCCGAACCCGACCTCGATACCGGCGCGCGCCGCCTGGTCATAGGTCCATTGCGCGTTCAGCCAGACCGCCGCACCGTACCAGATCATCAAGATACCCGCGACCACGGTCAGGATCGGCACGACCGACTTCATGGCTGCGCCTCACTCATCGTCGTGCCCCGCCCGCAAGCCTTCGCGCACCCGGTGCGCCACCTCGATGAATTCCTTGCTGTCTCGGATGTCGAGCGGTCGCTCCCTCGGCAGCGGGCTTTCGATCACGTCGGTGATCCGCCCCGGCCGCGGCGACATCACCACGATCCGCGTCGACAGGTAGACCGCCTCGGGGATCGAATGGGTCACGAAGCCGATGGTCTTTTCGGTCCGCGCCCACAGTTCCAGAAGCTGCTCGTTCAGATGGTCGCGCACGATCTCGTCGAGCGCCCCGAACGGTTCGTCCATCAGAAGGATGTCGGCGTCGAAGGCCAGCGCCCGGGCGATGCTTGCCCGCTGCTGCATGCCGCCCGACAACTGCCAGGGAAACTTCTTTTCGAATCCCGCCAGATCAACAAGGTCCAGCACTTTCTGCACCCGCCGAGCCTGCTCGGCCCGGTCGAAGCCCATGATCTCCAGCGGCAGTTTGACATTGCCCGCGATGGTGCGCCAGGGATAAAGCCCCGCCGCCTGAAACACATAGCCATAGGCGCGGGACCGCCGCGCCTCGTCCGGGCTCTTCCCGTTGACGGTCACGCTGCCTCCGGTGGCCTCTTCCAGCCCCGCGATCACCCGCAGGAATGTCGTCTTGCCACAGCCCGACGGCCCGATGAAGGACACGAAATCCCCCTTGCCGATCGTCAGGTTCACATCCTTGAGCGCGTGAACCGGCCCGTCATTCGTCTCGAATGTCAGGTTCAGGTCGCGCGCCTCGATTACAGGTTCGTTCACGTATCCCCTTTCAGCCCCGGTCGTTCCCGAAGCCGCTTGCCCCTCAAACCCCCGTTGCCGGGATACCCGTCCGTTCCACCGGCCTTGGCGCGGTCAGGTCCTTCCAGGCCGACAATGCCTTGTTCACGTTGCCGTTCGCCCCGCGCCGGACGAATTCGCCGTGGCCCTCCTTGGTCCGGATCTCGCCATCATGCACTGCCACATGGCCGCGGGTCAGCGTGAAGCGCGGCAGGCCCTTCACCTTCTTGCCCTCGAACACGTTGTAATCAATCGCCGATTGCTGCGAGCTGGCGCTGATGGTCTTTTCCTTCTCGGGGTCCCAGACCACGATATCGGCATCCGAACCGACAAGGATCGCGCCTTTTTTCGGATAACAATTCAATATCTTGGCGGCGCTCGTTGATGTGACGGCCACGAATTCGTTGGGCGTCAGCCGCCCGGTATTCACGCCATGCGTCCAGAGCATCGGCATCCGGTCCTCAAGGCCCCCGGTGCCATTCGGGATCTTGGTGAAATCGCCTACTCCGAACCGCTTCTGCTCGGTGGTGAAGGCGCAATGATCCGTCGCCACGACCGACAATGACCCCGACTGCAACCCGGCCCAAAGCGAGTCCTGATGCTGCTTGTTGCGAAACGGCGGCGACATCACGCGGCGCGCGGCATGGTCCCAGTCGGTGTTGAAATACTCGCTTTCGTCCAGCGTCAGATGTTGGATCAGCGGCTCGCCCCAGACCCGCTTGCCCTGCATCCGCGCCCGGCGGATCGCCTCGTGGCTGTCCTCGCAGGAGGTATGCACGACATAAAGCGGCACGCCGGTCATGTCGGCGATCATGATCGCCCGGTTGGTCGCCTCGCCCTCGACCTGCGGCGGGCGGGAATAGGCATGCGCCTCTGGCCCGGTATTGCCGTCGGCCAGCAGTTTCGCGCTGAGCTCCGCCACCACGTCGCCATTCTCGGCATGGACCATTGCAATGCCGCCAAGCTCTGCAATCCGCTTGAAGCTGGCATACATCTCGTCGTCATTGACCATCAGCGCGCCCTTGTAGGCCATGAAATGCTTGAAGGTGGTGATGCCTTCCTTCTCGATCACGGTCTTCATCTCGTTGAACACCTGTTCGCCCCACCAAGTCACCGCCATGTGGTAGCTGTAATCACAATTCGCCCGCCCCGACTTGTTGTGCCACATCTGCAGCGCGTCATGCAGGCCCTGCTGCGGGGCCGGCAGCGCGAAATCCACCACCATCGTGGTGCCGCCCGCCAATGCCGCGCGGGTGCCGCTCTCGAAATCATCGGTCGAGTAGGTCCCCATGAACGGCATTTCCAGATGCGTGTGGGGATCGATCCCGCCGGGCATCACGTAGCAGCCGGTGGCGTCGAGTTCTTCATCGCCTTTGAGGCCCTGCCCGATCTCGGTGATCTTGCCCTTGTCGACCAGTACATCGGCCTTGTAGGTCAGATCGGCGGTGACGATGGTTCCGTTCTTGATGACTGTGGTCATGTTTTTGATCTCGCTACTTTCTGAATTTATTTCCTACTGCCGCCAGCAGCCCAATTTCTAATTGCCGCAACCAGCCCAAACATTAGCGCTCCGCCAGTGGCCGCGCCAACGACCAAGCCTAAGCCTTCCGCAATCGGGATGTCTGATCCGCGACCATCGACCAGCGCTTCCTTTGCGAGAATATATATACCTCCAAAGATAGCGCCATTGCGAAGGGCTTTGATGACACTCCATTGTGTCGGAATACTCACCCCACAACCTCCGCTGTCTCGACCACCGCATGCATCAGCACATCCGCGCCCGCCGTGGCCCATTCCTTGGAGATCTCCTCGGCCTCGTTATGGCTCAGCCCGTCGACGCAGGGGCAGAACACCATCGCGGTCGGCGCGACGCGGTTGATCCAGCAGGCGTCATGCCCGGCACCCGAGACCATATCGAGATGTGAATAGCCCAGCCGCTCGGCGGCGTTGCGGACCGCGGTCACACAGCCTTCGTCAAACGTCACCGGGTCGAAATGCCCCGTCGGTTCGATCTCGATCCCCAGCCCCAGATCGCGGGCGATCTGCTCGGCGGCCAGTTCCAGCTGCTCGCGCATCGAGGTCAGCTTGGCAAGATCGGGCGAGCGGAAATCGACGGTGAACACCGCCTTTCCCGGGATCACGTTGCGCGAATTGGGATAGACATTCGCCTGCCCCACAGCCCCCACCGCATTCGGCTGGTGCGCCATCGCGATCCGGTGCACGGCTTCGGTGATCATCGCCATGCCGAGTCCGGCATTGACCCGCATGTCCATCGGCGTCGAGCCGGTATGCGCGTCCTTGCCGGTCAGCCGGATCTCCAGCCACCACAGGCCCTGGCCGTGGGTGACGACGCCGATATCCTTGCCTTCCGCTTCCAGGATCGGACCCTGTTCGATATGCAGCTCGAAGAAGGCGTGCATCTTGCGCTCGCCGACCTTTTCCTCTCCCTTCCAGCCGATCCGCTCCAGCTCCTCGCCGAAGGTCTTGCCCTCGGCATCCTCGCGCCCGTAGGCCCAGTCCTGCTCGTGCATCCCGGCGAAGACGCCGCTTGCCAGCATGGCGGGCGCGAACCGGGTGCCCTCCTCGTTGGTCCAGTTGGTGACGACGATCGGATGCTTGGTCTTGATGCCGAGATCGTTGAGTGTGCGGATGATCTCAAGCCCGCCCAGAACGCCAAGAACCCCATCATACTTGCCCCCTGTGGGCTGGGTATCCAGATGGCTGCCGACATAGACCGGCAGCGCGTCCGGGTCCTCGCCTTCGCGGCGCGCGAACATCGTGCCCATCTGGTCGACGCCCATGCTCAGCCCGGCCTCGTCACACCATTTGGCAAAGAGCTTGCGGCCCTCGCCATCGGCATCGGTCAGGGTCTGGCGATTGTTGCCGCCGGCGACACCGGGCCCGATCTTGGCCATCTCCATCAGGCTGTCCCAAAGACGATCGCCGTTGACTTTCAGGTTTTCTCCGGGGGCGGCCATGACGGTTCTCCTATTTCAGTTCCAGTTCGACGAAGGACATCGGCGCGTCCCCGCCATTGATCACATTATGCTCGACCCCCTTGTCCCGGCGATAGACACTGCCCGCAGGCAGCGCCACCTCTCGGGTGTGTCCACCGGGTTCTTCCAGCATCATACGACAATCGGTGACTGTCGTGATGACATAATCATGCCAATGCACATGCCAGCCGGTTTCGGCGCCCGGCGCGAATTCGAAGCGGGTAACGCGGACGCGGTCATCGTCGATCATCTGGCTGGCGCGGGCAGCGGCGCGTGTCATTCAAGACCCTTTGTGTTTCGCCGGTTATCGGGCGGTGCATCCCGGGCACCGAAAAAGAGTTTGACCAAATGGTCAGGAACACGCTAGCAGAGCCTAAAGGGCAGTCAAGGATTTCGGCCCGCTGCGGGGCGACGGGCCTGCCACAACGGATTGAAGGCCACCCGGAACGGGCTATTTTGATGAGTGCGCACAGGATTTATCATGGACATGTCCCGCCCCAAGACCCGCATCCAGAAGAAGAACACGTTGGCAATCCTCGAGGCGGCGCTGGAGGTGTTTTCCCAGCATGGCTTCCGCGGAACGACGCTGGATCAGATCGCGCAGGCCGCGGGGCTTTCCAAGCCGAACCTGCTTTACTATTTCCCGTCGAAAGAGGCGATCCACACCGCCCTTCTGATGGGGCTGATGGATACCTGGATCGATCCGCTGAAGGAAATGGACAAGGACGGCAATCCGGTGGACGAGATCGTGGCCTATGTCCTGCGCAAACTGGAAATGGCCCGCGTCTATCCCCGCGAAAGCCGGCTTTTCGCGAACGAGATCGTGCAGGGCGCGCCGCATATCGCCGATCAGATCAAGGGGCCCTTGCGCAACCTGGTGAACGACAAGGCAGAGCTGATCCGGGGCTGGGCCGGGGACGGCAAATTGGCCGAGATCGACCCGCACCACCTGATCTTCTCGATCTGGTCCACAACCCAGCACTATGCCGATTTCGACGTTCAGGTGCGCGGCATATTGCAACCCGAGAGGGACGAGCATTTCGAAGCCGCTTCGGCGTTTCTGGAAACATTCTATCGCCGGGTGTTAACCCCCAAGTAACCGAAAAGTTAACTTTTGGGGAATGTTAACACATCCGACGATGGGTTGGTTTATCGTCCCTGCGTGGGGGCTCCATTCATGGAGCATGAAATGTCGGACAGTTTCGGCCTGAATTCCATCGGCCCGGCCAGCCATGCGGCAAGGCCTTCGCCACAGCCGCCCCGGCCCGCCATACCCGCCCTTGAAGACAGCCGGTCCAGCGGAACAGCAACCGATCACAGCCGGTCGCGCGACCCTGATGTCGTGCCCAGGCGACCCCCCGCGCTCGACCCGATGCCCGGCCCGCCGCCAGCCTTCGAGGCGAGTTTGCTGGAACTGGAGACCGATCTGCAAAGCGTGATCAAGCGGGTCGAGGCCGCACGGGAGAAGGCCCGCGACCTGCATGCCGTCGCGCCAGAGCTTCCGTCGCCGACCCCCGCCGAGCCGCCAAGGATCGACCCGGCGACCGAGGCGAATGGCAGCCCGCGCCTGGCCGAACCCTTCAGCCGCGAAGCCTGATCTACTCGGCAGCCTTGACCGTCGCGGGATTGTTCGGATGCGTAGTCCAGTTGGCATAGTCCTTCTGGACCACGCGCCCGGTTCGCGGATCAACCGTTCCGGGGGTCATCGCCTCCATCGTGATGCAGCCCTCGACCGGGCAGACCTCGACGCACAGGTTGCAGGCGACGCATTCGTCGTCCTGAACCTCGAAGAGGCGATCGGGTGACATCGTGATCGCCTGATGGCTGGTATCCTCGCAGGCGATGTAGCAGCGGCCGCACTTGATGCACTCATCCTGATTGATCCGCGCCTTGGTGACATAGTTCAGGTTCAGATACTGCCAGTCGGTGACATTCGGCACCGCGCGACCGACGATATCGGCCACCGTCGCGTGACCCTTCTCGTCCATCCATTGCGACAGGCCCGAGATCATCTCCTGCACAATCTTGAAGCCATAGGTCATCGCCGCCGTGCAGACCTGCACATTGCCCGCGCCAAGCGCCAGAAACTCCGCCGCGTCGCGCCACGTCGTGACACCGCCGATACCAGAGATCGGAAGGTCTGCGGTTTCGGGATCCCGCGCGATTTCTGCCACCATGTTCAGCGCGATCGGCTTGACCGCCGGGCCGCAATAGCCGCCGTGGCTGCCCTTGCCGTCGATCGACGGTTCCGGAGACATCGTGTCCAGGTTCACCGAAGTGATCGACGAGATCGTGTTGATCAGTGAAACCGCATCGGCCCCACCCGCCTTCGCCGCCCGTGCAGGCTTGCGGACATCGGTGATGTTCGGCGTCAGCTTGACGATCACCGGCATCCTTGTGTTCTGCTTGCACCAGCGCGCCACCATTTCGATATATTCGGGCACCTGACCGACTGCCGCCCCCATGCCGCGCTCGCTCATCCCGTGCGGACAGCCGAAATTCAGTTCGATACCGTCCGCGCCGGTCTCTTCGACCAGCGGCAGGATCGCTTTCCAGGCCGCCTCCTCGCAGGGCACCATGATCGAGACGACAACCGCGCGATCGGGATAGTCCCGCTTCACCGCCTTGATCTCGCGCAGGTTAACCTCTAGCGGCCGGTCGGTGATCAGTTCGATATTGTTAAGCCCCAGCAAGCGCCGGTCCGCGCCCCAGATCGCGCCGTAGCGTGGCCCGTTGACATTGACCACCGGCGGGCCGTCTTCGCCCAGGGTTTTCCAGACCACCCCGCCCCAGCCCGCCTCGAAAGCGCGGCGGACGTTGTATTCCTTGTCCGTAGGCGGCGCCGAGGCCAGCCAGAACGGATTGGGGGACCTGATCCCCACGAAGTTGCTTGTCAGATCAGCCATGACCCTCTCCTTTACACGTCCACTGCCGCGCCCGGTGCCGCGCCCGGTCGGGCTCAGCTTCGCAGCGCGCGGTCGATGTCCTCGGCCGCGTCACGCCCTTCGGCCACTGCCGTCACCGTCAGATCGTCGCCGCCGCTGGCGCAGTCCCCGCCGGCCCAGACGCCCGTGATCGAGGTCTTGCCATCGTCGGAAACGGCGATCTTGCCGGCCTCGATCTTCAGCCCGTCCGGGGCGCCGTCAAGCCGCTGCCCAATCGCCTTGAACACCTGATCGGCGACAATCCGGAACCGTTCCCCGGTGCCTTTCAGCGCGCCTGCCTCTTGGGCAGTATACTCCAACTCGATCTCGCCGTCTTGCACAGCGACCGGCATCACGTTGCACAGGATGCGAACCCCGCGCGACGCCGCCAGATCCTGTTCGAATACCGAGGCGGCCATCTGCTGTTGTCCGCGCCGGTAGGCGATTGTGACGGTCTGCGCGCCGAGCAGCTTCGACTGCACCGCCGCATCGACCGCCGTCATGCCGCCGCCGATGACCACGACATTGCGGCCCACAGGCAGGCTTGTCAGATCGTCCGACTGTCGCAGTTCGGCGATGAAGTCCACCGCATCGCGGACACCCTCGCGGTCCTCACCCTCGGCGCGCAACGCATTCACACCCGCCAGTCCGATACCAAGAAACACCGCGTCGAAGCCGTCGCGCAAGCCATCCAGCGACAGCCCGTCGCCCAGGGCTTTTCCCAATTCCATCGTTATCCCGCCGATCTGCAGCAGCCAGTCGACCTCGGCCTGTGCAAAGCCGCCGACAGTCTTGTAGCTGGCGATCCCGTATTCATTGAGGCCGCCCGGTTTCTGGCGCGCGTCGTAAACCACGACGTCGTGACCCTTCATCGCCAGCCGGTGCGCACAGGCCAGACCCGCCGGCCCCGCCCCCACCACAGCCACCCGCTTGCCGGTCGGCGCCGCGCGGGCAAACGGATGCACCCCGTCCGCCATCAGCGTATCGGTCGCATAGCGTTGCAACTGACCGATCAGCACCGGCTTGCCCTCGGCCACCTCGCGCACGCAGACCTCTTCGCACAGCGTCTCGGTCGGGCAGACCCGCGCGCACATGCCACCCAGGATGTTCTGATCAAGGATCGTCTTGGCCGCAGATTCCGGTGTGCCGGTCTGAATCTGGCGAATGAACAGCGGTATGTCGATGGAGGTCGGGCACGCCGTCATGCAGGGCGCATCATGGCAGAAATAACAGCGATCGGCTGCCACCGCCGCCTCGTGCGGATCAAGTGGCGGATGCAGATCCGAGAAATTCCCGGCAATCACCTCTGCCGGCAACCGTCCCGCTGCAATGCCGCGCGTCATCTGGCTGTTGGCCATCGAACCCTCCCCGAGACTGCCATCCTTGACTCTGAGCTTGCCACAGTCTGAAATTTTATCAACTGGTAAATTTTCTGGCGTTACGCACTTCCTTTTGCCCCCCTGCCGCGGCCGCCCGCAACAATCTGCCAAAGCCTGCTTTTCACCTATCCCCACCTCGCGTATAAGCGGCCAGGTAGGAAGCCTGCACCAGACAGGCGTGAAACCGGTCGAGGATGGCATGGCTAAACAGAACACCAACGCGGACGTGGATTTCATCAAGGCTCTGGCGGAGCTTCTGAATCAGAACGATCTGACCGAGCTTGAGGTCAAGCGCGAATATGGCGAGGCCGACAAGCTCAACGTGCGGGTCAGCCGCGCCAAGCAGGTGGTGCAGCAGGCGGCGGCTCCGATGCCTTCGCCCCCCGCCACGCCTGCCGCCGCCGCCGCGCCACAGGGCGCAGCTCCCGCCGCCGACAACGGCGACGATCCGGCCAAGCATCCCGGCGCCGTGACCTCGCCGATGGTCGGTACGGTCTATCTGCAGGCTGAACCCGGCACGCCGGCTTTCGTTAAGGTCGGCGACACGGTGGCCGAAGGCGACTCGCTGCTGATCGTCGAGGCGATGAAGACGATGAACCACATCCACGCCCCCCATGCCGGCACCGTCAAGCGCATCCTCGTCGCCGATGGCGACCCCGTCGAATACGGCGCGCCGCTGATGATCATCGAATAGGGCCGGCGCAATGTTCGAAAAAATCCTGATTGCCAATCGCGGTGAAATCGCGCTTCGGGTGATCCGCGCCTGCCGCGAGATGGGCATCCAGTCTGTCGCGGTCCATTCCACCGCCGACAGTGACGCGATGCATGTCCGAATGGCGGACGAGGCTGTCTGCATCGGCCCGCCGCCCGCTTCGCAAAGCTACCTGTCGTTTCCGGCTATCATCTCGGCCTGCGAGATCACCGGCGCGCAGGCCATCCATCCGGGTTACGGCTTCTTGTCGGAGAACGCCAACTTCGTTCAGATCGTCGAGGATCACGACCTGACTTTCATCGGTCCCTCGGCCGAACATATCCGCATCATGGGCGACAAGATCACCGCCAAGGACACCGTCAAGCGACTGGGCATCCCCTGCGTCCCCGGCTCCGCCGGCGGCGTCGCGACGCTGGAAGAGGCGCGCAAGACCGCCGACGATATCGGCTACCCCCTGATCATCAAGGCTACCGCGGGCGGCGGCGGCCGCGGCATGAAGCTGGCCAAGAACGACAAGGAACTCGACAACGCCTTCCGCACCGCCCGGTCAGAGGCGAAGGCGGCCTTCGGCAACGACGAGGTCTATATCGAGAAATACCTGCAAAAGCCGCGCCATATAGAGGTGCAGGTCTTCGGTGACGGCAAGGGCAACGCGGTCTATCTGGCCGAACGCGACTGCTCTTTGCAGCGCCGTCACCAAAAGGTGCTGGAAGAGGCCCCGGGCCCGGTCATTACCCAGGAACAGCGAGAGCGGATCGGCAGGATCTGCGCCGATGCCGTCGGGTCGATCGAATATATCGGCGCCGGCACGATCGAGTTTCTGTTCGAGGACGGCGAATTCTATTTCATCGAGATGAACACGCGGCTTCAGGTCGAACATCCGGTGACCGAGGCAATCTTCGGCATCGACCTTGTACGCGAACAGATCCGCGTCGCCGAAGGCCTGCCGATGTCGTTCGGTCAGGATGATCTGGTGATCAACGGCCATGCGATCGAGGTCCGCATCAACGCCGAGAAATTACCAAGCTTCTCGCCCTCTCCGGGTCGGATCAGCCAGTATCACGCTCCCGGCGGGCTGGGCGTCCGCGTCGATTCGGCACTTTATGACGGGTATTCGATCCCGCCCTACTACGACAGCCTGATCGGCAAGCTGATCGTCCACGGCCGCGACCGCCCCGAGGCCATAGCACGGCTGAAACGCGCCTTGGGCGAACTGATCGTCGACGGCATCGACACAACGATCCCGCTCTTCCATCAGCTTCTGGAAGAGCCGGATATTCAATCGGGCAATTACAATATCCACTGGCTGGAAAAGTGGCTGGAACGCAACCTGACCGCCTGATCTGGATCGTGCCGGACGATGGATGAGCCCGAGCTGACGCCGGAACTGTTGCTGCAGGCCTATGCCTCGGGCATCTTTCCAATGGCCGAAAGTCAGGACGATCCGGAAATCTTCTGGGTCGATCCCAGCCGCCGCGGCATCCTGCCGCTGGATCGTTTTCACATCTCACGCAGCTTGCGCCGGGTGATCCTGTCGGGCCGGTTCCATACAAGGTTCGACTCCGATTTCGCCGCCACGGTCCGGGGCTGCGCCGACCGCGACGAGACTTGGATCAATGACACGATCTTCGAACTTTATCTGGAACTGCACAGGCGGGACCATGCGCATTCGCAAGAAGTCTGGATCGGCGACGAGATGGTGGGCGGCGTCTACGGGGTGGCAATTGGTGGCGCGTTTTTCGGAGAAAGCATGTTCTCGCGCCGCTCCGACGCCTCGAAAGTGGCGCTGGCCTACCTGACCGACCGGCTGCGCCGGACCGGCTTCACGCTCTTTGACACTCAGTTCATCACGCCGCATCTGCGCAGCCTCGGCGGGCAGGAAATAGATCGTCAGGACTATCTCTGCCGGCTTGAGGAGGCGCTGCTGCTTCCTGCCGACATCACCGCACTGTCAGCGCCACAATCCGCTCAGGACGTGATACAACCCAATACCCAGACGTCATAGCGCGGATGATCGAGCGCATTCAACGCCGGGCTCGCTGCAATCATCCAACCGGTGAAACTGGGCTCTTCGACACCGGCATTGCGGATCACCAGATAGGCGAAAGCGTTGCCGGTGGGGTTTTCAACCGGATAGCGGCACTCTCCCAACGTGACCTGGATCCGACCCAATTGCTTGGTCTGGCCGGGCGTCAGATCGAAATCGACGACATCGCCCGAGATTTTGTCCATCGCCCGCAACATCGCACCTTGGGGCGCGGTCAACGCCTCTTGCGCAAGCACCGGCGACAGGCCCGACAGCAGGCAAAAGGCGGAAAGGGCACAGACAAGCCTCATTCGGCACTCTGCTCGCCGGTCACGAATTTCAGCAACAGCGAGACCAGGCTGACCGCGCCTTGAGTATCCTCGATCTCTGCGCCGGGTTCGAGGTTGAACGGCGATCCGCCCGGCAGGATTTCAACGAAATTGCCGCCCAGCAAACCTTCCGAGGACACGATGACAGCCGAATCGTCGGGCAGAGCGATCCTGTCAGCGACCGTGAACCGCGCATCGGCGCGGAAGGTTTCCGGATTAAGGTCCAGCGCCGTCACCGCGCCCACCTTGACGCCCGCCATCCTCACATCCGTGCCGACGGACACACCTTCTATCGACCGGAACGAGGCAGTGAATTCCTGCGCCGCCGTCCTGCCCGAAAACCCGGTCATCTGCCCAGCATAGACGACAAACCCTACCGCCACAGCCAGAACCGCGCCGCCAACCAGAACCTCTGTGGTGCTTTCCGCCATCAGGATCTATTCCGGCCGCCAGGCCTCGTAATCGCTCCGCTCGGCGGGTTGCAGCCGGCGGATCGAACCCGGTGGCGCATAGGCCATCGCCGTACCTGTCAGGTTCTCGACATGCGGCTTTTCCCACGACTTGTGCGGCAGCGGGGTCTTGCTCGGCGGTTTCTGAAACGTGTGATGCAGCCAGCCGTGCCAGTCCGGCGATACCCGGCTTGCCTCGGCCTCGCCATTGTAGATCACCCAGCGACGAGTACCGTCCTTGTTGGTGTAAAAGATGTTGCCCTGCATATCTTCGCCGACCTTCACGCCCTTGCGCCAGGTGAACAGTTGGGTGTTCAGCGTCTGGCCGTCCCACCAGGTGAAAACGCGCAGAATGTTTCTGAGAATGCCCATCGGGTGCCTCCGGTATTGGTCGGATCAGATATGGACCAAGCGCCGCGCAAGGTCCAGTGCCAAGCAACCCCGTATCGCGGGATGGCGTCGGCAGCGCCTCTGGCGGGGATGCTTGAAAAGCCATGAAAACTGATTGCTGGACAGGCAAGGCCGGATTTCGGTGTCAGCCGGGCATCCGCACCGTTACCTCGATCTCGATCTTCATTTCAGGCTCCATTAGCCGCGCCTCGATCATCGTGGCGGCAGGCCGGGCAGTGGCGAAAGCCGCGTTCAGGATCGGCCAGCATCTGGGAAACAAGCCACCATCTGGCAGGATGTAGCGCACCCGAACGACATCGTTCAAGCCGGCCCCGGCCTCAGCCAGCGCCTTGGCGATGGTGGCCAGCGTGTTGCGACACTGATCCTCGATGCTGTCGGGCATCTCCATCGTGGCATAATCATAACCCGTCGTGCCCGAGACGAAAATCCATCCGTCCGCAACGACCGCGCGCGAATACCCGATCTCGGCTTCGAAGGGCGACCCGGAAGAGATGTGGCGAACGGGCATCGCGCCTAGCCTGCGGTGGCCGATTCCTTTTTCGGATCTGCATGGATCATCAGCGGCGGCGAGCCGGCATTCACAGCCTCTTCGTTGACCACGACCTCTTCGACGCTGTCCATTCCGGGCAGATCGAACATCGTGTCCAGCAGGATGTCTTCCATGATCGACCGCAGCCCACGGGCGCCGGTCTTGCGTGCTATGGCGCGCTTGGCGATTGCGGTCAGCGCATCCTCGGTAAAGCTGAGTTCGGTGCTCTCCAGCTCGAACAGGCGCTGATACTGTTTGACCAGCGCGTTCTTGGGCTTGGTCAGGATCGTGACCAGCGCATCCTCGTCCAGATCCTCGAGCGTCGCGATGACCGGCAAACGGCCGACGAATTCGGGGATCAGGCCGAATTTCAGCAGATCCTCGGGTTCCAGCTCGGTGAACAGCTCGCCCACGCCACGGCTGTCATTGTCCTTCACATCGGCGCCGAAGCCGATCGAAGATCCCTTGCCGCGCTGCGCTATGATCTTTTCAAGCCCCGAAAAGGCGCCGCCGCAAATGAACAGGATATTCGTTGTGTCCACTTGCAGGAATTCCTGCTGCGGATGCTTGCGTCCGCCCTGTGGCGGCACCGATGCCACGGTGCCCTCCATGATCTTCAAAAGCGCCTGCTGGACGCCCTCGCCCGACACATCGCGGGTGATCGAGGGGTTGTCAGACTTGCGGGTGATCTTGTCGACCTCGTCGATATAGACGATGCCGCGTTGCGCGCGTTCGACATTGTATTCGCTGGCCTGCAACAGCTTCAGGATGATGTTCTCGACGTCCTCGCCCACATAACCGGCCTCGGTCAATGTGGTCGCATCGGCCATGGTGAACGGCACATCTAGAATCCGCGCCAGCGTTTGCGCCAGCAGCGTCTTGCCGCAGCCGGTGGGGCCGATCAGCAGGATATTGGATTTCGCCAGTTCGATATCGCTGGTCTTGGCGACGTGGTTCAAACGCTTGTAGTGATTGTGGACCGCAACCGAGAGCACCTTCTTGGCATGGCTCTGTCCGATCACGTAATCGTCCAGCACGTCACAGATATCTTTCGGCGTCGGCACCCCGTCAGAGGATTTCAGCCCTGCCGACTTGGTTTCTTCGCGAATGATGTCCATGCAAAGCTCGACGCATTCATCACAGATGAACACCGTAGGGCCGGCGATCAGTTTGCGGACTTCATGCTGACTCTTGCCGCAGAACGAGCAGTAAAGAGTGTTCTTGCTGTCGCCGGAGTTCGTTGCCATCGCATTCCCCTAAGGTCGTTCGCCTGGTCAAAGGCCTAGCGGCCAGGTTGGTCCACCCCCGACACCAAGTCTAGGGCAGCCGATTCATGTTCACAACGCCAAAATGCCCTGTGGTTGCGCGATCACCCAGGAGATCCTTCGCGTCACTTCTCGTCTGGTTTCACCTTGTCGCGGCTGTCCACGATCTCGTCGATCAGTCCCCACTCCTTGGCCGCGGCGGGATCCATGAAGTTGTCCCGCTCCAAAGCCGTTTCCACCGTCTTGAGTTTCTGCCCGGTGTGGCTGACATAGATCTGGTTCAGCCGGTCCTTCAGTTTCTGGGTCTCCTGCGCATGAATCATGATATCCGTCGCCTGACCCTGATAGCCGCCCGAGGGCTGGTGAACCATGATCCGGCTGTTGGGCAGCGAATAGCGCATCCCCGGCTCGCCCGCCGCCAGCAACAGCGACCCCATTGACGCCGCCTGGCCGATGCAAACGGTGGAAATCTTCGGCTTGATGTACTGCATCGTGTCGTAGATCGACAAGCCGCTGGTGACGACGCCACCGGGGCTGTTGATATACATCGCGATCTCCTTGTTCGGATTTTCCGCCTCAAGGAACAGCAACTGCGCCACGATCACCGTGGCCATCTCGTCATGTACCGGGCCGGAGACGAAGACGATCCGCTCCTTCAGCAGGCGTGAGAAAATATCGTATCGAATCGATCCGCGAGACGTCGTCTCTTCGACGGTCGGGATTATGAAGCCCTGAAGGGCTGCTACTGGGTCTCTCATGTCCGTGCCTCGCGCTGCTGGAGATCGGTTTGCGGCAAAATGCTTTCAGGAGTCTTAGTGTCGCGTTCCGGGGGCTGCAAGGGCGGGAAAACAATACCGGGACCGACCTGGCGTTCCGCAGGGGTCTACATGACGTCAATCACAACCCTTGATACCGACCCAACCGCCCCTGGTCGCGAAATCATCAGCGATACCCCGGAGGAACCTGCACCGCCCATAGCGCACCGGACGACAGCGGTCAGGCTCGCGCCGTTGTCCGGAACTGATGGCAGCCCAGGGACGTAATCGCCGGAAAAGCCTCATCATTTGTCCAGAAATATCCCCGCCGGAGGCATAGAAAACATTTTTTTGCAGTACGTTACCGATCGTTCTTCAACCGCCATTTCGAGAACGCGTCAAGGCTCGCTTCGTCGGTCGCCGGATAGAGCCCGGTGATCGCGGCCCCTGCCTTCACCCGCTCGACGACGAAATCCTCATAGGCGGTCATCTCGACGGCTTCCCTGGCCACCGCATCGGCAATCGCGGCCGGAATCACGATCACGCTATCCGCATCGCCAACCACCACATCCCCCGGAAACACCGCGACATCGCCGCAGCCGATCGGCCCGTTGATCTCGATCGCTTCATGCAGCGTCAGATTGGTCGGGCTGGACGGGCGCGCGTGATAGGCCGGGATGTCCAGCGCTCCGATCACCGCGGCATCGCGAAACCCGCCATCGGTCAGGACGCCGGCGCCGCCGTGCACCATCAGCCGGGTGATCAGGATATCGCCGGCACTCGCCGCCCGCGGATCCTTGCGGCTGTCGATCACCAGCACATGGCCTTTCGGGCAGGTCTCGATGGCCTTGCGTTGAGGATGTTCCGGATCGCGAAACACCTCGATCCCGTTGCGGTCCTCTCTTGCGGGAATGTAGCGCAGGGTAAAGGCCGGTCCGACCATGTTGCGCCCCTTCACCGCCACCGGCAGTACGCCCTGAATGACCTGATTGCGCAAGCCGCGCTTGAACAGGGCCGTGGCCAAGGTTGCCACTGAAACACCCATCAGCCGGTCTCTTGTCTCGTCCTTCATGTTCACCCTCAATGGATATCCGGCTCCGGCACGGGCGCGCCGAAATCGGTTCGCAGAAAATCGAAATCGCAGCCCTTGTCGGCCTGTTCGATATGTTTCGAGAACATCTGGCCGTAGCCGCGCTGATAAACCGACACCGGCGCCACCCAGGCAAAGCGGCGCTTTTCCAGTTCCGCCTCCGACACCTTCATGTTCAGCGCCCGGTTCGGAATATCCAGTTCCACGATATCGCCGGTCCGCAGCAGTGCCAGCGGCCCGCCGACGAAGCTTTCCGGCGCGACATGCAGCACGCAAGCGCCGAAGGACGTGCCCGACATCCGCGCATCGCTGAGCCGCACCATGTCGCGGTGGCCGTGTTTCAACAGCGCCTTCGGCATCGGGATCATGCCCCATTCCGGCATCCCCGGCCCGCCCTGCGGACCGGCATTGCGCAGCACCAGCACGGTATCGGGCGTCATCGGATGGTCCGGATCGTCGATGATCGACTTCAGTTCGGGATAGCTGTCTGCGACCAGCGCCGGACCGGAATGCCGATGAAACCTCGGATCGCAGGCCGCCGGTTTGATCACCGCGCCATCGGGCGCTAGATTGCCCTTCAGAACCGCCAGAGAGCCCTCGTGATAGACCGGGTTCGAGAGCGGCCGGATAACATCGTCGTTGTAGACTTCCACCCGCTCCAGCCCGGCGCCGATCCCTTCGCCGGTAACCGTAACGGCCGATCGATCCAGCTTGTCGCCCAATTGCTTCATCAGCGCCCGCAAGCCGCCGGCGTAATAGAAGTCCTCCATCAGGTAGTCTTTCCCCGAGGGCCGCACATTCGCCAGAACCGGCGTCGCCCGACCGACCCGGTCGAGATCGTCGAGGTTCAGCGGAATGCCGGCCCGCCGCGCCATCGCGATCAGGTGGATGATCGCATTCGTCGAACAGCCTGTCGCCATCGCTACCGTGACGGCGTTTTCAACGGCCGCCGGGGTTATGATCCGATCCGGCGTCAGATCTTCCCAGACCATATCCACCACCCGCCGCCCGCAGGCCGCCGCCATCCGCTGATGCCCGGTATCGGCCGCCGGGATCGAGGACGCGCCGGGCAGACACAGCCCCATCGCCTCGGCAATCGCGGTCATCGTGCTGGCGGTTCCCATCGTCATGCAGTGGCCGTAAGAGCGCGCGATTCCCGCTTCGATCCCGAACCACTCCTCGGCGTCGATCGTGCCAGCACGCCGTTCGTCCCAGTATTTGAACGCATCCGTGCCGGATCCCAGCACCCGTCCAGCGTAGTTGCCGCGCAGCATCGGACCGGCCGGCAGATAGATAAACGGCAACCCCATGCTGATCGCCCCCATCACCAGCGCCGGGGTGGTCTTGTCGCAGCCGCCCATCAACACCGCGCCATCGACGGGATGCGAGCGCAGAAGTTCCTCGACTTCCATCGCCAGCATGTTGCGATAGAGCATCGTCGTCGGCTTCACGAACTGCTCGGCCAGCGACATTGCGGGCAGTTCCAGCGGCAAGCCGCCGGCCTGCAATACGCCGCGTTTCACCCATTCGGCGCGCTCGCGCAGATGCACATGGCAGGGATTGATCTCGGACCAGGTATTGATGATCGCAATCGCCGGTTTGCCCTGCCAGTCCTGGTTCTCGTAACCCATTTGCAGAAACCGCGAGCGGTGGCCGAACGACCGCAGATCATCCGGCGCAAACCACCGCGCCGACCGCAGGTCGGCATAGTCCTTGCGCCGCTTCGCCGATCTTTCTTCGGTCATGCTTCCCGTCCCCGCTCGCCTACTCCGCAGCCTCGATCTCGTCCCGATCCGCCGCTCTGTTGTACCGGATCGAGGACCATAGCGCGATCCCGATCAGCGCTGCCCCGATCAGTCCGGTAATCATTTCATGAATGTGCACCAGAGTCTGGGCGAACATGATCACCGACAGCGCCAGGATCGAATAGAACGCGCCATGTTCGAGATAGCGGAATTGCGCCAGCGTCTGTTTTTCGACCAGCATCACGGTCATCGAGCGAACATACATCGCGCCAATCCCAAGACCGATGGCGATCAAGAACAGGTTCTGTGTCAGTGCGAATGCCCCGATCACCCCGTCGAACGAGAAGCTTGCATCGAGCACTTCAAGATAGAGAAACGCGCCCAGCCCGCCCGCCGCGACAACCGTGCGTGTTTCCGCGTTCCGGTCCAGCAGATGCCCGAGGATCTCCACGAGGGTGAAGACGACAAGCCCGAAAAGAGCGGCGAAAACAAACCGCCCGCTTTCATGGTCTGGCACCGCCATCGCGAAGATCAGAACCACGATCAGTACCAGCGTGATCTGCAAACCGCGAATGTTGGCCAACCGGCGCAACCGGTCTTCGAGCATGCGGATCCAGTCGATCTCCTTGGCCTCGTCGATGAAATAGCTCAGCGCCACCATCATCAGGAACGCGCCGCCGAAGGCCGCGATGCTGATATGCGCGTCATCCATGATGCGGGCATATTCCTGCGGTTGGACAACCGCCAGTTTCAGCGTCGCCCAGGGGCCGATATGGGCCGCAAATGCCACGACGGCCAGCGGAAAAATGATCCTCATGCCGAACACGGCGATCAGGATGCCCCAGGTCAGGAACCGCCTCTGCCAGACCGGCGTCATCGACTTGAGCTTGTTGGCGTTCACGATCGCGTTGTCGAACGACAGCGAGATTTCCAGCACCGCCAGCACGCTGCCGATCAGCAGGAACGACAGCGCACCACTGAACCTGCCAGTATACTGCCAACCCAGCAGGAAGCTCAACACCAAGCCAAATGCAGTCACGATGATCGGCCATTTGAGGTAGCGAAAGGTCGTGTCCAGCATGAGGTCCTGCCTGCAACGTCGTTTCACCTGATCTAGAGGTTCGAACCGAAGGTCACAAGTTGGGCGGCGACTGATCTTTTGTCGGCCCGCACAAGCGGCGTGCCGCCACACGCGCCATCCGGTTGTTCCATTGGCCTGCGCGGTGTTGGTCTGATAGCCTTGCAGCATGTTCAGGACCGCAGTCGCCCCGGATTTCCCGCGACTGCTGGTGCGGCCCTTCCGGCGGCATCGAATTCGTCCTGGAATGCGCGCGCGCGCCCGGAAAGGCCCAAACGGCAGATCGGCTTCCGACGGTGGACCTCGAGCCGCTGATCGCCGAGTTAATTGCATGGATCGGCATCGCCACCGTCTAAGACACCGGGATCGCGCCACCCCGGATCACTTTTTGCCAGTCCGGCGGTTCCATCCCTATGGCCACGGAACCGTCATCGTCGGCAGGCTGACAACCGGCGCGTATTGCCAAAAGAACCAGCGCATCAAATTGGTTCAGCCATGGGATCCCGCTCGGCCTCGCGACGTGGCGGTTCTGCTGCACGATCCGGTCCACCATGTACAATTTGGGAACCGGGATTTCGATTGCCTCGCCGCGACCGAATGGGAAGCCTGTCAATTGTAGGATCGGTGTCTGATCGAGCATGGCGTCACCGTGGGTTTTGACTGGGAGACAATCCGCCAGCTCTCAACCTGCCGAGCAGAGATTCGTCCCTGATGCCGGGCCGGGGCGGGCCTCATCGCCGTTCACGCATCCTCACGCCCGGCGCATCGCCGAATACCGCAGGCACGGTCCGAACCGCCGTTTCCGTCACAACAATTCTGTCACTCAGCTCCGGCCCTTCCACGGCACCAGCCAGCTTTCGGCCAATCGCATCAGGATATCGATGCCGTAGCCGATGATCCCGATCAGGATGATCCCCTTGATCACGATTTCGGTCAGTTAAAACTTCGAGGCGACCATGATCATCATCCCCGCCCCCTTTTCGGCCGCGAGGCCAGGTCGACGCCGAAATGCTCCATCTGGCGCAAGAACCCGTAATGCGCGGCAGTGCCCAGCGGCACGGCGAAGGGCGGCACACCTTCACTGACGGCGATCTGCACATCGCCCAGGGCCATCGCGGCCGACATCGCCGTTCCGGCGTCGAAACTGACCCAGTTGACCTTGACGCCCATCTCTTCGTCATAGGTGCCGTTGACCTTGGCGTACTGGAACGGCATCGGCCATTCCAGGAAGTAGGCCACGGTGATTTCTTCCAGGTGGCCCGCCGCGTTCGCCGAACCCGCCCCCAGAGCCGCAATCCCGGCAACCGCGCCAATCAGTTTGGTCGTGAGTTTCAAGTTTTTCTCCTGTGTTGGTTGGTCAATCGTCAGCGGTTTCCCCGGATGCAACCTGTTCGTCGATGTGGTCTCGTGCGACACTGCCGCACGGCAACGTTCAGGATCGTTGCCGAAATCCGCCGAAGCTTGGGGGTCGCGGGACCGCGCTTACAACGAAGCCGAGCGACTGGACCTATCGTAAGGCGCTTACTGGCCCTATATGTGGCCTTACGACTACGGCAGATTTCACACCTAGGTACATGTCGGGCCATCATGCCCTCTGTCACGCTGCCCGACGACCCTGAACATAAGGATCCGCCCATGAATATCGGTGTTCAAACCAACGACCTGACCGAGGTCATCGAATCGGACCGCGCCCATCTCTGGCACCACCTGATGCAGCACAAGCCACTCGAAACCACCGACCCGCGCGTGATCGTCCAAGGCAAGGGCATGCGCGTCTGGGACGCAACCGGCAAGGAACATCTCGACGCCGTCTCGGGTGCGGTCTGGACCGTCAATGTCGGCTACGGCCGCGAAAGCATTGCCAGGGCGGTCTATGACCAACTGGTTCAGATGAACTATTTCGCGCAATCGGCGGGCTCGATCCCCGGCTCCAACTTCGCCAGGAAACTGATCTCGAAAATGCCGGGCCTGTCGCGCGTCTACTACGCCAATTCGGGCTCCGAGGCGAACGAGAAGGTGTTCAAGATGGTCCGGCAGATCGGCCATCGCCACCACGGCGGCAAGAAGACCAGGATCCTCTACCGCGAGCGCGACTACCACGGCACCACGATCACCTGCCTCTCGGCGGGCGGTCAGCCGGAGCGCAACGCGATGTATGGCCCCTTCACGCCAGGCTTCATCGAGGTGCCGCATTGCCTCGAATACCGCAAGCAATGGGATGTCGAGGATTACGGCCGCCGCGCCGCGGATGCGATCGAAGAGGTGATCCTGCGCGAAGGCCCGGACGAAATCGGCCTTCTGTGCCTCGAACCCGTCACCGCCGGCGGCGGCGTCATCACCCCGCCCGAAGGCTACTGGGACCGGGTACAGGAAATCTGCAAGAAATACGAGATCCTGCTGCATATCGACGAGGTTGTCTGCGGCGTCGGACGCACCGGCACGTGGTTCGGCTATCAGAACTACGGCGTCCAGCCCGACTTCGTGACCATGGCCAAGGGCGTCGCCTCGGGCTACGCGGCGATTTCCTGCATGGTCACGACCGAAGCGGTGTTCGAGCAGTTCAAGGACGCACCCGAAGACAAGCTGTCGTACTTCCGCGATATCTCGACCTTCGGCGGCTGCGCCTCGGGTCCGGCGGCGGCGCTGGAAAACATGCGCATCATCGAGGATGAGGATCTGCTGACCAACACGCTGAAGATGGGCGACAGGATGATGACCAACCTGCATGCCCTGATGGACAGGCACCGGGTCATCGGCGACGTGCGCGGCAAGGGCCTCTTTTGTGGCGCCGAACTTGTGGCGGACCGCACCAGCAAGGAACCGGCGGAAGAAAAGAAGGTGCAGGCGGTGGTCGCCGACTGCATGGCGCAAGGTGTCATCATCGGCGCGACCAACCGCTCGCTGCCGGGCCTGAACAACACGCTGTGCTTCTCGCCGGCGCTGATCGCCACGCCCGACGACATCGACCAGATCACCGATGCCGTCGACAAGGCGCTGACCCGGGTTTTCAGCTGAAGAGGTTTCGCGCCGCGCGGGGATATTTGCAGACAAATGATGCAACGATCCGTTAGCCCGGATCCGTTCAATTCATCGGCACCGTGCAGGCGGGGACGTCAAAGACCGTAGCATGCGAAGACACCCCGTCGGATGCCGGCGGAGTGTATCCATCATTTGTCCCGAAATATCCCCGCCGGAGGCAGGTCCGGCGAGACAAAGGACGTGACGCCGCAGGCGTCTCCAGATAGCTGTAGGTCCAGTTGAATGACCGGGTAAGGCCAATTCATGCAGATCGCCGAGACGAATTTCATCCTCGATCCTGCTTTCGACGGCACATTGCAGCAGCAGATTCAGCGAATGGTCAGTGAGGGCATACTCTCGGGCCGGTTCCGCCCCGGCCAGCGCCTGCCCTCCAGCCGCGGCCTCGCGCGCCACCTCGCAATCAGCCGGATCACCGTGACGCTGGCCTATACCGAGCTTCTGTCCGGTGACTATCTGACGGCCAAGGGTCGCTCCGGCTACTACGTCTCGGAGACCGCGCCGCGGCCCTCCGACTTCCCCGTGACCCGAATCCCCCGCAGCGATACCGTCGACTGGGCGCGCGTGGTGGGCCAACGCTATTCCGGCCAGCCCTCGATCAGCAAGCCGTCGGACTGGCGGCGTTACCCGTATCCGTTCATCTACGGCCAGGTCGATGCCACGCTGTTCGACCACCAGAACTGGCGCCAATGCGCATTGCAGGCGCTGGGACAACGGGACTTCGAAGCGCTTACCACCGACTATTTCGAACGCGACGATCCGCAACTCGTTGAATTCATCGCCCGCCATATCCTGCCCCGCCGCGGGATCGACGCCCGACCCGAAGAGATACTGCTGACCCTGGGCGCCCAGAATGCGCTCTGGTTGTCGGCCCAGATCCTGCTGACCCAGCGGCGGACTGCGGCGATGGAAAATCCCTGCTATCCGGGGCTGCGCGATATCCTGTCACAGACCCGCTGCAACCTGATCTCGGTCGATGTCGATGACGATGGCCTGCCGACCGACCAGCTGCCGCCCGGTCTCGATGTCGTCTTCACCACGCCCAGCCACCACTGTCCGACCAATGCAACCATGCCTGTCGACCGCCGTCGCCGCCTGCTGGATCTGGCTGCCACGCAGGGTTTCCTGCTGGTCGAGGATGACTACGAATTCGAGATGTCGTTCCTGTCGCCGCCCTCTCCGGCGCTGAAATCGCTCGATAGGGACGGCCGGGTGATCTATATCGGCTCGTTCTCCAAATCGCTGTTCCCCGGTCTGCGGCTGGGCTACCTCGTCGGCTCAGAGCCGTTCATCCGCGAAGCCCGAGCGCTCCGCGCCACGGTCCTGCGCCACCCGCCCGGCCATATCCAGCGTACCGCTTCCTATTTCCTGTCTCTTGGGCATTACGACGCCCAGATCAACCGGATCGGACAGGCCTACAAGACACGGCGCGCGGTGATGGATCAGGCGTTCCGCGATCACGGACTGACCGCAGCCGGGCGCGACAGTTTCGGCGGCTCGAGTTTCTGGATGCGTGCGCCTACGGACGTGAACACGTCGCTGCTGGCGCTCGAACTGCGCGACAAGGGTGTTCTGATCGAACCGGGGCGGATCTTTTTCGACCAACGCGACCCGCCCACGAACTTCTACCGTCTTGCCTATTCCTCGATCCCGGCGGCGAAAATTCCCGCCGGCATCGCGCTGATCGCCAGGGCGTTGGACCAAACTGGACCTACCTAGTCAGCCGATCTGGCCCTAACCCCTGCCCACCGCTAGAGCGTAGCTTGGCCGCGACACCATTCTGACCGCCCATGCGGCGGCTGCGCCAATCACCGGGGAAACCGCCATGAAGATGACCACCGAAGAAGCCTTCGTCAAAACCCTACAGATGCACGGGATCGAACATGCGTTCGGGATCATCGGTTCTGCCTTCATGCCGATCTCGGATATTTTTCCCGATGCCGGCATCACCTTCTGGGACTGCGCCCATGAAGGCTCGGGCGGGATGATGGCCGACGGCTTCACCCGCGCCACAGGCAAGATGTGCATGATGATCGCCCAGAACGGCCCCGGCATCGCCAACTTCGTGACCGCCGTCAAGACCGCTTACTGGAACCACACGCCGCTTCTGCTGGTGACCCCTCAGGCGGCCAACAAGACCATCGGCCAAGGCGGCTTTCAGGAGGTCGAGCAGATGGCGATGTTCGAGGAAATGGTCGCCTACCAGGAAGAGGTCCGCGATCCCTCGCGCATTGCCGAGGTGCTGAACCGGGTGATCATGAACGCCCACCGCCTGTCTGCGCCGGCGCAGATCAACGTGCCGCGCGATTACTGGACGCAAGTCATCGACGTCGCCCTGCCCAAAGTCGTCGCCTTCGAACGCCCTGCCGGCGGCGAAGAGGCGATCGCTCGGGCCGCCAAGCTGCTGTCCGATGCTCGGTTCCCGGTGATCCTGAACGGCGCCGGCGTGGTCCTGGGGAGCGCGATTCCGGCTTCGATGAAGCTGGCCGAACGGCTCGACGCGCCGGTCTGCTGCGGCTACCAGCACAACGACGCCTTCCCCGGCTCGCACCCGCTATTCGCCGGCCCACTCGGCTATAACGGCTCGAAAGCGGGGATGGAGCTGATCTCGCAGGCCGATGTCGTCCTGTGCCTCGGCACCCGTCTCAATCCGTTTTCGACCCTGCCCGGATATGGTATTGACTACTGGCCGAAGGACGCCGAGATCATCCAGGTCGATATCAACCCCGACCGGATCGGCCTGACCAAGACCGCGAGTGTCGCCATTGTCGGCGATGCGGGGAAGGTTGCGACCTCGATCCTCGACAAGCTTTCGGACAGCGCTGGCGATGCCGACCGCAAGGCCCGAAAGGACAAGATCGCGCAGACCAAATCGGCCTGGGCGCAGCAGCTCTCCTCGATGGATCACGAGGATGACGACCCCGGCACGACATGGAACGAGCGCGCCCGCAAGGACAAACCCGACTGGATGAGTCCCCGCATGGCTTGGCGTGCGATCCAGGCGGCGCTGCCGAAAGAGGCGATCATCAGCTCCGACATCGGCAACAACTGCGCCATCGGCAATGCCTACCCGACCTTCGAGGCGGGGCGTAAATACCTCGCTCCTGGACTCTTCGGCCCTTGCGGCTACGGCCTGCCCGCGGTGATCGGTGCAAAGATCGGCTGCCCCGACACGCCGGTCGTCGGCTTCTCCGGTGACGGCGCGTTCGGCATCGCGGTGACGGAACTGACCGCCATCGGCCGCGCCGATTGGCCCGCGATCACGCAAGTGGTGTTCCGCAATTACCAGTGGGGCGCGGAAAAGCGCAACTCGACCCTTTGGTACGATGACAACTTCATCGGTACCGAGCTTGATGAACAGGTCAGCTATGCCGGCATCGCCAAGGCCTGCGGTCTGCAGGGCGTCGTTGCCCGCACGATGGAAGAACTGACCGAGGCCTTGCGCAAGGCCATCGATGACCAGATGACCCACGACAAGACGACACTGATCGAGGCGATGATCAACCAGGAACTGGGCGAGCCGTTCCGCCGCGACGCGATGAAGAAGCCGGTCGCCGTGGCGGGCATCGACAAGGCCGACATGCGCCCGCAGAAGGGCGCCTGATGCATGGCGCTGCCGTTCAGCCTTCCGGTCGGACTGGCAGCCATCATGGCGCTGGCGCTCTTCGCCGCCGCCTTCGTGCGCGGCTATACCGGCTTCGGCTTCTCGGCGATCTTCATCGCCTTCGCGGCCCTTTTCGTCAATCCGGTGCCGCTTATCCCGGTGGTCTTCATGTGTGAGATCGCGATGACCGCCTTCCAGGGCCGGGGCATCTGGCCGAATATAGACTGGCGCCGCGCGCTGACCCTACTGCTGGGCGCGGCGCTTGCCACGATCCCGTCGATCTACGTGATGGCGAACCTGTCGGAAAGCGCCGCCCGCCTCACGATCTCGGCGCTGATCCTGGCGCTCAGCCTGCTCTTGCTTTCGGGCTGGCAACTGAAACGCGCGATCGGCACGCGCGGCCATGTCGGAATCGGCATATTCTCGGGCATGGTCAACAGTGCTGGCGTCGGCGGCCTGCCGATTGCCGCCTTCATGGCCGCCCAGCCGATCCCGGCCGCCACCTTCCGCGCAACGCTGATCATCTACCTGACCGGCCTCGACCTGATGGCGATGCCGGTACTTTGGGCCAACGGCCTGCTGACCGATGACACTTTTCTGGCCGCGGCTCTCGCTTTCCCGATCCTCGGCCTCGGCGTCTTGCTTGGCGGTCGCCGGTTTCTCGCCGCCTCGCCGCAACAATTCCGCCGCGTCGCAGTGACACTGCTGCTCGCCCTGTCGCTGATCGGCATTGCCCGGGCGGTGGTGGTCAGATGACCGACGCGGGCGACATGCTGATCCTGAATGCGGGCTCCTCCTCGATCAAGTTCGCGGTGTTTGACCGGAACCTCGACCAGAGACTCATCGGCAGCGCCACCGAGATCGGCGGGGCCTCTCAACTGGACATTGACGGTGCGGTCACGTCCGAGCATTTCGCCACCCAAAGGGCCGCGCTTTCGGCAATCCTGAACGCCGTGGCAGGTCGCGGCATCACCACTGCCAGCCTTGCCGCCGCCGCCCACCGTGTCGTTCATGGCGGCCAGAACCTGACAAAACCTGTCCGTATCACCCCCGAAGTGATCAAGGAAATCGCCAACTGCTCGCCGCTGGCCCCCTTGCACAACCCGCATAACCTCTCGGCGATCGAGGCGCTGGCAGCCATCGCCCCGGATCTGCCGCAATTCGCCAGCTTCGACACCTCGTTCCACGCAACCAATCCCCGTGTTGCCACTCGCTATGCAATCCCGAAACTGATGGAGACCCGCGGCATCCGCCGATACGGCTTTCACGGACTCTCCTATGCCAGTCTCGTCGAACACCTTCCCGTTGTGTCCGGCGCGAAACTCCCCTCGCGTCTCTTGGCCTTCCACCTCGGCAACGGCGCCTCGATCTGCGCGATCCGGAACGGCGAGTCGATCGCCACCACAATGGGCTACTCGCCGCTCGACGGGTTGACGATGGGCACGCGCTCGGGCGGCATCGACGCCAACGCTGTGCTCCGGCTGGTCGAGGATCACGGCGTCGCGCGCACCAAGGCGATCCTGAACAACGAAAGCGGCCTTCTGGGGCTATCCGGCGGCACCTCGGACATGCGCAAGCTGATGCTGGACCACACCGCCGACAGCGATTTCGCGGTCGAGCATTTCGTCTACTGGACGATCCGCCACGCCGGTGGCCTTATCGCGGTGATGGAGGGGCTCGATGCCATCGCCTTCACCGGCGGCATCGGCGAAAACGCCCTTGGCGTGCGCGCCCGCATCCTGCGCGCCCTTGGATGGCTCGGTGTCGCGATGGATCCGGACGCCAATCACCGCGGATCGGCGCGGCTGCATGCCGACAGCTCGCGGGTCGCGATCTGGGTGGTTCCGGCGCAGGAGGAACACATGATCGCCGCCGACGCGCTTCGACTGATCGAGGCCGAGAAATGATCTACCCCATCGCCAGCGTCACGGCCGTCGCCGCCACGATATCCTCGACGGTGGCCCCGCGGCTCAGATCGCAGACCGGTCGCCGGAAGCCTTGCAGAAACGGCCCCACCGCCTGCGCCCGGCCCAGTTCCTGCGCCAGCTTGTACGCGATGTTGCCGGCATCAAGCGAGGGAAAGACCAGCACGTTCGCCTGGCCGCCCGCGACCCCCTTTGCCGCCGCGATCGCCGCGTTCAGCGCGGCGTCCGCCTGCACCGGCCCGGCGAATCCCGTCGCCTCCGCTGCCGCGCGGACCATCTCGACCGACGGCCCGGCGCCCGAAGCGCCAGTGGAGAACGACAACAGCGCCACTTCTGCCCGTCCCAGAAGCGCCGCGCCCGACCGCGCCGAGGCCCGCGCGATATCCGCCAGCCCGCCCGCATCCGGCGCCACGTTCAAGGCACAGTCGGCGAAGATCAGCTCGCGCCCGTCCGGGAACAGCATCAAAAAGAACGACGACGGCAGCGCGACCCCCTCGGCCAGTCCGATGCCGATCGACGCTGCCTCGATCACCCGCCGCGTTGGCGTGGCGACGCCCGCCACCATCGCATCGGCCAGCCCAGCCGTCACCATCGCCGCCGCCCGGTACAATGGCTTTTCCAGCATCCGCCGCGCCAGCGCCTCGCTGACCGGCCGCACCGAGATCAGCGCCTCCACCAGCGCCTCAGAGACCTCGGCCAAAGGCACGACCTCGGCCAACCTCTCAGACCGCAACCGCGCCGCCGCCGCCGCAATCCGGGCGTCCTGCTCGGGCAGAACCACCCGGGCCCGGCGCGCCCGCGCCTCTTCATATGCTCTCAACACTGCCGACATTCCCGCCCTCCCGCTTTCCAGCAAAAGGCCGCGAGCCGCAGACCCAGTCAACCCCGCCTGCATCATTCGCACCGAAATGTCCGAAGGCCTCAATTGGCGCGCCCTGGGTTCAAGCATCAATGGCGCGGGGCAGCGCCCCATTCGGACCAAAGCCGGAAGGACGCGCCGATGACCGACCCCGTCAAGATCAATCGCGGCCTCAAGGGCGTCTATTTCGAACGCTCCGCCGTTTCGCATATCGACGGTGCGGCGGGCGATTTGTCCTATCGCGGCTACTCGATCCACGACCTCGCCGAGCATTCGACCTTCGAGGAAACCGCCTACCTGCTGCTCACCGGCGACCTTCCTGCCGCCTCCGACCTCGCCGCCTTCGACGCCGCGCTGAAGGCCGCACGCTTCCTGCCGCCGGAAATTCTCACCATCATAATAGCCACCAGATCCGGCCACCCGATGGATGTGCTGCGCACCTGCGTCTCGGCGCTGGCAGCGCTCGAACCCGCAAGCCAGGAGATCGGAGAAGAAGCCTTTCTTGCCAACGGCATCCGCCTGACCAGCCAGATCCCGATGATCGTCGCCTCGCATCACGCAATTCGCAACGGCCGCGAACCGACCGCCCCCGATCCGTCGCTGTCGCATGCCGCCAACTGGCTCTGGATGCTGAAGGGTGAACCCCCTTCGCCCGAGGCCGCCGCGCTGGCCGACAAGGATTTCATCCTGCATGCTGAACACGGCTCGAACGCCTCCAGCTTCGCCGCCCGCGTGACGGTAGGAACCGAGGCGAACCTGCATGGCGCAATCGTCACCGCACTCTCGACGCTTGCCGGCCCCGCGCATGGCGGCGCCGCCGAAGACGTGATGAAGATGGTTCGCGAGATCGGCAGCCCTGAAAACGCAGCCGCCTATGTCAGGGCCAAACGCGCCAACCGCGATCCCGTCACCGGCTTCGGTCACCGCGTCTACCGGGCCGAGGACCCCCGCGCTCGCCACATGCGCGACGGTGTCGCGGCTCTGAGCCGCGAAATCGGCCAGCCCGAATGGTATGAAATCCTGCAAGCCGTCGTTCGGGCGATGCAACCCTATGCCCGCCACGGCCTCAACGTGAATGTCGATTTCTACTCCGGCGTCATCTACCAGCTGCACGGCATCCCCGAAGATCTCTACGTGCCGATATTCGCCATCGGCCGCACCCCCGGCTGGGTCATCCAGTGCATCGAACAGCAGCGCCAGAACATCCTGATCCGCCCGCTGACCGACTACAATGGCCCCGCGCCGCGCACCTATGTTGCAATCGAGGACCGCTGATGCTTCTTTTCAGTCCAAGTATCCTCGCCGAAGGCCGGATTTCCGCAGGAAATCCGACAGAAGGACCGCAATGACCCAGCCCGCCCTAGACCTCTCGCCGCTCGTCTCCGATGAGATCCGCAGGACCACCTGCTACATGTGCGCCTGCCGTTGCGGCATCGACGTGCATCTCAAGGACGGTAAGGTCCGCTATGTCGAGGGCAACCGCGACCACCCGGTGAACCGGGGTGTGCTCTGCGCCAAGGGCTCTGCGGGGATCATGCAGCACCTCGCCCCGTCACGCCTGCGCGCGCCGCTCAGGCGCACCGGCCCGCGCGGCTCGGGTGAGTTTCAGGAAATCAGCTGGGACGAGGCGCTGACCCTCGCCACGTCCTGGCTGAAACCGCTGCGCGACACCGCGCCCGAAAAACTCGCCTTCTTCACCGGCCGCGACCAATCGCAAAGCTTCACCGGCTACTGGGCGCAGGCCTACGGCACCCCGAACTACGCAGCGCATGGCGGCTTCTGCTCGGTCAACATGGCTGCGGCCGGCATCTACACGATGGGCGGCGCGTTCTGGGAATTCGGCCAGCCCGATTGGGACCGCACCAAGCTTTTCATGATCTTCGGCGTCGCCGAGGATCATGACAGCAACCCGATCAAGATGGGCCTCGGCAAGCTGAAGAAACGCGGCGCGCGCGTGATCGGCGTCAACCCGGTCCGCTCGGGCTACAACGCCATCGCCGACGACTGGGTCGCCATCACCCCGGGCACTGACGGGCTTTTCATCCTCGCCCTCGTCCATGAATTGATGAAGGCCGGCAAGATCGACCTCGACTACCTCGCCCGCTGGACCAACGCGCCGGTGCTGATCGACTGCGATCCGAAATCGCCGCGCCACGGCCTTCTCTTGCGCGACGAGGCCGGCAAGGATCTGGTGATCGACACCCGGACCGGCAAGCCCACCGCCTTCGACCGGAAGGGTGTGCGCCCGGATCTGGGCGGCAAGCTGCGCGCCAGGGGCATTACCCATGTCACCGTGTTCCAGCGCATGGCCGAGCGCTACCTGTCGCCCGACTATTCCCCCGAGGCAATCGCCGAGCGCACCGGCATCCCCGCCGAAAAGACCAGACGCATTGCCGCCGAACTGGCCGATGTCGCTTTCAACCGGGCCATCGAGATTGAGCGCGAGTGGACCGATTTTCGCGGCGAGACTCACAAGACCATGACCGGCCGCCCGGTCTCTTTCCACGCGATGCGGGGCATCTCTGCCCATTCCAACGGCTTTCAGACCGCCCGAGCGTTGCACATGCTGCAGATCCTGCTCGGTGCCGTGGAAACACCCGGCGGCTTCCGCTTCAAACCGCCCTACCCCAAACCCGCCACCGCGCATCCCAGGCCGCACAGCAATGTCACACCGGGCAAACCTCTCGACGGCCCGCATCTTGGCTACCCGCAAGGCCCCGACGACCTGTGCCTGACGCCAGACGGCCAGCCCGCCCGGATCGACAAGGCCTTCACCTGGGAAAACCCGATGTCGGCGCACGGGCTGATGCACATGGTGATCTCGAATGCCCATGCCGGCGATCCCTACAGGATCGACACGTTGCTGCTCTACATGGCGAATATGTCGTGGAACTCCTCGATGAACACCGGCGGCGTCATCGACATGCTGACCGACACCGACGAGAGCGGAGATTACCTGATCCCCCGGATCATCTATTCCGACGCCTATTCCTCGGAAATGGTGGCCTATGCCGACCTGATCCTGCCCGACACCACCTATCTTGAACGCCATGACTGCATCAGCCTGCTCGACCGTCCGATCTGCGAGGCCGATGCCGCCGCCGATGCTATTCGTTGGCCGGTGGTGGACCCCGACCGCCCTGGCCATCCAGGTGTGCGCGGCTTCCAGTCGGTGCTCTGCGACCTTGGCCACCGGCTTGGCCTGCCCGGCTTCGTCGCCGACGATGGCAGCCCGAAATTCAAGGACTATGCCGATTACATCGTCAACCATCAGCGCCGCCCCGGTATCGGCCCGCTGATGGGCTGGCGGGGAGAGAACGCCGACAGTCACGGGCGCGGCGCGCCAAATCCCGACCAGCTTGACCGCTATATCGAAAACGGCGGCTTCGCGATCGCGCATATCCCCGAGGACGCGCAGTTCATGAAGCCGTGGAACAAGGCCTATCAGGACTGGGCGGTCGGCATCGGCCTCTACGACGCACCGCAACCTTATATCTTCCAGCTCTATGTCGAACCGCTCCGCCGGTTCCAGCTTGCCGCCGAAGGCCACGGCCACCGCCAACCGCCAGAGCATTTGCGCGAACGCATCAAGGTCACGCTCGACCCTCTGCCGATCTGGTATCCCGCGCTGGAAGACGGCCATGCCGACCCGGTCGAGTTTCCCGTCCACGCCCTCACCCAGCGACCAATGGCGATGTATCACTCTTGGGGCGGCCAGAACGCCTGGCTGCGCCAGATCCATGGCCACAACCCGCTCTATGTCCCGACCGACATCTGGAAGGCCAACCAGTTCAGCGACGGCGACTGGGCGAAGGTGACGTCGCCCCACGGCACGATCACCGTCCCCGTCGCGTATATGGCCGCGCTCAACCCCAACACGGTCTGGACATGGAACGCCATTGGCAAGCGCAAAGGCACCTGGGCGCTGGACCAGGACGCGCCCGAGGCCACCCGCGGCTTTCTTCTCAATCACCTGATCCACGAACTGCTGCCCGCCAGGGGTGATGGCCTGCGCTGGTCGAATTCCGACCCCGTCACCGGACAGGCTGCCTGGTTCGACCTGCGGGTGAAGATCGAGAAGGTGCCCGCTCCCACCCAGTCGCACCCCGTCCTGCCGCCGATCGCCTCTCCGGTCGGCCAAGGCGGCGCGCGGGTCATACCGAAAGCCACGCCCTGACCGAACGCCAAGGTCAGAATTTGCGCAAACGAGTGCAAACCAGATCGCAGGTTTCAACGCACAGATGAAAGAACGCGCCCCTTGACCCAGCTGCCGACCCATACCGACAAGAAGCTCGGCCTCGTGATCGACCTCGATATCTGCGTCGGCTGTCATGCCTGCGTCGTCGCCTGCAAGGGCTGGAACGATCAAGGCTACGGCGCACCCCTGTCCGATCAGGATCCGTATGGAAGCAACCCCGCAGGCACCTTCCTGAACCGCGTCCACAGCTATGAAATAACTCAGGAAAATGGCCCTGCACAGGTGGTGCATTTTCCCAAATCCTGCCTGCATTGCGACGACGCGCCCTGCGTCACGGTCTGTCCCACCGGCGCCAGCTACAAGCGGTCCGAGGATGGTATCGTGCTGGTCAACGAAGACGCCTGCATTGGTTGCGGCCTTTGCGCCTGGGCCTGTCCCTATGGTGCCCGCGAAATGGACCAAGCCGCTGGCATCATGAAGAAATGCACGCTCTGCGTGGATCGCATCTACAACGAGAATCTGCCCGAGATCGACCGCGAACCCGCCTGCGTCCGCACCTGCCCGACCGGCGCCCGCGCCTTCGGCGACCTCTCGGATCCTGACAGCGCGGTCAGTCGCTCGGTCGCCGAACGCGGCGGTTTCGACCTGATGCCAGAGCTTGGAACCAAACCCATCAATCAATATTTGCCGCCACGTGCCAAAGGTTTGGGCCAAGACATTGATGTTCTTGCCCCGCTTCTCGACATCCAGCCCGAACCCACCGGCATCGTCGGCTGGCTCGACAAACTGCTTGGAAAGCCCTGATGCATCCGGCACCCTCCGTCATCATCTTCACCGTCCTGTCCGGACTGGGCTTCGGCCTTCTGACCTATCTGGGCCTCGGCGCGATCAACCCCACCGGGCTTGCGGCTTTCGGGTTTTTCACCCTCGCCTACGGATTAGCCGTCGGCGGGCTTCTGGCCTCTACCCTGCATCTGGGAAATCCGAAGAAAGCACTGCTTGCCTTCACCCAATGGCGGACAAGCTGGCTATCGCGTGAAGCCTGGCTATCCGTTCTGGCGCTTGTTTTAATGGGCTTCTACGCCCTCGGCGCGATCTTCTTCGGCACCCACATGCGCCTTCTCGGCGCACTCGGCGCCGCGCTTTCGATCGCCACGGTGCTCTCCACCTCGATGATCTACGCCCAGCTCAAGACCGTCCCGCGCTGGAACCAATGGCCGACGCCTTTGCTTTTCCTTGTCTTTGCTCTTTCCGGCGGCGCGATCCTTGCAGCGCAGCCGTACATCGCCTTCATCCTCCTGCTCATCACGGGCATCGTTCTGCTGCTTCACTGGCTGAACGGCGACGGCCGGTTTGCCGCGACCGGCAGCACGATGGAAACCGCGACCGGCCTTGGGCATATTGGCAAGGTCAGGCTTCTGGAACCGCCTCACACCGGAACGAATTATCTCATGAAGGAAATGGTTTACGTCGTCGGGCGCAAACACGCCCTGCGTCTGCGCTTGATCGCGCTGAGCCTTGCCGTCGTCTTACCGGCCCTGATCCTTCTGGCCTTCCCCTCGAGCCATTTTGCGATCGTCGTAGCGATCCTGTCACATCTTGTTGGGGCTTTCGCGGCACGCTGGCTGTTTTTCGCGGAGGCCGAGCATGTGGTTGGCCTCTATTACGGCAAACGTTAGGTCTCACATGTCGATCTCGACCACGGCGTCATCGTGCAAGGCCCGACTCTGGCACAGGATGCTGGCCTCTCGCCGCTGCCGTTTCGACAGCATGAAGTCCCGATCGCGCCGGCCGGAGGATCAACGGATGATCCACCCAGTCCGGCAGTTCGGGGAGCGAGAAGTATTCCAGAGGCCGGGCTTCATCCGGAAACCCCTGTTTTTCCGTGGCTTACATCACGGAATTCATCTCGCGATCCGGTCCGCATGCAGACACATGCCAGCCATCCCGATAGCCTGAAAGGCTCCGGCCCGGATCCGCCCGCGAGCCGTCGGATGTAAAATGCAGATGCACCCTGTCGCGCCAGTCGAAACCGCTCGGGTCTTCAAGAAAACCCGCGCATTCAGGGTTTTGGCCTAAAAATGCAACTCGAATTCCGCCCCGGTCGCATGCGGCCGATGCCCGATGGCGATCTTCGGCGTGATGCCGATCCCACCGCCCATCAGGAAGGTCCGGGTTGCGGTTTCGCCCAGCGGAAAATGATTTATCGGTTTGGAAACAAATACCTTTCTGCCTTCGGTGAAAATCCGGTGCAACAGCTTCGACCCGCCCGCCCGCACGTCGCCCCGCCCGGCGTGGTGATCCGGTAGGTCGGGCATTTCTGGCTGTCGGATTTCCAGATCTCGTAGACGTTGAACATCAGCTTCGGCCCGGCCGTGATGGCACCCGATGGGCATTCACGGGCGCATTTGTTGCAGGTCATCGCCGCCGGACCCTTCCAGCGTCTCGTAGCCCTGATCGATGATCATGCGGCGGCTCTATCGGCTCTCCGGTCGCGTCATGCGAATACCATATCCAGTCGGGGCAGCGCGAAATGCCGACCGCGTCGACCCCAAGGAAATATGCGGTGGCCTTGACCAGAGCGCTCGCTTCGGCCTGGTCGAGCCTGGGTTCCTGGGCGGCGGGTTCGCCGGGATCCGGGTCTCGATGATACCCGTAGAGGGAAACGATCGGGTGATCCTGACCGGCGCCTGTCGTCGACGGAGCCTCCATCGACTCCTTCAGATCGGCCATGATCATGTCAATTCCAGAGGCCAGCGTCTTTGTCTGCCTTGTCCGGAGGTCCTGGGCCAACCTGTCGATCCGTGGATGGGAGATTGGATCGCCAAGCATCGCCAGTTCCGGCAGCCTGCAACAGCCGACCATTGACGCGTCCGGGAAGTATCCAAGGGCCTTCAGATGGTTGGATGTTGTCGGGAGAAGCAAGGGCTTTCTCGGGCTGTCGAGTAGCGATCATCCATAGGAGGGGCCCCGCAGTCCGCGCCGCGCGGATCAAGGCGCTGTCGGGACGGACGGCGAGGAGGTGCCTGTGGTCGATCGCGAATGTTTCGGGCAAGCTATAGGTAGTCTGGCGTGATTCCGCGCCAGGCAGATGGATCTGGACGCGGATTCGGTTTGATTCGAATTCGGTGTCTTGATCGCCGAACAGCCGCGATCGACGACACCAGTGCGCGAGCCGTGGTGACGGACAGGGGCCTGACCGCGTCGATGATCGCCCATTTCGATGGGGCGGGTCGCATGACCCATATGGTGGCCGAGGAAGACGGCGACCCGAGCACCCCCTACCACGGGTCAGGCGAGCATGTTGCGCGCAGCGATTACCGACCCGTCGGCAATCAGATGATCCCACATGCCTTTGCCATCTCCCGTGCGGCGAGTGGCGAGCCTTTCCCATTCTGGTACGGGCGGGTCACCTCGATCCGGTTCGAGCCCGGGTGAAATCGAGGATGCAAGCGATCAAGTTTCCCCTCATCCTGATCTGCCTGCTGATCCTGGTGGTCGGCGTCGGTTTCATGCGGGCTTCGGGTGAAAATGCGCGGCTGAACGCAGCCCATATCACCGGGCCAGTGCCGGTCGCCACCGTCGATCTGCGCCCCGAGATTGCGATCAAAGCGATGCAGGCGGTGAACGCCGCCGTGCGCAACCCGGTCTTTACTATAGCATTCTTCGGCACGCCGCCGCTGTTGGTCTTGACCACGATCCTTCTTTTCTGGTCGAGCAAGCGCCCTGCGGCTTTGCTTTTGACACTCGCCTGCCTGATCTACATCAGCGGCGTGCTGATCGTCACCGTCATCGTGAACGTGCCGATGAACCAGGCCCTTTCCGGCCTTGTTCCCGGACAAGACGGTCCGCCGCTGGCCAGTGGCAGGTCCATTCCGCATCTTGGCAACATGCCAACCTGATCCGCACCGGCGCATCCGGTGCCGGGCTTTTTCTGGCGGCGATGGCGCTGCGCCTTTTGCATCATGAGGGACTCTGATGGACCTGACGCGTCCTGCTTTCGCAACCCTCTTGCTGATTGCCGTCGCCACGCCGGGGCCGACCGTGCTTTTGGCGCTGCCCAACGGGTCGCGACATGGTGTGCGGGTTGCCAGTTGCGGGATCGCGGGTGCGGCGCTTTCCGACCTCGTCCTGATCGGCGCAGTATCACTTGGGCTGGGTGCGCTGCTTGCAACCTCGCAGGTCTTGTTCGAGGTGCTGAAATGGCTGGGTGTGGCCAATCTCTGCTATCCAGGTAACCGCACACTACGTCAATCAGGAACCCCGGCAACAGGTCTGTCAGTGGATGCTCCTGCTGTTCAGCTTGACGCCGCCGCTATGAGGAGACGTTACCCTTCAACCGGTTCATCCAAATCCGCCAGTAGCTTTTCAATTCGCGCGGCAATGCCGGGATGCCGCTCGACCTCGCGCGGCCACTCGCGATCGCGGGCGTCATTCACAAGGGCGAGTTCGATCTTGCGTCTGTCACGCAGGCCACCTGCATAGGTTTTCGTCGTCGCAAATTTGGCGCAGTTGAGGTAGAGATCGCATTCGCAAGGACCCTCTGACGGCAATCGCAGGCAATGGCCGATTGCCAGTTCCGTCTTGATAAAGTTCGTTTTCAGCCAGTCGATTGCAGAGCAAGAGAGTTTTCCAGGGCGGACCGCTTCTGCCCCCGGACCCGCAATCAGTTGTCCCGGTTCCAGCACGCTTTTATAATCTCGAAGGACTTCGGCATCACTGATCCTGGCATAGAACAGCGACAATTGCGGAGATTGGTGCCCCAAGACGCTCATTATGGTGCGCTGTTTGGCACCACGTTCCGCGAGTTGGGTCCCGACACTTTGCCGAAACCGATGGGCAGAAATCGTCGGTTTGCCGGTCTGGTCCCCTAAACCGGCCGCGGCACAGGTCACCTTGAGCGATTCCTGGAACAGGTAATCCGTTGAAATTCCAACACTTCGGTGATAAAGTATGTGTCGGACATGTACCTTCGTTCTTTCGTCGGGAATGCGCGTATGGATTCTGGTGGATTCGGGTGACGCATGGCCAAGACGGCGCTGCAGCGTCAATTTTCGCATGCCGGCCTCCCGCATTCGTGTCGTATGGGTGTGGCGAAGGGAATGCGGCGTCATCCATGTCTCGCGGATCCCAACCCGTTTGCAGGCGCGTGCGAAGGGACGTGCCAATGCTGAATACGACAAGGGTCCGGTGCGGTTCTTGCCGCTCCCGCCGACCAGAAATATGAAGGGGGAGGCCGCTTCTGGAGGGCGTTCGCCCAAGACATAGACGCTTAAAGAGTCCAGCGTGACGCCGTCGTGCAGGTCTACCACGCGCTCCACTCTGGATCTTGATCTTGCGCCCTTGGGGTGGTCGTCGCGACAGCGAACGAAAACCCGTCTTCGGCCATACCCGATATCCGCCAGCTGCAAACCAAGCGTCTCGCCGGGGCGAAGTCCCGCATTGGGCACCAGGAGCACAAGCCTGCGATCGCGAAGATTGCGCAAGGCTACTGGCAGCTTGTCGACCTGCTCATGAGACATTGGGCGCGGCAAGCGTTGTACTGGCTTGAGGCTCAACTCTCGAACCTTCGGTTGCCGACGAGAAATACCTGCCAGGAAGGGGCGATGGCGGTCGGTTACACGCCAGGTCGATCGGTCTGCCGTTTTGGCGATCGGATTAGGGCCGTCGAATGCATCTGTGAATCCTGCCCATGCGTAGAACGCGCTCACAGCAGCAAGAGCCCGATTGATCGTTGGGTCAGACAAACCGGGTTTGACCACCGCGCCATCTTAGGCGGCAAGCCCGATTGCCGGATCCCGTCGCTTGAGACCCGAGGGCACAGATCGGAGGTGGGTCAGGAAACCGATTGAGAGTTCGGGGGTGAGGTTTGTCCAGTGAATGTTCTGGATTGAGAGAAAGGTCCAAATATGAACGAGATCGTGTGCTTACGCCGAGGCAGTGTTCGGGGAAAACCCTTTGGCATCCCTTTAGTTGAGGAAACGGCCGAGAGGGTCGATCAGAACGCCGTCACTATCGGTGACGATGGCAGCTCGATCGCCTGTGGCGGCTTTGACTTTGAACATCCGCGCCTCGACGAATTATTTCATTCAATAGCTCACCCTACGGCATTTACCCGCCACTCGGATATTGTCCACATGATGGCGCGTTCCATGGGATCGTCGGGGTAGTCGGATATGACCTTCGCCACCAGCCCGTCGCGGATCGCATCCATCATCGCCTGATATTCCGCCATCGCGTTCACAATCGATTGCGGCGCCTGCCGGCGAAAAAAGCTGATCGGTCGCATCGTCGGACAGGCGCCAAGGTCGGCAACCGCATCGCTGCGGGCCAGCCGCTCAAGCGGATATGATCCAAGATGGACCCGCCGGTTGCGATCCCAGAACAGTCGAATTGTCATGCAGGCCACGCCATCTCACCTACTGGAGCGGGCCGTCGCGGCATGCGTCAAATGGTATTGTCGTGTGCTGCCAGGGATCTGCGCGGCGCAACCAGCACCACCGCTGCAGCCGACAGGCAGGTTTCCGCGTCCTATCGTAAGAGTTTGTCTTGACCGAAAGCAGGCGCGGTTGGCGGTTCCCAATTCGTGCTTATTTGGCTATGGCATGCAAGAATTGAATTCCGGGACGAACTCGCCTTGGGCGGTTGACCGGATCTGTAAGGTTTGGGGATGGCAAAGAACCTAAAGAGGCCCAAGAAGGATGAGACCGGATCATATGCCACAGCGGTCCGGCTGATCCGGGAAGCGCTGCCATCGAGGTGGAAACTTTATGTGCTGTCGCTGCTGTGCATGATCAGTGTCGCCGTTTTCACGGCGCTTCTGGCCTATTCCACCAAACTGATCGTGAATGACGTGTTCAGCGACGGGCAGACCTCCATGGCCTACCTCGTTGCACTGCTCGTCGTCGGCGTATCGATCGGCAAGGGTGTTGCCGGTTACGCCAACAGCATTGTCGCCATGATGTTCAGCCGGTCCATCACCACCGAGTATCTGGGCCGGGTCTTTGCGAAATACATGCAGAACGAGGTTCCGTTCTTCGCCGGACGCCACGCCGCCCAGCATATGGCCAAGGTCCAGATCTACGGTCGCGCAGCCGGCGGCGTGGTCACCGACATCACCAACCGCATCCTGACAGACGCGCTGACGCTCATCGCGCTGGTGGCCGTGATGATCTTTCAGGACCCGTTCATGTCGTTGATCGGGGCAGTCCTGTTTCCGCTGGTCCTGCTTCTGGTCAGCAAGCTGACGCAGCGGGTGCGCAAGATTGTAGCGGCCGAGGCGGATATCCAGGGCGCGATGCAAGGCGTCGGCACTGAAGCCATCGATGGGATCAAGACGGTCAAATCCTATGGACTCGAGGACAAGTCGGTCACCAAATTCGCGGAGGCGGTAAAGGCGCTTGAGCACCGGGTGCTGAAGATCACTCGGACATCGTCGCTGATGATGCCGCTGATGGAGATCATCGGTGGCTTCACGATCGGACTGTTTGTCATCTATGCCAGTTGGCAAACCGTCGAACATGGCAGATCACCAGGCGAGTTCACCGCTTTCATAACGGCATTTCTGCTGGCCTACCAACCGGGCGAGAGGATATCCAAGAGCATCGTTTCCATGCAGCGCCAGCTTTTTCATGTCGAGGCCATGTACGAGGTTCTGGATGCGCCCGAACCCTCGCACGAGGGCGACCTCGAGGTCCTTGATGGCGCGTCGTCCGAACTTGAATTCGACAATGTCTCGTTCAAGTACAAGAAATCGAGCCCGGTGCTGATCGACATCACGTTCCGAACGACACCCGGCGAACGGATTGCCATCGTCGGACCTTCGGGGGCGGGCAAGACGACATTGATAGATCTTGTGCAGGGATTCTATCCGCCCACTTCGGGCCGGATTCTGATCGGAGGAAAAGGCGTTTCGTCAATTGCCAAGGAACAGCTTCGCGCCAACATCGCCCTGATCTCCCAGGACGTGTTCCTGTTCAACGGCTCGATCCGAGAGAACATCGCCGACGGCAATCCCCTTGCCACGCCCGAGCAGGTCGAGGCAGCCGCCGCGCGTGCTGCCGTGACCGGATTCGCGGCGGCGATGGAAAACGGTCTGGATAGCTCTGTCGGCCCGAACGGCGCCGCGCTGTCTGGCGGTCAGAAACAGCGTGTCGGCATCGCGCGGGCGCTGGTCAAGGATGCGCTGATCTACATCTACGACGAGGCGACAAGCGCGCTGGATGGCGATAACGAGAGAAAGATCATGGGCTCGGCCATCGACTATGCCAAGGACAGCACGGTGCTTTTCGTTACCCACCGCCCCTCGACCTTGAAATGGGTGGATCGGGTGCTTTACCTCGACAGCGGCAAGCTGGTGGCCTTCGATACCCACGAAAATCTGGTTGAAACCAACGAGGACTACCGGTCGCTCTTCAACATGCACTCTGACGAAGACCTCGAGCGCCTGGGCGAGAGGGAAACCGAAGCCACCTGACGCGCCAGGCCAACGCCCTCATTCGTTGGTATCGGGATAAGCGCCCACCACCTGCTGATCGAAATCGATGATCGACCCGGTCACGACGCCGGAAGCCGGCCCAAGCAGGAAACTTGCAAGTCCGGCGACATGGTCGGGCTTCACTAGCATGCCGAACGGCATCCGCGCCTCGGCACGTTCAAGCCAGTCGTCGCCGGCGCCGTGCCATTTGCGCTGAATCGCGTCTTCGCCCGGCGTGTCCATCCAGCCGACATTGATGCCATTGACCCGGATTTGATGGTGCGCCAACGCTTGCGCGGCGTTCTTGGTGATGTTCATGAGGGCGGCCTTCGATGCAGCGTAGGGCGCAAGAAATGGCAGTCCGCAATGCACGACGACCGACAGGATGTTGACCGCGCAAGCCGGATGGCCGCCCTTGATCGCCAGTTGCGCGACGCGCTGCAGCGCGAAGAAGGCGCCTTTGGCGTTCACATCCATGATCGCATCCCACATTTGCGGTGTGGTATCCAGAATCGAGCCCCGATCGGTGTTTGCGGCGCCGTTCACAAAGGCCGTGATCTGCCCCATGGACTCGTGGGCTTCGTCGACCATGGCCCTGACCGCCACGACATCCCCCATGTCAACGCCGATGAACTGCGCTTCAACCCCGTCCCGCGACAAGGCGGATGCAGCCTCGGCACCAATGGCTTGGTCACGGCTGGACAGCACGATCCGGCGGCATCCGTCGCGGATCAGCTGTCTTGCGATCGCCAGACCAAGGCCCTGGCTGCCACCTGTCACCAGCGCGCGGGTCTCTGAGTGAACGCCTGTCATGGACCCCGTTCCCCTTTTTCGAATTGCTGCGACATGGTTGCCACCAACAAGTGATTTTTTCAATCCGAAGCGGTCCGCAAAGATCGCGGCCAAGGCTTGCGACTCTGCGGCCGGTCATTGATAATGGCCAACGGTCCAAGGAAATGCCGCTGGGTGTTTCGGGCAATTCAAGGGGACCTGGGCAAGTGACCGAATCGACGACAGCCTACAAGGATCTGATCGCCTGCCCGAAATGCGACGCTCTTTATCATGCCGTCATACCCGACAACAATCATCGCGCCATTTGCGATCGGTGCGGCACCACCCTCTTTGCCCCCCGCGAGGGATCATTCCTGATCGTATTCGCCTATGCCCTGACCGTGCTGGTTCTAATCTTCGCCGCCACCTGGTTCCCGTTCATCTCGATCAGCAAGGCGGGGTTGAGCAATACGTCGTCGGTATTCGACGTGGCGCTGTCATTCAGCGACTCGGCGATGATCCCGCTGACATTGGCGGTCGCCGGGATGATCATCTTGATCCCGGCGCTGCGCGTGCTTCTGATCCTCTATACGCTGGCGCCGCTGATCCTGGAGCGAAAGCCATTGCCCCACGCGGCCTTGGCGTTCCGTTACTCAGAGCAGATGCGGCCCTGGGCGATGGCCGAGATCTTCGTGTTGGGCGTCGCCGTCGCGCTGGTGAAGATCGCCGGTCTGGCCAATGTAGATCCAGGCCCGGCATTCTGGATGTTCGTCGCGCTGGCGCTGATCGCTACGATTCAGGATCGCGCGGCCTGCAGCCTGACGATCTGGAAGGCTCTGGAAGCGAAATGACCGAAACCGCCAAGACCAGCGGGCTGATCTCTTGCACCACCTGCGCCCGGGTCTGGCCCGGGGGCCAGTCGCATTGCGAGCGTTGTGGCAGCGCGTTGATCGACCGCGATGTTCGCGGCTTGCAGCCGGTCTGGGCATGGTGGGTGGCTGGCTTGATCTGCTACATCCCGGCCAATATCTATCCGATGCTCAGAACCCATACCCTGTTCACCGACGAGGAAAGCACGATCGTCGGCGGTGCTGCAGAACTGATCGCGCATGGCTCTGTCGGGGTCGCCGCGATCATCCTCATCGCCAGTGTATTGATTCCCGTCGGAAAGTTCATTGCGATTGCGTTTCTGGCCGTTACCCTGCGCGACCGCAAACGCATGTCGCAACACCGGCGCCAGCAACTTTACGAGGTTGTCGAGTTCATCGGAAGATGGTCCATGGTAGACGTGTTCGTCGTTGCGATTCTCTCATCCCTGATCCAGTTACAGGACGTAGCCAGCATCAATCCGGGCCCGGCTGCGATGACATTCGCGCTGTCGGTCATCTTCACCATGCTGGCGGCGCAAAGTTTTGATTCGCGGCTGATCTGGGACAAAGAGGACCAAGCTTGAGCATACCGGAACCCAAGATCGTCGGCCCACAGGACAAGGGGCGTTTCACCTATTCCCTGATCTGGCTGGTGCCGCTCGCGGCGCTGGCAATCTCGCTTGGCGTGGTGTGGAAAACCTATGCCGACCGCGGTCCATTGATCGAGGTTGCCTTTCTACAGGCCACCGGCATCCGCGTCGATGAAACCGAATTGCGCTACCGCGATGTAACCATCGGATTGGTCGAGGATCTGAAGTTTTCCAACGACCTTGAAACCGTGGTCGCCTATGTCCGGGTCGAAAAATCGGTGGCCCCGTTCATTGATGCCGACAGCGAGTTCTGGTTGGTCCGGCCCGAGGTGACGACGCGCGGGGTCAGCGGGCTCGATACGGTCCTCTCGGGTGTCTATATCGAGGGGACGTGGGATGCGGAGATTTCCGCACCGGCCGAGCGTTTCACTGCGCTGGCGCGCCCGCCCTTGGCGCGGGCCGGGGAAAGCGGTCTGCAGTTCATGCTCTATTCCAACGACGGCGAGGGCATGGCCGAGAACACTCCGATTCTGTATCATGGAATTGAAGTGGGGCGGATCGGCAACCTGAGGCTGTCAGGGGACGGACGATCAATTATTGCAGATGCTTTCGTGCCATTTCCGAATGACCGGCTGGTCAATTCCTCGACAAAGTTCTGGGACACGTCGGGATTTGATCTGAGCTTCGGGCCGGCCGGTGCCAAGCTGAACGTGTCCAGTCTTGCTGCGCTTGTCGCGGGCGGCATCAGCTTTGACACGATCGTCTCCGGCGGCGGCCCGGTGGGATCGGGGGCAGCGTTTCAACTCTATCCGGACGAGAACGAGGCGCGCGGCAGCGTCTTTGCCGGACCATCCCGCGAAGGCGAGCAACTCTCGATCATATTCGAGGGCAATGTCAGCGGTCTGGCCGAGGGGGCTGCGGTCGAGCTTCGCGGCGTGACCGTCGGCGAGGTCACCGCACTGACCGGCATTGTCGATGAGCAGCGCTTTGGCGACCAGCGCGTGCGCCTTCTGACGACGATCACCGTGAACCCGAGCCGGCTCGGGATCGTTTCCGACGAAGCGGTGCTTGATTTCCTGTCCGAGCAGGTTCAGCAGGGTCTGCGCGCGCAGCTGACCAATGCCAGCCTGCTGACCGGTGGCCTGAAGATCGTGCTGGTCGAGGCTCCCGACGCGCCGCCGGCAGAGTTGCGGCGCAATGCCGACCCCTACCCGCTTCTGCCCAGTATCGAGGCCGATATCGCCGACGTTTCGGCCACCGCCGAAGGGGTGTTCGAGCGGATCAACAAGCTGCCCATCGAGGATGTCCTGAACTCGACGATCTCGATGATGGACAGCGCGACCAGGCTTCTGAATTCCGACGGTGTCAAGGAAGCCCCCGACGAGGCGCTGGCACTGATTGGCGACGCGCGCAAATTCGTTGGCTCCGACGAGATTCAGGGCCTGCCCGGCCAGTTTTCCGAAACCATGGCAAACCTGAACACTGCCCTCGAGGATCTGCGCGGCATCGTGACCGCCGTGTCCGAGCAAGAGGTCATCGCCACGCTCAGCAGCTCGGTCACAGCCGTACAGCAGGCCGCAGAGGATGCCAGCGCAGCGGTTGCCGGCCTGCCTGAGCTTCTTGACACCGCCAATGCCTTCGTCAAGAAGACCGCTGACCTTCCGCTGGCGGAATTGACCAGGGACGCAGACGCGCTGATGCAATCGCTCGAGGCCTTGACCAGCCAGGAGTCGACGCGCGAGATACCGGAGAATCTGAACTCCGCGCTCAGCCAGCTTGGCGACACCCTGGAACAGCTTCGCGATGGCGGGCTGATCGAGAATGCCAACAGCACACTCGATGCCACCAGCCGCGCTGCCGACAGTGTCGCGGACGCCACAGATCGCCTGCCCGATGTTGTCGCCAGGATCGAACAGTTGCTTGCGCAGGCCGAGGGGACTTTGGCCGGATTTGACCGCAATGCACCGCTCTCGACCGAAGCGCGGGCGACTCTTCGCGAAATCAGAAATGCCGCAAGCTCGGTCAATTCGCTGGCCCGCGCGGTCGAGCGGCGCCCCAATTCACTCTTGATCGGACGATAGAATGACACGATCTGCCCTGACCTTCGCCCTTGTCCTTCTTGTCGCCAGTTGCGGTGCTGATCCATCGCGCATCACGCTGCCCCCCGTAGAGACGGCGCAATCGGTCAGGGTCAACGTGGGTTCGATCGAAGTGACGCAGGTTTCCCTGCCGCTCTATGCTGAATCCGAAGAGATCGCCATCGAGGCAGAGAGCGGGGCGCTGGTGACCCAAGATGGTCTGCTGTGGGCCGACGATCCGAGGCGCGCCGCGACACAGGCGCTCGTGGCGAATCTGTCCAGTCTGACCACCGCCAAAGTTGCCGCCGAGCCCTGGCCCTTTGACCAGTTTCCCGATGTCCGTCTTGTGGTGCGATTCGACCGGTTCCTGCCGAAAGCCAGCGGACAGTTCGAGATCGCCGGCCAGTACTACGTCGCCCGCGTGAACGGCAACATTCGCGAAACGGCGGAAAGCTTTGTGCTTTCCGCGCCATATGCCTTGGGCGATGCGGTATCGATTTCCGCGGCGCAGGCGAATGTTCTGCGGGATCTGGCCACGCTCATCGCCTCGTCCTCGCTTTGACAGGAAAAGGCCGGGTGCGGTTTCCCGCCCCGGCCCTCGTTTCAGCGCTTGGCCGGGTCAGGCAACCAGCGCCGTTTCCAGCATGTCCAGCCCTTCTTCCAGGTGCTTGTCCTCGATCGTCAGCGGGGCCAGCAGCCGGATGGTGTTGGCGTAGTATCCGCACGACAGAAGGATCAGCCCCGCATCAAGCGCCTTCGAGGTGACATGCTTGATCGCATCGGCATCCGGTTCGTTGGTGCCGCGTTCCTTGACAAGCTCGAACGCCACCATCGCGCCCAGTCCGCGGACATCACCAATGGGTCGCAATGTGTTGGACTGCTTGAACTTGTTCAGACGGTCCACCATGACCTTCCCGATCCGGTTCGAGCGTTCGCACAGCTTCTCTTCCTCGATGATGTCAAGCACCGCCAACGCCGCCGCAACCGAAACCGGGTTGCCGCCATAGGTGCCGCCAAGCCCGCCCGGCTCTGCCGCGTCCATGATCTCGGCCTTGCCGATGACGCCGGAAATCGGGAAGCCGCCGCCAAGAGCCTTGGCAATGGGAATGAGGTCCGGCTCGATATCATAATGCTCGATGGCAAAGACCTTGCCGGTCCGGGCAAAACCGGTCTGAACCTCGTCAGCCACCAGACAAATACCGTGTTCGTCGCAGATCTCGCGCAGGCGCTTCATGAACGGCTTCGGCGTCTGGTAGAAGCCGCCTTCGCCCTGCACCGGTTCGATCACGATCGCCGCGACGTCCGAGGGGCCGATATCGGCTTTGAAGACGTGATAGAGCGCCTTCAGCGCATCTTCCTCGGTGACGCCGTGATGCGGGATCGGGAACGGCACGTGGAACACGCCAATCGCGGGCGGCGTCCCTTTGGTGCGATAGGGGACCGCTTTGCCGGTCATCGCCATCGTCAGCTGGGTGCGGCCGTGGAATGCCCCGGTAAACGTGATGACACCCTGCCGCCCAGTATGGGCGCGGGCGATCTTTACCGCGTTTTCAGTGGCTTCTGCGCCGGTTGTAAAGAAGATCGACTTGGCGTTGTTGATCGGAGCCAGCGCGTTCAGCCGCTCTGCCAGTTCAATGTAATTCTCGTATCCCGTTACCTGAAACGCAACATGGGCGAATTTCTCGCACTGCTGCGCGACCGCCGCCATCACCTTGGAGTGCCGGTGGCCGGTATTGGTTACCGCGATGCCCGAGCCGAAGTCGATGTAGCGGTTGCCCTCAACATCCCAAAGCTGGCCGTTCTCGGCCTTTTCCAGAAAGATCGGCGCCGCCGTAGCAATGCCGCGCGGCACGGATTTTTGACGCCGCGCAAGAATAGAGGAGTTCGAAGTCATGATTTTTCCTTAGCAGGGAACCGCCTGCGATTGACGATTTCGGTCATCTGTTCTACCCGGCCTATGCGGGCGAACGATTAAAATGACGATACTACCGTTTAAAATTCTTAGCAATCGCCGGTTCATGTTAGCATGGTTCCGTTAGCAAGACTGGAGGGGCTTCACAACGGGGCATCTGGCGAGATCCGGCGATCGGCAACAAATGGGGACGGACGGAATGGAATTCGATATCGGCTCGCGCCTGAAGGCGGTGCGAACCGGCAAGAACCTGTCGCAGCGCGAACTGGCCCGAAAATCTGGCGTCACGAATGGTCTGATCTCGCAGATAGAGCAGAATCACTCCAGCCCGTCGGTGGCCTCGCTCAAGCGCATTCTGGATGCGATACCAATGACGTTGTCCGAGTTCTTCAGCCTCGCTGGTCCGACCGAAAAGAAGATATTCTATGCAGCAGACGAATTGCGTGAACTGAACCCCGAGCGGGTTTTTCGGCAGGCCGCAGGCGCCAGTACGGCTGTCTCGCTGAAACAGGTCGGTGCGGCGGGCGCTCATACGCTTCAGATGTTGCACGAACGCTACGCCCCCGGCGCCGATACCGGCGAGGAACTCTATACTCACGAAGCGGAAGAGGCCGGGATCGTTGTGTCGGGCGAAATCGAGCTTACGGTGGCCAATCAGACACGCACGCTGGGTCCGGGGGATGCCTACATATTCGACAGCACCACCCCGCACCGGTTTCGCAACACCGGCAAGGTTGAATGCGTCATCGTCAGCGCCTGTACACCGCCTTCCTTCTAGCTTGTCGCGGCACGTTCGGCCATCCCGGCATGTTGACATCTGCCGGGCGCGCGCAGGACACTCGTGTCGGAGGCGTGTGCCGACTGAAGCCGGACCTTAACCTTGTGTCGGGAATCCCGTGATGCCACCAGCCAGAACATCGACGAGCATGCCGGTCCGGTCCGGCAAGCCTCGGCTTGCGGTCGGCTGCATCACACGCGGCCGGCCAGCGATGTTCGCCGAGGCCCTGATGTCTCTGACCAAGCTGGATTTTCCAGTCGCGGTCGACGTGGTTTTCTGTTTCGCCGAAAATGCGGACACGCTCTCGGTCGGCAACGAAATCGAGGCCTTTCAAGCCGAATTGCCCACAGCAGAGGTCCATGCCGCACATGAGGCCCGGCTTGGCATACCGTTCGCGCGCAACAAGGTCTTGGACATGGCGCTAGAGGCGGATTGCGATTTCCTTGCATTCATCGATGATGACGAGGTCGTTGACCCGCTCTGGCTGAGAAACCTCTATGCTGCGATTGAGGACAGGGGGCTCGATCTTGTCGGCGGCCCGGTCCGCACCTTGGCCCCGACGGCGGAGCTTTCGATGGTCAAGCGAAAGATACTGGGCGGATTGACGTCGAGGGCGACCCGCATCGAACGAGTGGCGGCGATGCGGACGGCCAGCAAGATGGATCATACCGTCAGCATTGTCACCAACAACTGGCTGGTAAGGCTGGATTTTCTTCGAAGAACCCGGATTCGCTTCGATGAGGGGCTGGGGCTTTCAGGGGGATCCGATATTGCGATTTACCGGGAGATTCGGGCAGCAGGCGGTCGCACCGGCTGGGCGCCCGACGCGCTGGTTTACGAAGAAATCCCCGAAGACCGCCTGTCGCTGGCCTATCAGTTCGCGCGCGGGCGCGACCAGCAGTTGGCAACCTACAATATCAAGCGCAGCCAGAGCGGCCGGAGACGTCTTGGAACCTCGGTGCTGTTCATCCTCGTCAAGTCGCTTCTGGGCGGTATTCGCGTCCTGTTTTCCCCCTTCTTCGGCGGCACGACGCTGGTGCTGGGATTGCGGTCTTTCGGGGCAGCCGTTGGCCGGACGAAGGGCCTGATCGGCAGCGAAAGCACCCATTATCGTCGCGTCGCGGGTCACTGATGCAAACGCACCGCTGACGGCCGGCAGCAGATACCGGTACCTGCAAACAACCCGTCGTCGGATCAAAGAAATGCGCCGCAAAGGCCGCGTTTTACACCGGCCGATTTCCCCCTATAGTGCAGGCAAAGAGGCAGGCAAAGCGGTATGGCGAAGGCTCCCGAAAAATCCCGTTATTTCAACATCATGATAATCGGCCAACACGGCCGGCTGATGTATGAGGCGGTCCTGTTCGCCGCCTCCTTGCGCCATTCGGATCCGAACTTCAAAGGCAGGCTGTTCATCGCCGAGCCGCAACCCGGAGAGTGCTGGAAAAACGATCCGCGCATCCGCAACGATGCCGTGCGCGAGTTATTGACCGATACGCTGAACGCCGAAATCCTGCCGTTTGCCACCCGGCATTTCGGTGATGACTATCCCTACGGGAACAAGATCGAGGCCCTGCTGGCTCTGCCGAAGGACGAACCGTTCATCTTTTTCGATACCGACACGCTGATCACCGGTCCGCTGTCATCGGTGCCGTTCGACTTCGACCGGCCATCCGCCTCCCTGCAGGTCGAAGGCACCTGGCCGTTGCCCGATCTTTACGGGCCGGGGTATGCCGGAATCTGGAAATCTTTGTACGATCGTTTCGATCTGGACTTCGAAACCTCGTTGGACACCAAACAACCCTATGAGTACTGGCGCCGGTACTTGTATTTCAATGCCGGCTGGTTCTTTCACCGCTGCCCGCACCAGTTCGGACAACGATTTCTGGACTATGCACTGGCAATCCGGTCGGACCCCGGCGAGGCGCTGGCGGCGCAGACGCTCGACCCCTGGCTCGATCAGATCGCCCTGCCGCTCGTGGTTCACTCCTTCGGCGGCGGGCGTCAGACGATTCCCTCTGGCCTTCTGGATGGCAAGGTGAGCTGCCACTATCGCACATTCCCCTTGCTTTATGCGCGCGAAACCGACGCGGTGCTGCAGGTTCTGGAAGACATCTCGGCGCCCAACAAGATCAAGAAGGTTCTCAAGCAGTACGATCCGATCAAGCGAATGGTCTACCAGAACCGAGGCACCAAGGTTCGGACGCTGTTTGACCGCGATGACCTTCCGCGCCGCGAGCAGGTGATCCGCAATCGGATCAAGAAGGCAGGGTTCTGGATGCGCTGACCGGCATCGATGCTGAGGCATCCGATGACGCTATATCACATGCGCAGTTGCACACCGGCCCTGCGCTGCCCTAAACCAGAGTCGAACTCATCACAGGGAGACCAAAATGTCCGACGATGCGCCGACCTACGGCTTTGATACCTTGCAAGTCCATGCCGGATCCCGGCCCGATCCGGCGACCGGCGCGCGGCAGACACCGATCTACCAGTCGACCGCCTATGTGTTTCGTGACGCCGAGCATGCGGCGGCCCTGTTCAACCTTCAGGAAGTCGGATTCATCTATTCGCGCTTGACCAACCCGACCGTCGCCGTTCTGCAAGAGCGTATCGCGACGTTGGAGGGCGGCGTCGGCGCCGTGTGCTGTTCTTCTGGTCATGCGGCGCAGATCATGGCGCTGTTTCCGTTGATGGGTCCGGGACGCAATGTGGTTGCCTCGACCCGGCTCTACGGCGGCACGGTTACGCAATTCGGCCAGACCATCAAGCGCTTCGGCTGGTCGGCGACGTTCGTCGATACCGATGATCTGGACGCGGTCAGGGCCGCCATCGACGACGACACCCGCGCGCTGTTTTGCGAGTCGATCGCCAATCCCGGCGGCTACATCACCGACATCGACGCGATGGCGAAGATCGCCCAAGAGGCCGGCATACCGCTGATCGTCGACAACACCTCGGCCACGCCCTATCTCTGCCGACCCTTCGAACACGGCGCGTCGCTGATCGTGCATTCGACCACCAAGTACCTGACCGGCAATGGAACCGTCACCGGCGGCTGCGTCGTGGATAGCGGCACGTTCGACTGGTCGGCGAGTGACAAGTTTCCCTCGCTCTCGGCCCCCGAGCCAGCCTATCACGGGCTGAAATTCCACGAGACCTTCGGCCCGCTCGCCTACACGTTCCACGGCATCGCCATCGGTTTGCGCGATCTTGGTATGACGATGAACCCCCAGGCGGCGCATTACACGCTGCTCGGGATCGAGACGCTGTCGTTGCGGATGGAGCGCCATGTCGCCAATGCCCGCAAGGTAGCGAAATGGCTGGAGGATGATCCTCGCGTCGAATCCGTGACATATGCCGGGCTGCCCTCTTCGCCCTATTACAGCCGGATCGAAAAGATCTGCCCGCGTGGCGCGGGGGCGCTGTTCACCTTCGCGATAAAGGGCGGCTACGAGGCCTGCGTCAAGCTGGTCGATGCGGTCGAGATCTTCAGCCATGTCGCCAATCTGGGAGATACGCGGTCGCTGATCATCCATTCCGCCTCGACCACGCACCGGCAACTGACCGAAGACCAGCAGAAGGCCGCCGGGGCCGCGCCGAACATGGTGCGCCTGTCGATCGGGATCGAGGATGCGGACGATTTGATCGCGGATCTCGATCAGGCCCTGTCCAAGGCCACCGCCTGATTGCGGTTCTGGGGGCGGCGCAACCGCCGCCCCTTCCCTATTCGACGATCTCGAACTCGACCCTGACCTGCGCGGCGATGGCGACCTCGCCCTCGGCGATTGGCACCGCCGCCTCCATCGTGGCTCCTCGGGCAAACATCGGCTGCGGCATTTGGCCGGTTTGTTCAGAAAGTTCGGCAATCGGCCCCAGAGTGACCCCGGCCGCTTCGGCATAAAGCCTGGCCTTGCGCAACGCCTCGGTCACAGCCGCTCTTCGCGCCTCGTCCATCACCGGGTCGGGATCCTGCAGACCAAAGGTCAGGCCGTTGAAGGTGTTGGCACCGTTGCGCACGACGTCATCCAGAATTCCCCCCAACGCCTTCAGATCGCGCACGCGCACCGTCACCTGGTTGCTGGCGACGAAACCGACGATGCTGTTCGTCCCGGTGCTTTGATTGTTCGCCCAGTTGGGCGACAGCGACAGCCCACTGGTCTGGACATCGCGCGCCTCGACACCAGCCGCATCGAGCCGGTCCAGAACCGACGCTGTGGCTTCGGTGTTGGCGGCCAGCGCATCGGCCGCGTCCGCGGCCTCTGTCGTGACCCCCAGACTGATCATGGCCATATCCGGCGCAGTTTCGACGCTGGCTTCGCCAGTGACAATGATACGCCCCTCGGCCTGAACGGAAAGCGCTAGCGGGATCAGGAAGATAGCAAAAAAATGGTGTCGGCATATCGGCATGGTTTTTCCCCTGAAAGGTCCCTGTCAAATGTCGCTTTTTTCTTGCTTGCCGACAAGGATTCAAACATCGCCCTGACTTTCACTCGGCGAAAACCTGCTATAGGTTGGGCGCAGTGGCGGGATCGCTCCTGTTTGCATCCAAACATGTGTTAGATCTGGGGAATGAAACCTAATTTTGCGCTGAACCTCAGTTATGAAGGGATGAGCCTGTTGCACCGCGCAACCGGTGGATGGCGCATGGTAGGCGAGATTTCGCTCGATGATCCCGAAATGGCAGAAAAGATCAGATTTCTGCGACGAACGGCCACGGAATTGTCAGGTGGGCAGTTCGCCACCAAGCTGGTGATACCGAACTCCCAGATCCTGTTCCGTGATGTCGTCGCGCCCGGCGACACGCCCGGCGCACGGCGGGTCGAAATTCGGCGGGCGCTTGATGGGACGACGCCCTATGCGCTGGACGATCTGGTTTTCGATTGGAGCGACGCTGGCGACGATCTGGCCAAGGTCGCCGTCGTTGCATCGGTCACGCTGGAAGAAGCAGAGACCTTCGCCGCCAATCATCGTCTCAACCCGGTGTCGTTTGTGGCCAGCCCCGAGCCCGGAGACTTTATCGGAGAGCCGTGGTTCGGAACGACTCGGCTTGCAAACGGGCTGCTGGCGAACGGCGAGACTGTCGAACGTGACGACAGCGCGATCGTGATCGTCGGCCCACCCAAGAGTGCCGACACAACCGAAGGTGACAAGCAGAAATCGCACTTCATCTCCGTGCCGGAACAGACGACAGCCGTTTCGGAAAGTATCAAAAATCCAAGCGCTTCGGTCCGCGAGCCGCTGGCGATCGGTGGCATCGAGACGACGCTGGATCCTGACAGAAAACCCGCCGGGAAAAGCGCAGCAGCGCTCGAACAGGAACAGGAACTGCACGTCCTTGACGAAACCGGGACAAGCGATGATCCGGCGAAGCCGGGTCTTGAAACCCCGGTCTCGGAGTTGGCCTTCGCGACACGACGCGCAATGGCGGGCACCGCCGGGGCGATTGGTGCCGAGCCAAGCGAAATCGTGCCGTTGAGACTTGAGAACGTGTCGCCGCGCATCGCCCTTGTGGCGGACAAAACTGCGCCCGCAAACTTTGTCGAATTGCCCAGGCTTGGTATCGACAATCGGCCGGCGGAGGTCACACACCTGTCGGTCACGGCCCCCGAGACAGCCGACGACGACCGTGACACGCCTTTGTCGGATCCGGACAAGGCGACATCCAGGGCCAAGAAGCCAAACCTTTCGCTGCTGTCCGCCACTGTCGGGCAGCCACCGGCGGCGCGAGCCGCGTCAGTCGCCGGCAGCGATCTGGCCAAGACACCGACGGAACTCACCGTCTTCGGAGCGCGCAAAACCGCGCCAGTCGGCGGCAAACCGCGTTATCTGGGCCTAGTTCTGGTGCTGGCCCTGATCTTGGCGCTGGCGGCGGCGGCGTTGCTGTCCAACTACATTCTGGGCAACGGATCAATTGTATCTCGGGTTTTCCGGCCCGCCGATCCTGTCGCCACGCTGACGCCGGCACCAACTACACTGGACCAAGACAAGGCTCCGTTGCCCAGTGATGGTGGTCGCGTGGCTGGCCTGATGCCGCCGGAAAGTTCCGATACCACGGCAGAACCTCAAGAGCCGATGACGCGGGAAGGGCCCGAAGCGACCTATCAGGTTAGCGGCGTCTGGTCGCTAGACCCGACCGCGCCCATCGACAGCGACACGGACCGGATTGACGATCTCTATATCGCTTCGATCGACCCAGTCGTGGTTGGTCATGATGCTGTGGCTTTACCTGATGTCGAAGCCACGCTGCTTGACGTTCCGCCGGCCGCAGTTCAGTCGCCAGCGCCAGTCGGAACAGACTTTGAGCTGGACGATCGGGGCCTTGTTCGCGCCACGCCTGATGGCGCGCTGTCGCCGGATGGGGTCGTGGTATTCGCCGGGAAGCCACCGCAGACACCCGCTCCACGCCCGTCGCTGACGACGGATCAGGTGATAAGCCAGCCTGACGAGTTGGCCGGGTTTCGCCCCCGCGCGAGACCCGGAAATCTGATCGAGGCGAATGAAAGATCCAGACTGGGTGGGCGCACGCTGTCACAATTGGCGTCACTTCGCCCACAGCCCCGACCGGCCTCAGCGCAAGAAGACCAGGCTGGCACAGAGACGCCTGCCACGAAGTTGGCGGTGCTGAAGTCGCCGTCTCCTGCCTCGCGACCATCGGATTTTTCGCGAATTGTCGAGAAGGCGATTGCCGAGGCCCAATCCTCCGCGCCCGACACATCCGAAGGCGCCACGGTGGTGACGACCGCTTCAGCCACCGTCGCCGCGCCGAAACTGCCAGCGGTGCCAACCCGTGCGAGTGTGGCGAAAGAAGCGACCGTCGCGAATGCGATCAACCTTGGAAACATCAATCTGATCGGCGTCTACGGCTCTTCCGCCAATCGCCGCGCGCTTATCCGGCTGTCGACCGGAAAATACGTCAAGGTCCAAGTCGGCGATCGCGTCGATGGCGGCCAGGTTGCCGCGATCAGCGCATCGGAAGTGCTTTACATCAAGCGAGGTCGGAAAGTGACCTTGGCCATGCCCAAGGGGTGACTGCCGCAGGTCGAGCCGGGACCAGCGCTGGCCAGAGGCTGGACTCCTGGGAAATCCCACCGCCGACCGCTTCCCCGTTGGATGACTAGTCGGAGGTCAGAACGCCGCGGTCGATCTGGTCCTGTTCGATGGACTCGAAGAGCGCACGAAAGTTGCCCTCGCCGAACCCGTCATCACCCTTGCGCTGGATGAATTCGAAGAAGATCGGCCCGATCACGGTTTTCGAGAATATCTGCAAGAGGATCCGGGTTTCACCACCATCGACCACGCCTTCGCCGTCGATCAGTATGCCATGCTTCTTCATCTTCTCGATCGGCTCTTCATGGTCAACGACGCGATCGCGGCTCAGCTCATAATAGGCGTCGGGTGGGGCGGGCATGAACTTCACCCCGCGCTCGGCAATGGCATTCGTGGCGCTGTATATGTCCTTGGCCCCGACCGCGATATGCTGGATGCCTTCACCATTGTAGCGTTTGAGGTATTCGACGATCTGGCCCTTGTCGCCGCGATCCTCGTTGATCGGAATGCGGATCCGGCCGCAGGGCGAGGTCAGGGCGCGCGACAGCAGGCCGGTGAACTTGCCCTCGATGTCGAAGAAACGGATTTCCTTGAAGTTGAAGATGTCGCAGTAAAACCGGAACCAGACATCCATGTTGCCCTTGTGGACGTTATGGGTCAGGTGATCGAGGTAATAAAAGCCGACGCCTGCGGGATGCGCCTTCGACACCCAGTCGAATTCCTCGTTATAGGGATTGGCCTCGTAATACCTGTCTATGAAATAGATCAGGCTGCCGCCGATGCCGACAACCGCGGGCACATCCATGGTCTTGTCATCGCCCTCGTAGGGCGTGGCGCCCTTCGAAACGGCATGCTTGAATGCATGGTCCGCATCCACGACGCGCCAGGCCATCGCCGGGGCGCAAGGGCCGTGTTCTTCCACGAACCGGGCGGCGAAGCTGCCCGGTTCGGCATTCAGGACATAGGTGATATCGCCCTGCTGCCACAGCTCGACGGCCTTCGATTTGTGGGTCGCGGTATGGACATAGCCCATTCGGCCAAAGAGATCGCGCAGCACCTGCGGATCCTCATGCGCGAACTCGACGAATTCGAAGCCGTCGGTGCCTGCCGGATTGTTGTCTGAAATCGTCGCCTTGGGGGCGTTGTGGGGGAACGGACCCATGATAAATCTCCTGTTTGCGCGCTTAGGCCGATCGTACCGCACTTTTCATGGAAAAGTTGCGCATTATGGATACCGTTGTGGGTTCTGTTTGCGGTGCATCTGCGCTATTGTTATATTTCATGCAGGATATCCGCACCAAACTTGACGAAACCGACAGCCGGCTTTTGGCCGCGCTGCAGCAGAACGCGCATCTGACAAGCCAGGAACTGGGCGAGCTTCTGCGCCTATCGCCAAGTCAGGCCGGACGGCGGCGGCAGCGGCTGGAAACCGAAGGGTTCATCGAAGGCTATGCGGCGCGCCTCTGTGCCCGCAAACTCGGCCTTGCAGTCCAGGCCTTCGTGCAGGTGCAGATGGCGACCCATGCGCCCGAACAGGTCAAGACCTTCAGCCGGATCGTCGAATTGCGGCCCGAGATCATCAGCGCGTGGACATTGACCGGCGAGGCGGATTATTTGTTGCGAGTATATTGTGAAGATCTTGCCGCGCTCAATACGTTGATCCATGACGTCCTGTTGCCGCATGCCGCCGTGGCACGGGTGCACAGCCAGATTGTCATGGACCAGTTCAAACCGGACGCGCCGCTGCCGACCTAGGAGAAACCATTGGAAGGCTTCCTGTTCCAGTCGACGATCTACCTGGCTGCCGCTGTCATTGCGGTGCCGATAGCTGCACGGCTGGGGCTGGGTTCGGTGCTGGGCTACCTGACGGCCGGCATCGTGATCGGCCCGATCCTGGGCCTCGTGGGCGCGGAAAGCGAAGATCTGCGTCATTTCGCCGAATTCGGCGTCGTGATGATGCTGTTCCTGATCGGACTGGAACTGGAACCGCGCGCACTTTGGGACATGCGACATCGGCTTTTGGGGCTGGGCGGCGCGCAGATCGTATTGACCATGCTGGCGGTCATGGGCGGCGCCATGGCGTTGGGATTGCCCTGGAATGAGGGACTGGCGATCGGGATGATCTTTGCGCTCTCCTCGACCGCGATCGTCTTGCAGACGCTTTCGGAAAAGGGGTTGATGCGCACCTCTGGGGGGCGGTCGGCGTTTTCGGTGCTTCTGACGCAGGACATCGCGGTGATCCCGATGCTGATCAGCCTGCCGCTGCTGGCGATTGGCCGCACCGTGCATCAACCGGAAGCCGAGGCGCACGAGTCAGTGGGAGATTCCGTCGGACCGACGGCCGAGGGCATGCACAATGTCGCCGTGACCTTCATCGCCGAACTGCCGGGCTGGGGCGCCGCCCTGGTCACACTCGGTGCGGTGGGGCTGGTCATCGTGATGGGGCTTTACGCCTTCCCGCCGGTCTTTCGCTTCATCAACGCCGCGCGGCTGCGCGAGCTGCACACCGCCTTCGCCCTGCTCATCGTTGTTTCGATTGCCTTTCTGATGAGCATCGTCGGATTGTCTGCCGCATTGGGTACGTTTCTGGCCGGAGTCGTGCTGGCCAACTCTGAGTTCCGGCACGAACTGGAAAGCGACCTTGAACCGTTCAAGGGCCTGCTGCTGGGTCTTTTCTTCATCACCGTGGGGGCCGGAATCAATTTCACGGTGATCTTCGACCGCCCGATGACGGTTCTGGGTATGGCGCTTGCGGTCATGCTGCTGAAAGGCGTGATCCTGTTCGGGCTTGCGCTGATCTTCCGGTTGCGGCAGCGAAACCTGTGGCTGTTCACCCTGGGTCTGGCTCAGGCCGGAGAATTCGGCTTCGTTCTGGTATCGTTCTCGGTCCAACAGGACGTGCTGCCGTTTCGGATGGGCGAAATGCTGCTGGTGGTCGTCGCGCTTTCGATGCTGCTGACACCGCTGTTCTTCATCCTCTATGAATACCTGTCCAAGCGGATGACCGAAGCCAGCGAAATCACGCCGGATGACGAGATCAAAGAGACCGGCCCGGTCATCATCGCCGGGATCGGACGCTTCGGGCAAGTGGTCAACCGCCTGGTGCAATTGTCCGGCTTTCAGACGACCGTGGTCGATCACGACCTCAAAACCATTCAGCTGATGCGCAAATTCGGCTTCAAGGGCTATTTTGGCGACCCGACCCGCCCAGAACTGCTGCATGCTGCCGGACTGAACGATGCGAAGGTGCTGGTAGTGGCGCTTGATGATCGAGAGGCAGCAATCAAACTGGTGACCTTTGCCCGCAAATCCCGGCCCGATCTGCACATCGTGGCACGCGCCTTCGACCGGCTGCACGTCTTCCAGCTTTATGCTGCAGGGGCCGATGACATCGTGCGCGAAATGTTCGACAGCTCGCTTAGGGCAGGCCGCTATGTACTGGAAAACGTGGGCCTTTCCGAATACGAGGCCGCCAATGCCGAAGAGACTTTCTTTCAAATGGATCGCGTCGCGCTTCGGGAACTGGCCCGGCTTTGGGACCCGGAAATGCCGATCTCGGAAAATCAGGCCTATGTCGCCAAGGCACGCGAACTGGACAAGGATCTGGAGACCGAACTGCTGGCGCAACTGGAGGAAATGAAAAGGACCGGGACCGCGGGCCGGCCAGAGCGTAAACGCCGGTAAAGTGGTTTGCGCGGGTGCCCGCTTCGGCCACGAGCGCACGCTGACCACCATCGCCGATCTGCGTGTTGAGGAACTGACCGCGGCCGGGATGTCGGATGGGCCAGTGAACCGAGCCGGCTTCGAGACCTACATCGAAACACAGCTCGCGCCGACGCTGCTGCCCGGCGATGTGATGATCGGCCGCTCTCAGAAAGCTTTTGACGGCATCTTGCACCGCAAGTAGGCCCCACGATCATCCTGATCGCAGCCCAGACAGGCCTCGGCCTGCTTGTTTTGCTGCAGACAGTACGGCGCACACTCGGCCTCGCTGAGCTCTGGCGTCAGATGGCGCGGGGCCACATAGGTTGGACAGGTGATCTCCTGGCGCCCGCCAGAAACCGCTCGCGCAGGGTCGTATTGCAGTCCAGCGCCTTGGCGTCAGGGTTGCAGCTTGGCCGAACCGCCTCGCTGCTGGCCGAGCCTAAGCAACGCTCTTTCGTCGCGAAAACAGGCGGCCGGCAGAGACTGACGCATGTTCCCGATCCTCTGGATCATCAGACACAAAGCGGTCGCCTAAAGCGTTTCGGCAAAAGAGTGAATCGGAATTGCGCTGCCTCTCGCTGCGCTCGAACGAGAATTCCGATGCCTTCTATCTCAACGATTTCCCGAAGCGCTGCAGTTTGCGGGCCGCACCACGACGAGGCCGCCAACATTGCAGTACCGGGGCTTTCCAGACACCTTTGGCAAACGCAAAACGGCGCCCCCAGAGGGGGCGCCGCATTCAATTCTCTGTCCGAGGACTCAGGAGGCTTTGGTGATGAAGCCGACCGCATCGCCGAAGGTCTGGATCGTCTCGGCAGCGTCATCAGGGATCTCGATCCCGAACTCCTCCTCGAACGCCATGACCAGCTCGACAGTGTCAAGGCTGTCGGCGCCCAGGTCGTCGATGAACGAAGCGGATTCGGTGACCTTGTCCTCTTCCACGCCCAGATGCTCGACGACGATCTTCTTTACGCGATCTGCGATGTCGCTCATGTCTTGTCCTCTTTCCGTTCTTCGGGGCCAGTCCCCAGGTATCACTTCAGCCCCCCGGGGGCCACTTTTCATCCGCCACGCGGCGGACAATGTCGGGTCGGATCAACCATATCCGATGCCATCCGAGCCGCCTATAGCATATCGCCTGTCCAAGGCAAACGCTTTCGCGAACGCGTCGGTACGCGTCTAGAGCATGGCCATACCGCCGTTCACATGCAAGGTCGCGCCGGTGACATAGGCGGCTTCGGGGCTGGCCAGATAAGCCACTGCCGACGCGATTTCCGCAGCCTCACCCATCCGTCCTGCAGGAACCTGGACAAGAATGCCGGCCTTCTGGTCGTCGGTCAGCTTGTCGGTCATCGCGGTGGTGATGAACCCCGGGGCGACACAGTTCACCGTAATGCCGCGACTGGCAACCTCATAGGCCAGCGATTTCGACAGGCCGACCATTCCGGCCTTCGAGGCGGCATAATTCGCCTGCCCCGGATTGCCCGTCGCCCCCACGACCGAGGAGATATTCACGATCCGCCCCCAGCGCGCCTTCATCATGCCGCGCACGACACCCCGGCAGAGCCGCATCACCGACGTCAGGTTGACGTTGAGCACGCTCTCCCAATCCTCGTCCGACATCCGCATGAACAGGTTGTCTCGGGTGATCCCGGCGTTGTTGACAAGGATATCGACCGACCTCATCGCCTCGACCGCCTGTTTCGGCAAGGCCTCGACGGCGTCTCGATCCGACAGGTCGCAGGGCAGGACATGCACCCGCCCCCCAAGCTCGGCGGCCAGCGCCTCCAGCGGATCGACCCGCGTTCCCGACAGCGCCACCACCGCGCCCTGCATGTGCAGGCCGCGCGCGATCGCCGCACCGATCCCCCCCGATGCGCCCGTCACCAGCGCGTTCTTGCCCGTCAGATCGAACATCCTCAGATCCCCTGTTCCGTTGCCTGACCCGAAATAGCAGCCTCACCCCTGCCGCGCCACCCGCAGTTCGGCCAGATTGCCAAATACAGGCCGCTATTGCACCGCGTACTGCCAAGCGCCGCTGTCCGGATTTGCGTGATGCTGCAAAAGAACCAATGTTACGCCCCTGCCGCCCTGTCGGATCCAGTTCCGCAACTGATCAATCTCGTGTTCTTGGTGCTTGCCATCGACTGGTTCGGCTATCCGTCAGGGATCTTCGGCAGGTCCCAACATACCGGGATGCCGCGGATCCTGGAATCAAAGCTCTGGACAAGCCCCGAACAAGGGGCGACGTGTGCCGGTTCCCGCGCTTCGAGCTACGGTCTCGTCACCTCGCGCCCGCCGCAAGAGAACGGCTCTTTCATCCCCGGCGCACCCCGAACTTCCGATCTCACCGACCCCAAGATGCAGATCGAGGCTATTGCCCGCGTCGCATTCGAAGTCCAGCTGCTGCTGAGCCGCGAGGTGGCTCGCCTGCTTGCCATCCTCGAAGCGGCGGTGCAGGACTTCGGCTCTGACCACCGCCTGATGGCGCAGACGAGCCTTGACGAGGCGATCCGGCCGATACCGACATCGCCAGTTAGCGGGGTCGCGCAGGCAGCCCGTGCCTCGATCAATTCCAAGCGGCTGGATTTCGCCGTGATCGACCGTCGCGGCCACCTTGGCGCCGCGACCGACTACCAGGGGTCTGGCCACCACCAGCACAAGGCGTTCCTGCGCGACGCGGAAAAACGAGAGGCCGTGCGAAAGGCCGGCATGCCCTTTATCGGAGTTGAACGGGATTTCGATACCGACGAGATCCGCAGCCGCCTGCGGCGCATCCTGCAACCGGTGTCGCGGTACATCTGACCCGAAAGCCGCTGCTTTCTCTTCGTTGAAATTCTCCGGGGGGCACCGGGGGGTCGGAAAGCCCCCTCGTGCTTCAGTCCAGGGCCGCGGCGATATCCTCGGGCGTGCCGACGGCCCGGGTCGTCACGCCTTCCGCGCAGCGCTTGATCATGCCCGATAGCGCCTTGCCGGCGCCGATCTCCCAGAACTCGGTCACGCCCTGCCCGGCCATGAAGACCACGCTTTCGCGCCAGCGCACCGCCCCGGTCACCTGTCGCACCAGCAGCGCACGGATCTCGGCAGGATCGCTCACGGCGTCGGCCAGCACATTGGCGACCAGCGGCACACGCGGAGCGGCGATCTCGACACTCTCCAACGCGTCGGCCATGACCTGTGCCGCCGGTTCCATCAGCGCACAATGGAACGGTGCGGAAACCGGCAGCATCAGCGCCCGTTTCGCGCCGATCTCCTTGGCAATGGCACAGGCCCGTTCGACCGCCTCGCGGTGGCCCGAAACCACGACCTGCCCCGGATCATTGTCATTCGCCGCCTGACAGACCTGACCCTGCGCGGCCCGTTCGGCTGCCTCGGTCGCCTGCTCGAAACTCAGGCCCAGTAGCGCCGCCATCGCGCCGACACCGACAGGCACCGCCTGCTGCATCGCGCGTCCGCGCACCCGCAACAGCCGCGCGGTATCGGCGATACTCAACGAGCCCGCCGAAGCCAGCGCGGCATATTCCCCCAGCGAATGGCCCGCGACAAAGGCGACCTTATCCAGCCCGATCGCTTCGGCCTGCAGTGCGCGGATTGCCGCCAACGAGGTTGCCATCAACGCGGGCTGGGCGTTCTCGGTCAGGGTCAGCGCGTCCTGCTCGCCCTCCCAGATCAGTGCCGACAGCTTCTCGCCCAGGGCCTCGTCAACTTCGTCGAAGACGGCGCGCGCCGCCGGGTAGGCATCCGACAGCGCTTTGCCCATGCCAATGGTCTGGGCGCCTTGCCCCGGAAATACGAATGCTCGGCTCATGACTCCCCCTCGCTGCTATTCTGGCCGCCGGTGTAGCGGCTCGACCGCCACCCGGCAAGCGGCGGGGAACAAGGTGGGGTCAGCGCGCTGCGAAGGCCGACGGAACCCGTGGCTTGGCAGTTGCGGCGGGCAGCCGGGGCTGCTTCACCTCGGCGACCTCTTTGCGCAGATCCAGAGTCAGCCGCTGCAGCAACGGCGCCAGTTCCGCCTCGGTGCCTTCGGTGATCGCGGTCACGCCGCGCTCGCCCGTGATCCGCACGCACAGCCGGTTGCGCATGAACGCCGACTTCGCCCGCTGCAGGAACACGCTTTCGACCTCGGCAATCGGCACCGCGCTGACTGGTGTCGCCCGACCGTGGCGGTTGCGCCTGGCGGTGCGCAGCACCCGTCGATGCAGGTCGATATGCACCTCGTAGCAGAGCCCGCGCCGTGCGATCAGGTACAGCATCCCGGCCATTACGAAGAAAATCACCGTGCCGGCAATCTTGAATGGCACAAGATCGGCGGTGGCGTTTGAGCCGGGGATCAGCCAGAATCCGTAGGCTGCCATTCCCAGCAAAACGGCGGCAAAGCTCGCCGCCATCTCTCCATACGCGGCGCGCACCAGAGTTCCTTGCCCTGGCCGGATGATGTAACCCCAACTGGTGCCGGTCACGCCGGCCCCATTGCCGCGGCCTGTATCGAGTATCGACTGATCCATTTCGCCCGTCCTGCTCCGAACCTGTCCGTATTTGGTTAATCACCTGGAAACATCCTATGGTTGCGAAACACGGCAATATTTCGACCACTCCGGTTCGAATTCAGGGCTTCGGGCACCGGCGGTGGCCATTTGGTGCGGAATGCCGCAAAACCCTTGAACCTCTGAGCCATCCCTGTATAAGGCCCCGTCCTTCCGCATCGTACCGGAACCAGCGCAGCCTCTCGTGGGCGGGTCGCGGAAGGTGTCAGACCCGACGCCCTATGAAGTGCGCTATAAAAGTGGAGTGAACATGCCCCTTTACGAGCATGTCTTTATTGCGCGTCAGGACCTGTCCAACACGCAAGCCGAAGGCCTTATCGAACATTTCGGCACCGTCCTTTCGGATAACGGCGGCAAGGTCGTCGAAAACGAGTACTGGGGCGTCAAGACGATGGCCTACAAGATCAACAAGAACCGCAAGGGCCATTATGCCTTCATGCGCTCCGATGCCCCGGCCCCGGCCGTGCAGGAAATGGAACGCCTGATGCGCTTGCATGACGACGTGATGCGCGTCCTGACCATCAAGGTCGACGCCCACGAAGAAGGCCCCTCGGCGCAGATGCAGAAGCGTGATGATCGCGGCGACCGTGGCGACCGCCGCCCCCGTCGTGATAACTAGGAGCAGACACCATGGCAACAAAACCCTTTTTCCGTCGCCGCAAGGTCTGCCCGTTCTCGGGCGACAATGCTCCCGCAATCGACTACAAGGACACGCGCCTGCTACAACGCTACATTTCCGAGCGTGGCAAGATCGTGCCGTCCCGTATCACCGCCGTCTCGCAGAAGAAGCAGCGTGAACTCGCCCGTGCCATCAAGCGCGCGCGGTTCCTCGCCCTGCTTCCCTATGCCGTGAAGTAAGGAGAAAGCACATGCAAGTCATCCTTCTCGAACGCGTGGCCAAGCTTGGCCAGATGGGCGATGTCGTCGACGTCAAGCAAGGCTATGCCCGCAACTTCCTGCTTCCGCAGGGCAAGGCACTGCGCGCCTCGGAGGACAATATCAAATCCTTCGAGTCGCAAAAGGCACAGCTTCAGGCACAGAACCTCGAAACCAAGAAAGAGGCCGACGCACTGTCCGCGAAACTCGATGGCCAAACCTTCATCGTGATTCGCTCCGCCTCTGATTCCGGTGCGCTCTACGGTTCCGTCACCACCCGCGACGCCGCCGATGCAGCCACCGAAAACGGCTTTACCATCGATCGCAAGCAGATCACGCTGCAGCGTCCGATCAAGGATCTTGGTCTGCACTCGCTGACCGTGATCCTGCACCCCGAGGTCGAGGCCGAGATCATCCTCAACGTCGCCCGTTCGACCGAAGAGGCCGAACTTCAGGCAGCCGGGAAATCGATCCAGGAACTCGCCGCCGAAGAAGAAGCCGCCGCGGAATTCGAGATCGCCGAACTCTTCGACGATCTCGGCGCCGCCGGGATGGAGGATTTCGGCGACGACGACAACGCGCCCGCCCGCCAGTCGACCGATGGCGACAGGGTTTCGGACACCAATGAAGAGACCGACAAGGACGCATAATCCTCGTTTGCCCCACCAATCGAAGGCCGCGCCCCGCAAAGGCGCGGCCTTTTTTCATCGACCCCGACCTCAATGGTCTGGTTTGAAGATGACAAGATGGTTTCGTGTTCCAACCCTGCGAATGACTGGATTGCAGACAGTTCGCTGAACACCCTGCTTGTTTGGCCGCTTGTTCGAAGTGTCAGATTCACGCCCCGTCGATTTCAGAATGTCCCCCGTTCCCGCTGTCCTTTTTGCATCCGCAATCGCGCGGTCGTTTTTTCGGCAGACGCGCCGTCTGGTAAAGGCCTGCGTTTAGAGCATTAATGGGGACACTCAATTCGGGGGACGTGTTGCGGACATGGCTTTTACCCTTAGACAACTTCAGTTCTTTGTGGCCGCCGCCGAACACGGCAGCGTGTCTGGCGCGGCGAAGGTGCTGTCGATCTCGCAATCGTCGGTCACCGAGGCGATCAAGGCGCTCGAGGCCGACCTTGGCATCACGCTGTGCGAAAGAAAGGCGCGCGGAATCGAGATCACCAATGCGGGTCAACAGTTTCTGCGGCACGCGCGGAAAATCCGCGATGACGTGTCGGATGCGCGCCGATCGTTCCTGGTCGGCTCGGAACAGCGTGAAGGTGAAATCCGGCTTGGCGTGACGTCGCTGGTGGCGGGATACGGGCTCGCCGAGGCGCTGTCGCGATACCGGCGGACGTTTCCGGCGGTCAAGGTCTCGGCCCTTGAGGATACCGGCGAGTATCTGGAACATCTGCTGATCGGCGGCGAGATCGACGTGGCGTTTCTGGTTGTCTCGAACCTGCGTAACCGCGGTGCCTTCCAGGTTGAAAGCATCGCCGCCTCTGCCATGCGGCTGTGGTTACCCTTGGGGCATCCCCTGGCCGCCAAAGAGGCGATCGGGCTCGAGGAGGTGGCGCAGGAGCCGATGATCATGTTGTCGGTCGAAGAGATCGAGGAAAACACCTCGCGCCTGCTGGCCTCGCTTGGGACACGTCCCGATGTGGCGTTTCGCACCCGATCTGTCGAAGCGGTACGCAGCCTGGTCGCCACCGGAATGGGGGTCGCGATCCTGCCCGATCTGATCTATCGGCCGTGGTCGCTGGAAGGCGACCGGATCGAAATTCGCGATGTCTCCGGCGATCTGCCCACGGTGCAGGTCGGCATGGCTTGGCGGCGCGGCGCGCCACTGCCCGACCTGGCGCGGGATTTTGTGCGCCTGGCGCAGACCTCGTTTCAGTCGCATCCATAAGATATCGGAATATCCGATAATGCTATTCTGATTTTTGTATTTGCGAATTTTCAGATTAACGGCAGAGTTGTCGGTGACATTGGCGCGGGCGCAAGAACCGCCCAGATCGTGTGTTTCACACTTCAGGGAGACTTCCAAATGACTGCACGCTTTCTTCTCTCAACAGCAGTGACAGTGCTGGTCGCTGCGCAGCCGGTCCTTGCACAAATGATGACAGAGGTCGGACCAGGCGAAGGCCAGGTCGATATCGTGGCGTGGCCCGGCTATATCGAACGCGGCGATACAATGGCCGAGTTCGACTGGGTCACCAAGTTCGAAGAGGCCACTGGCTGCAAGGTCAACGTGAAATCCGCGAACACCTCGGACGAGATGGTGGCGCTGATGAACGAGGGCGGCTTCGACCTGGTGACTGCCTCGGGCGACGCCTCGCTGCGATTGATCGCCGGCCAGCGGGTGCAGGAAGTGAACGTGGACCTGATCCCCTCATGGTCGGCGGTCGACGACCGGCTGAAAGACGCGCCGTGGCATACCGTCGACGGCAAGCACTACGGCACGCCCTACATGTGGGGGCCAAACGTGCTGATGTACAACACCGACGCCTTCGGTGACAGTCCGCCGACATCATGGAACGTGGTCTTCGAAGAGATGACCCTGCCGGACGGTCAGCCGAATTCGGGCCGGGTCCAAGCCTATGACGGTCCAATCCACATCGCCGACGCAGCCAACTATCTGATGTATCACCAGCCCGATCTGGGCATCACGTCGCCCTACGAGCTGAATGCGGATCAATACGCCGCCGCTCTGGATCTGCTGCGCACCCAGCGTACGCTGGTCAACCGCTACTGGCATGATGCCTTCATCCAGATGGACGATTTCAAGAACGAGGGCGTGGTCGCCTCCGGCTCTTGGCCGTTCCAGGTAAACATTCTGCAAAGCGAAGACCAGCCGATTGCTTCCGTCATTCCGATCGAGGGCGCGACGGGCTGGGCCGATACCACGATGATGCATGTCGATTCCGCGCATCCCAACTGCGCCTATATGTGGATGGAGCATTCGCTGGCCTCGAACCTGCAATCCGATCTCTCGGTCTGGTTCGGTGCCAATCCGGCGGTTCTGGCGGCATGCACCGACGGGCGCGGGATGCAGACGGCAGAAGGCTGTACCAAGAACGGGCTCGACGACTTCGAGAAGATCAAGTTCTGGACCACCCCGGTCAGCTCATGCGAAAGCCAGGGCGAATGCGTACCCTATTATCGCTGGGTGTCGGACTATATCGGCGTCATCGGCGGTCGCTAGGATCCCGCAACTCGTTCTGCACATCACCGGCGGCGCCGCCGCCGGATCTTGAGGCCTATCTGCATATGACTGTCGCCGTTGAATTCGACCATGTCTCGCGTCATTTCGGGGCGGTCCGAGCCGTTGATGACGTGTCCATCGCGATCGAGGAAGGGGGGTTCTTCGCGATGCTTGGCCCGTCCGGATCCGGCAAGACCACCTGTCTGCGGCTGATATCGGGATTCGAGAGGCCAACGGCAGGCCATGTTCGCATATTCGGCGAGAACTCGGAAAATGTGCCGCCAAATCGGCGGCCGGTGAACACGGTCTTTCAGGACTATGCCCTGTTTCCGCATCTCAGCGTGCGCGACAACGTCGCCTACGGACTTATGGTCAAGGGCACCGACCGGCGCCGCCGGCAGGCCGCCGCCGAGGACATGCTGGCACTGGTCAAGCTGGACGGCTATGGGGCCCGCAAGCCGGCAGAACTGTCTGGCGGCCAGCGCCAGCGCGTCGCGCTGGCCAGGGCTCTGGTCAACAAGCCGCGCGTCCTGTTGCTGGACGAGCCCCTGGGCGCGCTGGATCTCAAGTTGCGCGAAGCAATGCAGGAAGAACTGAAGTCGCTGCAGCGCGCGCTTGGCATCACCTTCATCTTCGTCACGCATGATCAGGGCGAGGCGCTGTCGATGGCCGACCGGGTCGCGGTATTCAGCCAGGGCGCGATCGTCCAGGTCGGCAGTCCACAGGACATCTACGAACGGCCCCACACCCGCTTCGTCGCGGATTTCGTCGGCTCTGCCAATGTGCTCTCGCCGGAGCTTGCGGCCCGCGCGGGCGGCCCCCGTCATTGGTCCAGCTTGCGCCCCGAAGCGATTGCGCTGGCCAAGCCCGAGGCAGCCCGCCTGACCGGCACGGTGACAGGAACACGCTATCTTGGGGCCGTGAACCGGGTCACGGTCGCGGTGGGCGGTGATATGCTGACTATCGCCTTGCCCGCTGTTCAGACAGTGCCGGCGGATGGCGCCGAAATCGGCCTGACCTGGCCCGACGGCGCGCTGCACACAATGGAGGCCGAATGACCGGCGGCCAGCACCTGACTGCGCGGATATCCGATGCGTTCTGGCGCCATCCGCGCCTGCTTCTGGCGGTACTGCTGACCCCGCCGCTGATCTGGCTGGGCGTGATCTACATCGGCTCGCTGCTCGCGCTTCTGGTTCAAAGTTTTTTCTCGATCGACGAGTTTTCGGGCCTGATCAACTATCAATTCACGCTGAAAACCTATGCCGAACTGCTGCGGCCCTCAAATTTCGACATCATCCTGCGCACCACTTTGATGGCCGCGAGCGTCACGATTGTCGCCGCTGTCATCGCATTTCCGATTGCCTATTATGCCGCGCGCTATGCCAAGGGTCGGATGAAGGCGTTCTTCTATCTGGGCGTCATGCTGCCCTTGTGGTCCAGCTATCTGGTCAAGGTCTACGCCTGGAAACTGATCCTCGCCAAGGAAGGCATACTGAACTGGGCCGTCGACGGGGTCGGTGCGTCCGCTGCGCTGAACGCGGTGCTCGCGCTGCCGGTGATCGGCGGCAGCTCGCTGTCAGTGAGCTATATCGGCACCTTTCTGGTGTTCCTTTATGTCTGGCTGCCATTCATGATCCTGCCGATGCAGGCAGCACTTGAACGTGTGCCGGTCAATCTGCTTGAAGCGTCCGGCGATCTTGGCGGACGGCCCAGTCAGACCCTGCGCCATGTGATCCTGCCGCTGGCGCTGCCGGGCATCATAGCCGGGTCTATCTTCACCTTTTCGCTGACTTTGGGCGATTACATCATCCCTCAGATTGTCGGGTCGTCGCGGCGCTTCATCGGGCAGGCGGTCTATGCGCATCAGGGCACTGCAGGCAACATCCCCCTGGCCGCCGCTTTTGCAGTCGTGCCGATCGTGATCATGGCAATCTATCTTTGGGTGGCCAAGCGCAAGGGAGCCTTCGATGCACTCTGACCGTGCGCCGCTGGGATTGAAGATCGCCGCCTTTGCCGGGCTGGCGTTTCTGCATGCGCCGATCGTGCTGATTTTCATCTATGCCTTCACCACCGAGGATCGAACCTATCAATGGCCGCCGCCCGGCCTGACGCTGCAATGGTTCGGCGTCACCTGGAACCGCCCCGACGTCTGGCAGGCGCTGGGGCTTTCGGTCCGCGTCGCGACTGTCTCGACCCTGGTCGCCCTGATCCTCGGCACGCTCTGCGCCGCAGCGGTCAGCCGCGCACGGTTCTTCGGGCGCGAGGCCGTGTCGCTTCTGGTGATCCTGCCCATCGCCCTGCCCGGGATCATCACCGGGATCGCGTTGCGATCAGCCTTTAACCTCGGCGACATCTCGTTTTCCACGATCACCATCGTGCTCGGCCACGCAACGTTCTGCATCGTCGTGGTCTACAACAACGCCGTGGCGCGCTTTCGCCGGCTTTCAGGCTCGATGCTCGAGGCGTCCGCCGACCTGGGCGCGGACGGCTTTCAGACGTTTCGCCATATCGTGGTGCCCAACATCGCCACCGCGCTGCTGGCGGGCGGCATGCTGGCTTTCGCGCTGTCCTTCGACGAGGTGATCGTGACCACCTTCACCGCAGGACAACAGCAGACCTTGCCAATCTGGATGCTCGAAGAACTCGTGCGACCGCGCCAGCGCCCGGTGACCAACGTGGTGGCCATGGTGGTGGTGATCGTCACCTTCCTGCCGATCCTGGCAGCGTACTATCTGACCCGCGGTGGCTCCGAGACCGCCGGGGGCGACAAATGACACCATCAGGGATACATGCTATGCAGACCAAACAGCTTATCAACGGCGAATTCACTGACGGAACCGAGCGCGCCGAGGCGATTCTGAACCCGCGCACCGGCGAGATGATCCTTGAATTGCCAGAGGCGTCGGCCGAGCAGGTCGAGGCAGCGGTTGCTGGCGCGTCCGAGGCGTTTGACGCATGGTCGCGCACCACGCCAGCCGACCGCGCTGCCGCGTTGCTGCGCATCGCCGACCGGATCGAGGCCGAGGCCGAGGACTTCGGCAAGCTCGAGGCGCTCAACTGCGGCAAGCCGGTGAATGCGGCCATTGGAGATGAGGTGCCTGCCATCGTCGACACCTACCGCTATTTCGCCGGCGCTGTGCGCAATATGCACGGACCGCTCGCGGGCGAATATCTTGAGGGTCACACCTCGATGATCCGGCGCGACGCCGTTGGCGTCATCGCCTCGGTCGCGCCGTGGAACTATCCTCTGATGATGATGGCATGGAAACTGGCACCGGCACTGGCGGGCGGCAATACGGTGGTCTTCAAGCCGTCCGAACAGACACCGCTGACCGCGCTTAAATTCGCCCGCATCCTGGCTGACGAGTTGCCCAAGGGCGTGGTCAACATCATCACCGGTCGCGGAGAGAGCGTCGGCGACGCGCTGGTCAATCATCCGAGGGTCGACATGATCTCGCTGACCGGCGATGTGGCGACCGGCAAGAAAATGTTGCAGGCCGCGTCGAAATCGGTCAAGCGGACGCATTTGGAACTTGGCGGCAAGGCACCTGTCATTGTCTTTGATGACGCCGACATCTCCGAGGTCGTCGAGGGTCTGCGCGCTTTCGGCTATTACAATGCCGGGCAGGACTGCACTGCCGCCTGCCGCATCTATGCGTCGAAAAACATCTACGACACGCTGGTGGCGGACCTGACTTCGGCCGTGAGCGAAATCGCTTTTGCTCGCGAGGACGATGCCGAAAACGAAATCGGGCCGCTGATTTCGGCGCGCCAGCGCGACCGAGTGGCAAGCTTTGTCGAACGGGCCCGCGATCTGAGCCATATCGAGATCACCACCGGCGGCATGGCGCATGGCAAGAACGGATTCTACTATACTCCGACGGTAGTTGCCGGCGCGCGCCAGGACGACGAGATCGTACGGCGCGAGGTGTTCGGTCCGGTCGTGTCGGTGACGCCGTTCAGCGATGTCGATCAGGCCGTCGCCTGGGCCAATGACAGCGACTACGGTCTTGCCTCGTCGATCTGGACCAAGGATGTCGGCCGGGCGATGTCGACAGCGGCGCGGCTGCGCTACGGCTGCACCTGGGTCAACACGCATTTCATGCTGGTCAACGAGATGCCGCATGGTGGGCTGAAAAGCTCCGGCTACGGCAAGGATATGTCGATGTATGCGCTGGAGGATTACACCACCGTCCGGCATGTCATGCTGAAGCATTAGGGGCGGTTAGCGCCGCTCTGGCCGATACCCATTTTGACCCCGGCGCACACCAACCGTCGCTTCCCCTCCGGGTACCGCGATATACCCCGAACGGTCGTTCCACTGTCTTTTTCGGGAACGGTGCCCCGCCATTACGCCGTCAACGCAGCCGTCCTGTGCTAGGGTTCCGCTGACTTGATGACGACCCAAGGAGTCTGGCATGTCCAACGGCCCTCTGAGCGGCATCCGCATTCTTGAGGTCGAGGGGATCGGTCCCGGTCCCTTCGCCGCTATGATGCTTGCGGATCTCGGTGCCGACGTGATCGTCGTGCACCGGTCAAGGTCAGATCCAGTTCCGGGGGTCAGAGACCGTCCGATAACCGATCGGGGCAAACGCTCGATCATACTCGATCTGAAGGCGGCTACCGATCGGGAAACATTTCTGCAGCTCGTCGCTCGGGTCGATGGTCTGATCGAGGGATTCCGACCCGGTGTCATGGAACGGCTGGGTCTGGGACCAACCGAGTGCCGGACGGTCAACCCGCGCCTCGTCTACGGCCGGATGACGGGTTGGGGTCAGCATGGTCCGTTGGTGAAGCAGGCCGGGCACGACCTGAACTACGTCTCCCTCGCGGGCGGCCTGTGGTCGGCGACCTTGCCCGGTGAACGCCCCTCGGTTCCGCCCACACTCATCGGTGACATCGGGGGCGGGGCGCTTTATCTCGTTGCCGGAATGCTCGCCGGGCTACTTGCGGCACAGCGCGACGGCAGCGGAACGATTGTGGATGCGGCGATTTATGACGGGGTCGCGCATATGCAAAATTTGCTTTTGTCGATAGACGGCGCGGCGGAAGGTGGACCGCCGGCGCAGTCAAATCCATTGGTCGGCGCGCATTGGTCGCGGACCTATCTATGCGCTGACGATCGCCATCTCAGCGTGCAGTGTCTTGAGCCGAAATTCTATCGCGTCTTTCTGGAAAGGATGGGGTTGTCGGACGATGCCGATTTCGCCGCCAACCAATTCGAACGGACGGCATGGCCGCGACTGTCCGAACGGCTCGCGGGCCTGTTCCTGCAGCGCGCCTCGAACCACTGGGATAGCGTTTTCTCCGGCAGCGATGCCTGTGTCGCACCGGTTCTTTCCCCAGGCGAGGCCTATCTGCATTGCCATAATCGCACCCGACGGACTTGGCAGATGACCGAGTGCGGCCTGCAGGCCGCTGCCGCACCCCGCTTTTCCGCGTGGCCGGTCTCCGCTCCGGGGCCGATCCCGGACCGAGGTCAGGACGCAGCAGAGATCCTGTCGGAACTTCAGTCAGCGAAAACTGTTTCACAAGCGCACGATCCGACCTGAAGACCGGTGTCGCACCGGACACGGCAAACGCATCGCAAATGGCCCGGCGCCCCTGGTCCGCAAAATCACCTTGTGGCCGGTAAGCCCCTGCCAAGAATGCGGTCAGCTACCGAGCGGAGAAATTGCGCGACGATCCCTCTACGGAAAATGATTTTTCGGCCGAAAAGAGCGGGCGCTCTGTAAAGAAGGTATAGAAGACGTCCGCAACTGCGAGGCTCGCCTTGCTCAGCAACCACAACAAGGCCATTGCCATTGCCGCTTCATATTCCTGCACAGCGGCGAAGCCGCCAGCACAGACTGCAAAGAATACAAGCAGGAACCGCTTGATCTTTATATAGTTTCGCATCTTTCAGTGCCCCCCAGGCAGATCGACGAAGTCAGTTTCGCGCAGTTCGGATTGAGCAGATTGTCATTGAAACGTTCTGGTGCCGATGATGACCAAAGCACCGACGGCAACCAGAAACCCGCGCGACTTCGCCCAGTCAGGCGCGAAGTTCGCGCCTAACATGAGCAACGCCACAAAGATCAGAAACAACAGGGCAAGAGACGCACCAATAGTGACACTGATATCGGCCATGATTTCGTTTCCCCAGGTGTTTGCAGTGACAGTTCGACGGTCGACGCCGCCGTTTTAGAAGCCAAGCAGCGATCGAACGGCAGCTTCGATCCGGTCATCCACAGGCTTGTTCGCGGCAGCTTCCAGCAGAGAGCGCTGCGTGGTCTTCTGAGAGCCGAGCAGGGCTTCCAGCGTTTCAACCTCGGTCACGGCCTCGGCATAGTCGGTGGCATAATCCTTTTCCATGCCAAGACCGTCGATCTCGTCATCCAGCTGACCCAACTGGGTCGACAATTCGACGATTTCCTCGTTGGCGGCAATCTCCTCGGCGGTTGCCCCCGCAGTGGCCAGTTCATCCGCCAGCGCACCAAGCTGTGACGCTATGTCCTCGCGCTCCGTCGTCTTGCCGGCCAGCTCAGCATCAATCTCCTCGATCGTCCGATCCGGCGGAGTCAGCGCGTCGAGTTCAGCCAATAAGTCGAGGAAATCCTGCTCCAGCACCAGACCATCCTCGATCGACTGCCGGTAGGCGGCGATACGGCCCACCCGCGAATTCGGGGCAGCATTCGCAAATGCGTTCGGCGATGCGTTCAAGGCATTCAATGCACCAAGTTCAGACGGGTGTACGCCCAGCGCGGCCGCAAGTTTGTTGCCTTTTGTCGGAGGCGTGATTGCCGCAACCGAGGTTTTCGTTACAGAGCTTTTCTTGGCCTGCGACTGGCCATTGAAGCCGCCGCTCTTTTGGTCGGAGCGATTGGCCGAATTGCCCTTGTTGGATTGGCCCCCTCCGCGGTTATCGGATTTGCCGCCGCCGCCGTTACCACCGCCGCCGCCGTTACCGCCGCCACCGCCGTTGCCGTTCTTGGCATAGACAGAGGTCGGTGTGGCAAAAGTTGTGACAACGGCCGTTGCGCCTATCGCAGCAACTGACAGACATGCGGCACGCAGGAAAACATCGCGGCGTTTGGTCATCTTAATTCTCCGGTTCAAGTTGGCGTCTGATTTGAAACTTACCCGAACGAGTTTGCCCCACCGCCTGGCGGCTGAACTGGCAAACGAATCGGGCAGCTCGGTTCGTTCTTGCCTGAGACAACCACAGTGAAGTTGAACCTGCAGACAACGACCCGTTAATTTTCAGTTCACGTCGAATTTGATACAAGGCTGCCATGATCCTCCGACTCATCCTTTCCGGCTTCTTGGCCATTTTCGTTACGCATGACGCGCAAGCCTTCGCGGCGCGAGAGTTGGGTGCAGACGAATTGCGCGAGAACGTGGAAACCGGTCGAAGCAGAAGCCTTAGCGTAGCCCTCGATATCGTCAGCCGGGCCGTTGAAGGTGAAACGGTCGACGTACGCGCATTCGATGCCGACGGAGTTTGTTACCGGATGCTGATCATGACGCCGTCAGGACAACTCGTCAGCGTCATAGTCGATGCGGCTACCGGAAAGTTCTTGTCCGGCGACTCCCCGCGAGGGCAACAGGTCAGAGAAGCCGCGAAGACGCCTTCGGGCAAGTCCTCGATCAACAAACCCGCACAGGCTTCGGCCAAGGCCAATAACGGTCGGTCGACCGGCAACGGCAATAGCGGTGGCCCCGGCAATAGTGGTGGCAACGGCAATAGTGGTGGAAATAGCGGCGGCGG
>JAGXFH010000039.1 GCA_024637315.1 Brevirhabdus sp.
ATCGTGAATATCGACCGCTCGGTTTCGGATGCGGTGCGGCTGACGCTGGACCGCGTGGTCCTGCGCGACATGGCGCCGGGTCGCATGCCGACGCGGGTGCGGGTATCGCTGCACGGACAGCAGGGGTTCATCGCGCCCGAACCGGGGCTGACGGTAATCCTCACCGGGCATCTTTCGCCGCCCTCCGGCCCGGTCGAGCCGGGCGGGTTCGATTTTCAGCGGCAGGCCTGGTTCGACCGGCTGGGCGCGGTCGGATATACGCGCACACCCGTTCTGGCGCTTTACCCGGCCGAGGAGGGGGCGGCGGGCCTGGCCATTCACCGGCTGCGGATGCGGATATCCGCCGCCGTTCAGGCGCAGTTGCCGGGCGAGGACGGGGCGTTTGCCGCCGCCCTGATGACCGGCGACCGGTCGGGCATGAGCAAGGCGACGACCGAGGATCTGCGCCGCTCGAACCTGTCGCATCTGCTGGCGATTTCCGGGCTGCATATGGGGCTTCTGACCGGTTTCATCTATGCGATGGTACGCTACGGGCTGGCGCTCTGGCCGGCCATCGCGCTGCGCTGGCCGATCCGGAAATGGGCGGCCGTCGTCGCCTTGGCTGCGGGCGCGTTCTATCTGGCGCTCTCGGGCGGCAATGTTGCGACAGAACGCGCCTTTGTGATGGTCGCGGTGATGTTCGTGGCGGTCCTGTTCGACCGCCGCGCGGTGACCTTGCGGGCGGTCGCGATGGCGGCGGTGATCATTCTGGCCTTTCGGCCGGAGGTGCTGACAGAGCCGGGCTTCCAGATGTCTTTCGCCGCCACAACCGCGCTGGTCGCGGCCTTTGGCGTGCTTCGCGACTGGGGGGGACCCAAGCCGCCAAGATGGGCGCAGCCGGTCCTGGCGGTGGTGATATCCTCTGCCGTGGCGGGCCTTGCGACGGCTCCGGTGGCGGCGGCGCATTTCAACCGGATCGCCGATTACGGGCTGCTTGCGAACCTCTTGTCGGTACCGCTGATGGGGCTTGTTGTGATGCCGGGCGCGGTCCTGGCAGCCTGCCTGGCGCCGCTTGGCCTGGCTTGGATCGGCCTTGCGCTGATGCAGCCGGCGATCCACTGGATCCTGGCGGTGGCAGGATATGTCGCAGCGATGGACGGGGCGGTGACTTATGTGCCCACACCGCCCGCCCCGGCGCTGCCGGTCCTCGCGCTGGGGGTGTTGTGGCTGATCCTGTGGCGCGGGCGGACGCGGTGGGCCGGTCTGGTGCCGGCGGTATTTGCATTTGTGCTATGGGCCGGGGTGGACCGGCCGGCAGTGCTGATCTCTGACACGGGCGGGCTGGTCGGGCTTCTGACGCCCGAGGGTCGTGCGCTGAACAAGGCCAAGGGCGAGGGATTCGCGGCGTCGAGCTGGCTGGAAAACGATGGCGATGGTGCGGCGCAGGACGGGGCCTTCACCCGCGCCGGGTTCAGCGGCGAGACAGGCACCCTGCTGTTTCAGGCGGCCGGGCAACCCATCGTGCATTGTCGGGGCGTGGCGCGGCGGACCGCGTTGCCGCATGGCCTCTCTGGTGATCCTGTCGGGCGCGCGAACGGGTGATGCGCCCTGCCTGGTGATCGACCGCAAGGCGCTGGCGGGTCTGGGGGCAGTGGCGCTCTATCCGGACGAAACCGGCCTGCGCCTTGTCGGGGCAAGGCAGCAGGCCGGGGAACGATTGTGGAATTCGGGCGGGCGTCAGTAGGTGCGGATCAACCCGACCAGTCGGCCCTGCACCTTGACCTGATCGTCGCGGAAGACACGGGTCTCATAGGCCGGGTTCGCAGCCTCCAGCGCGATGGCGCTGCCCTTGCGTCGAAAGCGTTTCAGCGTCGCCTCCTGTCCCTCGACCAGCGCCACGACGATGTCGCCGTTATCGGCGGTCTGGGTTTCGCGGATCACGACCACATCGCCGTCATTGATCCCGGCATCGATCATCGAGTCGCCCTTGACCTCCAGCGCGTAGTGATGGCCCTTGCCCGACAGCATCGAGCCGGGCACCGCGACATTGTGCGACACCTCGCCGATCGCCTCGATCGGCACACCGGCGGCGATGCGGCCCATGACCGGAAGTTCGACCGCATCCGCCTCGACCGGCATGGCGCGGCGCGGCGGATCGGTCCGGTCGCCGTCGATCACGCGCGGCGTGAAGCCGGTGGCCTTTTCCAACGCGTCGGGCAGTTTCACGATTTCCAGCGCCCGGGCGCGATGCGCCAGACGGCGGATGAAACCGCGTTCCTCCAAGGCCGTGATCAGCCGGTGGATGCCGGATTTGGAGCGCAGGTCCAACGCCTCTTTCATCTCGTCGAAAGACGGTGGCACGCCGTCGCGCTGCACCCGCTTGTGAATGAATTCCAGCAATTCCAGTTGTTTCTTGGTCAGCATTGCCCGCACCTTTCCCAGTTTGGGACCGCCCTTGGCTGGGCGTTCAGGTTATGTTCTACCCATGTTCCCGTTACGTGTCAACGCATTCGCGCTAAAGGGGAATGTACTCCATGATCGTCCCGGCAGCGTGCGGCGGATCATCAGGCGGGCGGACCAGTAGCGCATCGGCATCTGCAAGCACCGTCAGCAGCGAACTGTCCTGCCGGTCATGCGGGGTGATCCGGTCGCCATCGAGGCGGGCGCGCATGTAATGCTCTCGCGGGCCGTTGGCGGCAATGTCGCGGGCAAGCACCGCCCGGCGGCGCGGCGCGGCGGCGCGGCCCAGGCCCAGCAGCGCCCGGACCGCCGGGACCAGAAAGACATGGCCGCAGACCAGTGCCGATACCGGATTGCCGGGCAGACCGATCAGCGCCGCATCGCCCATGCGGCCGGCCATCAGCGGCTTGCCGGGCCGCATCGCGACCTTGTAGAAGGCCTGCCGCATCCCAAGCTCTGCCGCAACGTCGCCGACAATGTCATGATCCCCGACCGACGCGCCGCCGATGGTCACGATCAGATCCGCGCCCCGGGCCAGATCGAACACGGTGTTAAGCGAGGCGGCGGTATCGCGGGCGATCGGCAGCAGGCGGGCCTGCGCGCCCGCGGCCTCTAGAAGCGCCTTCAGACCGAAGGTGTTCGAGGCGATGATCTGGTCGGGGCCGGGGTCCTCTCCGGGCATCACCAATTCGTCGCCGGTGGCAATCAGCGCGACGACAGGGCGGCGCGTGACGGGCACGGTCGCGATGTTCATCGAGGCCAGCAAGGCGAGGTCCGAGGGCGTCAGCCGACGCGGCGCGGCAAGCTCTGCCCCGGCCCTGAAATCGGCGCCTGCAGGGCGGATGTTCGGCCCCAGACCAAGGTTTTTTGCCAGCGTGATGTGGTCGGCGTCGCGGCTCACTTCCTCTTGGATCACTACCCGGTCGGCACCGTCCGGCACCGGCGCGCCGGTGAAGATCCGTACCGCCTGCGCCTTGCCGACGCTGCCCGAAAAGCGGTGGCCGGCGGCGGATTCTCCGATGACGGTCAGGCGCGCTCCGGGCACCGCATCCGAGGCGTGCAGCGCGTAGCCATCCATCGCCGAGGCCGGAAACGGCGGCTGATCGCGGCTGGCTTTCGCAGGTTCGGCCATGACCCGGCCGGCAGCATCCCCAAGCGCGACATTCTCGGTCGGCAGGACCGCCACAAGGTCGAATATCCGTGCCAACGCCTGATCGACGGAAATCATCACTTCGCCTCGTAACGTCCGGATTTTCCGCCATCTTTCAGAATCACCCGGATATGTCCGATAACCATGCCCTTGTCGGCGGCCTTGACCATGTCGTAAACCGTCAGGCAGGCGGTCGAGACAGCTGTAAGCGCTTCCATCTCGACGCCGGTCTGGCCGGTGGTCTTGACCGTCGCCTCGACCCGGATGCCGGGCAGGTCCGGATCTGCAATCAGGTCGAGCGAGACCTTGGTGATCGGCAAGGGGTGACAAAGCGGGATAAGGTCGGCGGTCTTCTTGGCGGCCATGATCCCGGCAAGCCGGGCGACGGCCAGAACGTCGCCTTTACTGGCCTGACCTTTTGAAATGATTTCAAGAGTTTCCGGCGCCATCTTGATGTCGCCGCAGGCCACCGCGATGCGCGCAGTCACCGGCTTTGCCGAGACATCGACCATATGGGCGTCGCCCTTGTTGTCGAAATGCGTGAGCCTGGCCATCAGTTGCGTCCGGGCGCGGTCAGCGGATCGGCCAGCAGGTATCTTGTTGCGGCGGTCACATCGTCCTGCCGCATCAGGCTTTCACCGATCAGGAAACAGCGCGCACCGTAACGGGCCAGATCGGCGAGGTCCTGCGGAGAGCTGAGGCCGCTTTCCGAGATCAGCAGCCGGTCGACCGGCGCGCGCTTGGCCAGCCGCCTGGTGGTGCCAAGGTCCGTCTCGAAGGTCCGAAGGTTGCGGTTGTTGATGCCCAGCAGCGGGGTCTGCAGCATCGCTGCACGCTCGAGCTCGGCCTCGTCATGGACCTCGACCAATACGTCCATGTTCCAGGTGCCCGCCGCCGCTTCCAGCTCGGCGGCCTGCGCGTCGGACACCGAGGCCATTATGATCAGGATGCAATCGGCCCCCCAGGCGCGCGCCTCGGCGACCTGGTAGGTGTCATACAGGAAGTCCTTGCGCAGAACCGGCAGGTCCACCGCCTTGCGGGCGGCGGTCAGATGGTCCGGCGCCCCCTGGAAGCTGGGCGTGTCGGTCAGCACCGACAGGCAGGCAGCGCCGCCGGCCTGATAGGCTTCGGCGAGGGCCGGTGGATCGAAATCGGCGCGGATCAGGCCCTTTGACGGGCTCGCCTTCTTGATTTCGGCAATCAGGCCATAGCCTTCGCGCGAGGCGGCCAGAAGTGCCTTGGCAAAGCCACGCACCGGGCCGGCCTCGCGCGCCTGCGCCTCGACCTCGGGCAGAGGGTGGGCGGCCTTGGCGGCGGCGATTTCGTCCAGCTTGTAGCTTTTGATCTTGTCCAGAATGGTTGTCATGGAGGTTGGATAGCCTGACTTCGGGGCGAAGGGAAGCGGTTGCAACGGTCGGGAAATCGCGCGGGCTTCGCCAGCAAGACTTTTTGGTTTTGCCTCCGGCGGGGATATTTCGGCTGAAAAGAAACCCCAATGGCTTTTTTCCCGGTTTGGATTCGCCGTGCGAAATCGGCTCAGGATCCCGAGGTGACGCGCGCGAGGATTTTCAGCTTTTCCATCGCGCGCCCGGAATCCAGGCTTTCAGCGGCGATTTCGACGCCTTCGCTCAACGAGGCGGCGCGGTCGGCGATGACGAGCGCGCCGGCGGCATTCAGCAGCACCGCGTCACGGTAAGCGCCCTTCGCGCCGGCAAGGACGGCGGCCAGCGCCTTGCCGTTTTCCTCTGGCGTGCCGCCGGTGATTGCCTCGAACGGATGCGTGGGCAGGCCCGCGTCTTCGGGATGAACCTCGCGATCCTCGACGGCGCCGTGGTCCAGCGCGGCGATCCAGCTGATGCCGGTGATGGTGATCTCGTCGGTCCCGTCCGAACCATGCACGAGCCATGCCTTTTCGCTGCCGAGGCGTCCGAGCGTTTCGGCCATCGGCCGGATCAGGTGGCGGCTGAAGGTGCCGGTCAACTGGCGCTTGACGCCGGCGGGATTGGTCATCGGACCGAGGATGTTGAAGATCGTGCGGGTGCCAAGCTCGATCCGGCTGGGCATCACATGCTTCATCGCCGGATGGTGCATCGGCGCCATCATGAAGGCGATCCCGGCCTCTGCCAGCGCCTTTTCGACAATGTCCGGGCCGACCATGACCTCGACCCCGTTCATCGCCAGCGCATCGGCGGCGCCGGAATTCGACGAGAGTTTGCGGTTGCCGTGCTTGGCCACGGGCACGCCGGCACCGGCCACGGTAAAGGCGGCGGCGGTCGAGATTTGCAGTGTGGGCCTGCCCGAACCGCCGGTGCCGACGATATCGATCGCCCCTTCGGGCGCGCGCACCTTGAGGCATTTTGCGCGCATCACCGCGGCTGCGGCGGCGAATTCGTCTACGGTTTCACCGCGGGTCCGCAGCGCCATCAGAAAGCCGCCGATCTGGCTGGGCGTTGCCTGGCCCTCGAACAGGATCTCGAAGGCGGCCGTGGCTTCCTCGGCCGTCAGGGGCCGGTCGGCGGCGGCGGCGATCATCGGTTTCAGGTCATCGCTCATGCCGCGACCTTCGCGAAGTCGAGAAAGTTTCGCAACAGCTTGTGTCCATGTTCAGAGGCGATGGATTCGGGGTGGAACTGCACGCCGTGGATTGGCAGGTTCTTGTGTTGCAGGCCCATGATCGTGCCGTCTTCCAGCTCTGCCGTCACTTCCAGAATGTCCGGCAGCGAGGCGCGCTCCACAACCAAAGAGTGATATCGTGTTGCCGCGAACGGCGACGGCAGTCCTGCGAACACGCCTTTGCCGGCATGACGAATGCTGCCCATCTTGCCATGCACGATCTCGTGGCAGCGGACCACCTTTCCGCCGAAGGCCTGGCCGATGGCCTGATGACCCAGGCAAACGCCCAAAAGCGGGGTGCGGGTTTTGGCCGCGGCTTCGGTCAGCGCAAGACAGATCCCCGCCTGATCGGGCGTGCAAGGGCCGGGCGACAGCAGGATCGCGCTGGGGTTGAGGGCCATTGCCTGTTGCACATCCAGCGCATCATTGCGCCTAACGACCACCTCGGCCCCCAATTCTCCGAGATAATGAACCAGATTGTAGGTAAAGCTGTCGTAGTTGTCGATCATCAGCAGCATGGGTCCGGCTCCGGCAAAAGGGGGTGAACCCTTGGAATTGTCGCGGTATACATGTTCAACAGGCAGAACCGGGGGTCAAGTCATCCCGGGAAAAAGGCAGGCATCGGGACGGAGGAACAGGATTTGGGGCGCGGATTGTTATCGGGTCTGGTCTGGGGCAGCATCCTTTCACTGATGCTGGTCTGGATGGCATCGCAGATGGGCGGCATGATCGAGGTGCTGAAGGCGCCTGAGGGTGTGGCGGTGACGGCGCCTGATGCTGTCGTCGTGGCGCCGCTGGACGAGGAAATGGCCACGCTGGTGCCGGAACCGGAAGCCCCGGCGGCGGAACAGGGCGCTTCGCGTGCCGAACCCGAACCGGGCAAGGCAGATGCGCCGCCGATGGCCGCGACGGAACCGGCGGCTGCTCCGGATGCTGCGGAACCGGTCGGGGCGCCGGAGGGACCTGCCGCAGATCAGCCGCCATCGATCCCCGTGACAAGCGATGCGCCGGCGCGAAGCCCGGCTGCAAGTCAGGCCCCGTCGCAGGCGCCTGCCGACGGCGCGCCGCGTATCGCCGAGGCCGCAGCCGTGCCGGAATTCACTCAGCCGGTCGTTGTCGAGCCGCAGGCCCCGGCACAGCCCGAAGCGCCAGAGGCGACTGTGCCGGAGGTTGGCGGCGACGGGGCTGTGCCGGTGGCGCCGAAACCCGGCGGTCTGCCGGAGACCGGGGCCATGACCGAGAGCCCCTCTGCACCGCGGGCCGAAGCTGCGCCCGAACCGGAAACCGTGCCCGAGGCTGCGCCAGAGCCGGATCCTGTGCCCGAAGCGGTGCCCGAGCCGGAAGCCGGGCAGGAGCCGGAGACAGGGCCGGAACCGAAGTCGCAGGCGCCGCGGGCCATCGACACCGAGCGTACCGGAACACTTGAGGCGGCGGGCGAGATCCGCGATCTGGCGCCCAATGTGAAGGTGAACCGGCTGCCCACGATCGGCGGCGACAGCGCCCCCGTCGAGCCCGAAGCAGAACCCGGCCCGGAGGTTGCGCCTGGCGGCCTGGCGATCCAGCGCTTCGGCGTTCCGTTCGACAATCCGCAGAGCCGTCCGGTCATGGCGATCGTGCTGATCGACGAAGGCGGCGCGCGACCGAGCGTTGCCGATATCGAGGCCTTCCCGTTCCCGGTCAGTTATGTCGTCGATGCCTCGCGGTCAGATGCGGCCGAGGCGATGGCCGATTACCGGGCGGCGGGCCGCGAGGTCGTGGCGATGACGCCGCTTCCCGAAGGCGCGGGGCCGACGGATGTGGAAGTCTCATTCGAGACCTATCTCAACCGGATGCCCGAGGTGGTGGCGGTGATGGATACAGCCGAGGCGCGGTTCCAGTCGGGCCGTCAGATGGCAACGCAGGTGGCCGAGATACTGGCGGCGCACGGGATGGGGATGATCACCTATTCCAAGGGGCTGAACGCGGCGACGCAGGTGGCGGACCGAGAGGGTGTGCCCGCCAGACTGGTTTTTCGCGAGTTCGACAATGCAGGGCAGGACGGTGCGGCGATCCAGCGGTTCCTCGATCAGGCCGCGTTCCGCGCCGGGCAGCAGACCGGGGTGATCCTGGTGGGCCATAACCGGCCGGAAACCGTGGCGGCCCTGCTGGAATGGGGGCTGGGGAATCGGGCGGCGACCGTAGCGCTTGCGCCGGTTTCGGCAGCCTTGCTGGCCCAGTGAGCCTGGCTTGCGATGCGCGGTCCGGGGCCGCCGCATCGTCGCGACGGGCGAGGGGCTGTCTGCCCCTCGCGCTCCCCGAGGATATTTTCGGACGAATGATGTGCAGGCGGTCGGCGCGGCTATGAATTGCCGCTGCGCGTGAACATTCCGGCATCCGCGGCGGCGCGGCGGATTGCATTCGATTTGTGAACGGTCTCTCGGTATTCCGCCTCGGGGTCGCTGTCGTAGACCACGCCACCCCCGGCCTGGATGTAAAGTTTTTCGTCCTTGAGCACGGCGGTGCGCAGCGCGATGCACATGTCCATGTCGCCGTTCGAGGCGAAATACCCGACGCCGCCGCCATAGACGCCGCGCTTTTCGGGTTCCAGCTCGTCGATGATCTGCATCGCGCGGACCTTCGGCGCCCCGGAAACGGTGCCGGCGGGAAGGCCGGCGAGAAGCGCGGAAAGCGCGTCCTGATTTTCGGCCAGTTCGCCGACCACGTTCGAGACGATATGCATGACGTGGCTGTAGCGCTCGATGATGAACTGTTCGGTCGGTCGCACGGTGCCGATCTTCGAGACCTTGCCGGTATCGTTGCGGCCAAGGTCAAGCAACATCAGGTGTTCGGCCAGTTCCTTTTGGTCGGCCAAAAGATCGGCCTCGTTCGCCTTGTCCTCGTCCGGGGTTGCGCCGCGTGGCCGGGTGCCGGCGATCGGGCGGATCGTGACCTCTTGGCCGAAGACGCGGACGAGGATCTCCGGGCTTGCGCCGATCACCTGATAGCTGCCGAAATTGAAGTAGAACATGAACGGCGACGGGTTGGTGCGGCGCAACGAGCGGTAGAGTGCGAAGGGCGGCAGCGCGAAGTCGAGCGACCAGCGTTGCGAGGGGACGACCTGAAAGATGTCGCCGGCGCGGATATAGTCCTTGGCCTTCTCGACAGCGGCCAGATAGTCTGCATGGCTGAAATTGCTGACCGGTTCGGCATCGGGCAGGGCCTCGCCCAGATCGTGGCTGGTATCCTTGGGCTGGCGTTCGAGATCGCGGACTGCGTCCATCACCCGTTCGGCGGCTTGGGCATAGGCCGCGCGGGCGGACAGACCGGACTCGGTCCAGGCCGGGGAGACGACGATGACCTCGCCCTTGACGCCATCGAGGACCGCCACGACCGACGGCCGCAGGAGGACCGCGTCGGGCAGGCCGAGCGGGTCGGGATTCACATCCGGCAGGTCTTCGACGAGCCGGATCATGTCATAGCCGAGGTAACCGAACAGACCGGCGGCGGCGGCGGGCAGGTCGGCGGGCAAGTCGATATGGCTTTCGGTGATCAGCGCGCGCAGCGTGTCGAGCGGCGGGCCTGCGAGGTCCGCGAACGCGTCCGGATCGAACCGGGCGTCGCGGTTGATCTGCGATGTCCCGCCCTGGCATTTCCAGATCAGATCGGGCTTCATGCCGATGATCGAATAGCGCCCGCGCACCTCGCCGCCGGTCACGGATTCCAGCATGAAGCTGTCGGTCCGCGCCTCGGTCAGTTTCAGCATCAGGGAAACCGGCGTGTCGAGATCGGCGGCCAGCCGAGTGTAGACGACCTGGTTCTCGCCCCGCAGGTAGCCGGACTGGAAGGCGTCAAGGGACGGTTGCAGGGACATCGGCTGCTACGGGAACTGGGCGTGGACCGCGTTGATCGCAGTCTGGTTCAGGGAAATTCCCGCCTGCGCTTCCATCGCGCGGCTGAACCCGTCGAGCAGGTCATTGGCGATGCCTTGCCGAGCGCCCTCGTTCAGCGCCTGGTGCAGGGCTTTTGCATCGGCATCTTCGGTATCGGCGGGCAGGACATCCGCAAGCTGGCCGATCAGCACACCGTCGGGCGCCTGCGCAACCACCGAGGCGCCGGGTTCGAGCTTGAACATTTCGGCGACGAAGTCCGGCGTCGCCTCTTCGATGAACGTGTCGCGGGTGATCCGGGTTTCGACGGTCACCGGCAGGCCGAGGCTGCTGAGCCGGGCACCGTTATCCAGCTGGGCTTTGATCTCGGCAGCCTGATCCTGCAAAAGCTCCCGAACCTTTGCGGCCTCCCATGCCGCGCGGACCTTCGGTTGCGCTGTGTCATAGGGTTCGGGGCGCGAGGGGATCACCTCGTTCAGGCGCAGCGCGAAGATGCCGCCATCGTCCAGTTGCACGATCTCGGGGAAATCCTGCATGGTGGCGGCTTCGGCGGCGGCCCTGAATTCCTCGTAGGCGGTCAGGCCATTCGACATATCGGGGGTCCATTCGACCTGGCCGAGTTGCATGTTTGTTTCGCTGGCAATCTCTTCCAGCGTCGCGCCGCCGGCCAGCAGGTCGTCGATGGCGTCGATGCGGTCGTCGATGATCCGGCGGGCGCGGTCCATGGTGAAATCGTCTTTCAATTCGTCGCGGGCCTCCTCGAACGGCGTCACCTGGGCTGGCAGGATCGCATTGACGCGGAAGAGTGCGGGGCCGAGATCGGTTTGTACCGGGCCGGCGATACCGGGTCCGTCGAGCCCAAAGACCGCGTCGGCAGCCGGACCCAGATCGTCGCGCGACACATCGCCCATATCAACGTCGGGCAGCGTCAGGCCGCGTTCGTTCACAAGCTCTTCGAACGTCTTGGAACCGTCATTGATTGCAGACAGGGCGGCGGCCGCATCCGCTTCGTTTCCAAAGACCAGACGTTCGGCAAGGCGGCGTTCGGGCAGGTTGTACTGCTCGGCGCGCTCGTCATAGGCCGATTGCAGGGCCGCGTCATCAACCTCGACCTCATCCACGACGCGATCCGGCGAAAGCCAGACATAGGTGATGTCGCGCGCCTCGGGCAGCGCGAATTCGTCGGGCCGGGCGGCGTAGTAGGCTTGCAGATCCTGATCTGAAGGTTCGGGAAGGGCGGCGGTCAGCGCGCTGCGGTCAAGCTTGGTCCAGGAGAAATCGCGCTGCTCGCCGACATAAGCGACCAGCGTGTCGGCGAATCCGGCGGGCGCGGCGACACCGCCGGTGATCCCCGCTTGCAGGATGTTGCGGGCGACATCCATGCGCACATCCTCTTCGAACCGGGATGGCGTCAGGCCGGCGCGATCAAGGGTGAATTCATAGGCCTCGCGGTCGAAGCTGCCATTCAATCCCTGAAAGGCGGGTGTCGCCAGAACCTGACGTTGCACCTCGGCATCGCCGACGGAGATGCCTAGTCGTCGGGTCTCGTTCTCCAGGGCGGCGGCGGCGACGAGGCGTTGCAGCACGGCGCGGTCGACGCCGATCGATTGCGCCTGCGCCAGCGTGATGTTCTGGCCGGTCTGGGCCTGCAGGCTGCGCAATTCCTGTTCAAGTTCGCGGGCATAGCGGTTGACCTCGATCTCGGTGTCACCCACCGATCCGATCGACCGGATATTACCGCCGAAATTGGTTGCCCCGAAACCCGCCAGTCCGATGATCAGCAGGACCAGAATGATCCAGACGACGATGTTCGACGCCTTCTTTTTCGCGCTTCTTGCCATTCCCAAGCCCCGTGGTTTTTCCGCCCCGATGTCTAGGCGCGATGGGTCAGCAGCGCAAGGTCACAGCGCGAGGTTTTCGAGCCGGTCGAACAGCGTTCCGACGCCCGCCCGGTCGATATTGGCATAGGCGATGCGCAACTCTCGCTGGCCGCGCGGATCCTCGGGCGGGGTAAAGAAGGTGGCGGGCAACAGCAGGACACCGGCCTCGGCGACGAGCCGGCGTGCAAGATCGTCGGACCCGATGTCGAACGGATGCTCGACATAGGCGAAGAAGCCGCCGATGCCGCGCAGTTTCCAGCCTTCGAGGCGGTGAAACCCCTCGGACATTGCCGCACGGCGGTCGAGGATTTCGGCGCGCTCGCCGGCCAGCCAGCCGGCCATGTTCCGCATCCCCCAAAGTGCCGCGCGCTGGCCGATCTGGTTCGGGCAGATGGTGACGGTGTCGATGTATTTCTCGACCTCGGCCAGCCGGCTTGCGCTGGCCGTCAGGGTGCCAACGCGGTGGCCGGTCAGGCGGTAGGCCTTGGAGAACGAGTAAAGCTGGATCAGTGTCTCGGCCCAGTGGGGATCGGTGAACAGGTCCTGCGGCGCGCCCTCGCGGCTGTCGAAGTCGCGGTAGGTTTCATCGACGACAAGCGCGATGTTCTCGCGCTGCGCCAGTTCGTAGAAGGCGCGGACCAGATCGGCGGGATATTCGACGCCGCCGGGATTGTTCGGAGTGACCAGCACGATCGCACGGGTGCGCGGTGTGATCAGTGCCTCGGCCACCGCCGGGTCGGGCAGCAGGTCCTCGCCGGTGGGCAGCGGAACGGCTTCGACGCCTTGCATGGTCAGGTGCATTTTATGATTGAAATACCAAGGCGTTGGCAGAATGACTTCATCTCCCTGCGCGGCCAGGGTGGTGATCACCGAGGTGAATGCCTGATTGCAGCCAGAGGTGATCGCGACCTGATCGGCAGTGATCGTGCCGGCATAGAGCGCAGAGGTCTGCGTGGCCACCTCGGCCCGCAATTCGGCCAGTCCAAGATCGGCGCCGTAAAGATGCGCCGCCGGGTCATTCAGCACGATATCGGCAATCGCCTTCAGCATGTTCTTGGGTGGCGGCAGCGCCGGGGCCGCCTGGCTGACATTGATCAGCGGCCGGTCGGACGGGAAGGTCACGCCCTCGAGCCAGCGGTAAGCCTCCATCACCGGCGGCGCGAACGTGTTTCGAATGTGAGGGTTCAGCGGGGTCGACATGCTTCAATCTTTGCCGCGATAGGGCTCGACATATTGCAGGGCCATGTCCCACGGAAAGAAGATCCAGGTGTCCTGACTGACTTCTGTTATGAACGTATCGACCATCGGACGGCCAGAGGGCTTGGCATAGACGGTGGCGAAATGCGCCTTGGGGTAAAGCTTTCGCACCAGTTCCAGTGTCTTGCCTGTATCGACCAGGTCGTCGATCACCAGAATTCCGGTGCCGTCGCCCATCATCTCGGCATCGGGGGCCTTGAGGACCGTCGCGTCGGTCTGGTCCTGGTGGTCATAGGATTTCACGCTGATCGTGTCGACGGTGCGGATATCAAGCTCGCGCGCGGCGATCATCGCCGGGGCCATGCCGCCACGGGTGATCGCCACGACGGCCTTCCAGGCACCGTTATCGGGCCCGTGGCCGTCCAGCCGCCATGCCAAGGCGCGGCTGTCGCGGTGGATCTGGTCCCAGCTTACATGAAAGCCCTTTTCGTGCGGCAGACGATCAGTCATTGTTGCCAACCTTGGTAATGTCGGGGGCGTCGACGGCCTTCATGCCCACGGCGTGATAGCCCGCATCCACATGCAGGACCTCGCCAGTCACGCCCGACCCCAGATCGGACAGCAGATAAAGCGCCGAACGACCGACATCGTCGATCGTCACGTTCCGGCGAAGCGGCGAATTGTATTCGTTCCACTTCATGATGTAGCGAAAATCGCCGATCCCCGAGGCGGCCAGCGTCTTGATCGGGCCGGCGGAAATCGCGTTGCAGCGGATGCCGTCCTTGCCCAGATCCTCGGCGATGTAGCGCACCGAGGCTTCCAGCGCGGCCTTGGCAAGGCCCATCACGTTGTAATGCGGCATGACCTTTTCGGCGCCGTAATAGGTCAGCGTCAGCAGTGATCCGCCAGGGTTCATCATCGCCGCGGCGCGCTGGCAGACAGCGGTGAAGGAATAGACCGAGATGTCCATCGTCATGCTGAAATTCTCGCGGCTGGTGTCGACGTAGCGACCCCGAAGTTCTTTTTTGTCAGAAAAACCAACGGCATGAACGGCGAAGTCAAGGCTGCCCCACTCGGATTTCAGCGACTCGAACAAAGAGTCCATCGACGCCTCGTCGGCGACATCGCATTCCAGCACCAGTTTCGAACCAAGCTGCGCGGCCAGCGGATCGACGCGCTTCTTCAACTGCTCTCCTTGATATGAAAACGCCAGTTCCGCCCCGGCATCGCCGCAGGCCTTGGCAATGCCCCACGCGATTGACTTGTCATTCGCAAGGCCCATGATCAGCCCGCGCTTGCCCTTCATCAGGTTTGTTGACATTTCGCGCCCCTTGTCCACCTTTTGTTTGTTGACAACGGTTTATGCCAAAGCCGGGGGTGCATCAAGGAAAACGCTTGCTGTCGGCAGAGGTAATGGCGGTGCGTCGGCGGAAAGGGGACCGGAATGAGCGATAGAAGCGGCAAATTCGCGGGCGAGGATCCGTTCGAGATATCTCGGCGCTGGCTGGCCGAAGCCGAGGCGCTGGAACCCAGCGACGCCAACGCAATGGCGTTGTCGACCGTTGACGCGGACGGCCTGCCCAACACCCGCATCGTCCTGCTCAAGGCGATCGAGGCGGACAGTTTTGCGTTCTTCACCAATTACGAAAGCGCCAAGGGTCAGGAGATAGCGGCGACCGGAAAGGCCTCTTTCGTGCTGCACTGGAAATCGCTGGCGCGGCAGATCAGGGTGCGGGGCGCGATCAGCAGGGTAAGCGCCGAAGAGTCGGATACCTATTATGCGACCCGGCCCCTTGGCAGCCGGATCGGGGCCTGGGCCTCGCAGCAATCGCGGCCGCTGGCATCGCGCGGGGCGTTGCTGCGTGCAGTCGCGGTCGAGACGGCCAAGCACGGCACCGCGCCGAAAAGGCCACAGCATTGGGGCGGATTCAGGATCGTTCCGCAGGAAATCGAGTTCTGGGCAGCCGGTGAGTTTCGCCTTCACAACCGCTTTCGCTGGACCCGCAAAAGCCCCGCGGAGGCTTGGCATATCGAGCGTCTGAACCCCTGAATCCCGCGCCGCGCGAGCGGCGCTGACCCGCAAGTATCTCAATTTTGTGCTTGAACCCGGCGCAGTGTTGGCACACCACTGTGGCGGGGTTGGAACACTGAATCTCTATGTGGAGACCATGGAAAACAAAGGTGACGTGAGCCGGATCGTTGGCCATGTGAAATGGTTTGATCTAGTCAAGGGATTCGGTTTTGTCGTGTCTGAAGAGGGCGGGCCGGACATTCTGCTGCATGCGAACGTATTGCGGAATTTCGGTCAGGGGTCGATCGCCGACAATGCCGGTATCGAGATCAGCGTGCAGGAAACCCCGCGCGGCGTGCAGGCATTGGAGATCTTCAACATCACGCCGCCGAAAATCGATCCGTCGGCACCCGGCGCGATGATGGACGGCTGCGAGGTGATCGACGACGCTGATGCGCCGTTGCAGCCGGGCCGGGTGAAATGGTTCGACAAATCCAAGGGTTTCGGCTTTGCCAATGTCTTTGGAAGCGATGAGGATATTTTTGTTCATATCGAGGTTTTGCGCCGTTCGGGCTTTGCCGATTTGCAACCGGGTGAGGCGGTCGGCCTCAAGGTGGTTGAAGGCAAGCGCGGGCGGATGGCATCCTCGGTCGTATCATGGGATTCGGCCACAAGGAAATGATCCTTTCGCTTGCGCCATTTGCGCTTGGCCTGCTGGCCGCAATCGGGATGGCGGGCACCGCTCATGCCGGGTGCAGCGATGCGCAGGTCGAGTTGCGCGGCGATTGGGGCCAGGCGCGGTTCAGTGTCGAGATTGCCGAAGATCCGGCAACGCGGGCACAGGGCCTGATGCACCGCGAAACGCTGCCGGCCAGCGCCGGCATGCTGTTTGTCTACGAAAAGCCGCAGCGCGCGACGTTCTGGATGAAGAACACTTTGATCCCGCTGGACATGATCTTCATTGATCCGACAGGCACGGTGACACAGGTGCATGCGAACGCGGTGCCGCTGGACCTGACTGGCATTGATGGCGGCGACGGCGTGATCGCCGTGCTCGAGATCAATGGAGGCCTTGCTCGTGCGCTGGGCATCGACGCGGGCAGCGAGGTTCGGCATCCAAGTTTCGACGATGCGGTAGCGGCTTGGCCCTGCGCCGATCCATGACGACCCGCCTGATCCTGCATGTCGGGTCGCACAAGACCGGCACCACCGCCATTCAGCAGGCGCTGTTCCAGCATCGCGACGCGTTCGCCGCCAAGGGCATCCTCTACGATACCGGCCATCGTTTCTTTCGCGGCCCGAAGACTGCGCAACACGGCGTCGCCCATGCGCTGGCGCGCAACGGCCCTGCCGATCGGGCATTGTTGCAGAAATATCGGGCGGCGCTGATCGACCATGCGCGCGACGCCGAACTGATCGTCATCAGCGCCGAACCGTTCTTTCGGCATTTCGACGCGAAATCCACGGCCCCAGACCGGGTCGGCAAGCGGGCGGCCTATCTGACGCGGGTCGCCGACTATTTCGCTGACTTCGACGTCGAAGTATCGATCTATCTCAGGCGGCCCGACACATTCGCGGTGTCGCATTACAAGGAAAACCTTGTCCGCACCCGAACGGCCCTTTCATTTGCCGACTACATCGCCGAGCGCGCCGACGAGTTTTGCTATGCCGCCCGGCTGGCCCCGTTCGAACGCTGTTTCACCAAAGTGACGGTGCGAAGCTACGAAGACACCGTCCGCCGCGGATTGGTGCGGGGGTTCTTCGAGGATCACCGATTGCCGTTGTCAGCCGATTTCACCGAGCAACGCACCCGCGGCGGCATCAGCGCGGTTGCCGCCTTGTGGCTGGCGGCGGTCAAATCGGGCGGCGACATATCCCCGGGCGATCTCAAGCAGCGCTGGGACTTCCTGCTGTCCAACGAGGCGCGGCAGCTGATGGCGGATCCGCCCGGCACCGATCTTTGGCGCGATGCCGATCAGCGGCGGGTCTTCATCGACGCGGCGCTGGCCGGGTTCGACCGCGCCGATTTCTGGCACCTGCCGACAGAGGCGGTGCGCCAGCCCGACTGGAACGACGCCGATCAGGCCGCGGCGGAACGGGTCTACCGGCAGTGGTTGCAACGCAACATGGCCCGGCTGCGGTCGCGCCAGGTCTTGGGGGCGGCCCCTTACCGAGCCGACAGTACCTTGCCGCCGCTTCGGTTCTGGTTGATGCAGCGGTATTTCGAGCTGCGCGGCCTGATCTTGCGCCGGTAGGGGCTTTTCTTTGCAGCGAACACCAATTATGCAAGCCCCTGTCGGGGCGTAGCGCAGCCTGGTAGCGCATCTGTTTTGGGAACAGAGGGTCGGGAGTTCGAATCTCTCCGCCCCGACCATCAGCGAGGTACATGAGTGTTCTGATCCGCTTCTTCTTGTCATTCCTGTTTGGGCTTGCCATCCGGTAATCTTGCCGGCCCGTGTCGGCTTGCCATCGGCAATCATGCCGGAAAGATCAATTCCGAAGCCTACGGGATTCACCGATGTTGCGAAAGCCGATTGCAGCGTGTCGGGTTGGCCGGATCAGCCGTGCCTGACCGGCGGTGCAAAAGAAAAGCGGCGGCGAGCCGGGCAATCCCGCAATTCGCTGTTTTGGCAATTTTCCGGGTATTGTGACATTTCTTCCTTAGTCAGTTTTCCTGTTCTCCTAACTGCACCGCCTGTGGATAAGTTCAGGCACCTCCTGAGCCGATCGGCGTAAACCTGCCGATTGAAAAGAGTTTCCCGGATGCCCGTTCCGCAGAGCGCTCAAGATGAATCGAAAGGTTAACGGAACGGCTCAAAAACGCTCCGATTGGTCAACAGAAAAAACCTGTGGATAGAGTGAATATTTTCGTTGACCCATTGTGGTCGCATACGTCAGGTTGTGGGGGCTGACCGGCTAGCCACTAGATTTAGTATCTGAGGGCTGGGGCGCCGGGGAGGAACGAAACACACAGATCCGGGTCGGACGCCTTCGGGGCCTACCAGACCGGTGAGGGGCGATAACGTCGCCTCGCAGTGGAGTGTTCCCTGACGATTGGTTGGTTGGCGCGTAACCGGGTGTGATCCGCATGAAGACGGGTCTGCCCACCGGAACCGACAGAAGTCACGGGGCAAGTTAAAAAATGAAGATCGAACGGAAATTTACCGCGGCAGGTAAAGACGCTTACGCAGAGCTGGAATTCAACACCACCACTTCGGAGATTCGCAATCCCGACGGCACCACTGTTTTCAAGCTTGAAGGCATGGAAGTGCCCGGCGGCTGGAGCCAGGTCGCCTCTGATGTCATCGCGCAGAAATATTTCCGCAAAGCCGGAATTCCGGCGCGGCTGAAGAAGGTCAAGGAAAAGGGCGTGCCCGAATTCCTGTGGCGTTCGGTTCCCGACACCGCCGCCCTCGGCAAACTGCCCGAGGCGGAGCGCTTCGGCGGCGAGACCTCGGCCAAGCAGGTGTTCGACCGTCTGGCCGGTGCTTGGGCCTATTGGGGCTGGAAGGGCGGTTATTTCACCACCGAGGCCGATGCGCAGGCCTATTATGACGAGATGCGGTTCATGCTGGCCACGCAGATGGCCGCGCCGAACTCTCCCCAGTGGTTCAATACCGGACTGCACTGGGCCTACGGCATCGACGGCCCGAGCCAGGGCCATTACTACGTCGACTACCAGACCGGCGAGTTGACCAAGTCGGCCAGTGCCTACGAGCACCCGCAGCCGCATGCCTGTTTCATCCAGTCCGTCGCCGACGATCTGGTCGGCGATGGCGGCATCATGGACCTCTGGGTCCGCGAGGCGCGGCTGTTCAAGTACGGCTCTGGCACCGGCACCAATTTCTCCAGCCTCAGGGGCGAGGGCGAGAGCCTGTCGGGCGGTGGCAAGTCTTCGGGCCTCATGGGGTTCCTGAAGATCGGCGACCGCGCGGCAGGTGCGATCAAGTCCGGCGGCACCACGCGGCGCGCGGCCAAGATGGTGATCTGCGACATGGATCACCCCGATATCGAGCAGTTCATCAACTGGAAGGTCATCGAAGAGCAGAAGGTCGCCTCGCTGGTGGCCGGGTCCAAGATGCACGAGCGCCAGTTGAACGAGATCTTCGGCGCGATCCGCACATGGGATGGCAGCAGCGAAGATGCGGTCGATCCGTCGAAGAACGAGACCCTAAAGGCCGCGATCAAGTCGGCCAAGAAGGTGCAGATCCCGGAAACCTACGTCAAGCGGGTGCTGGATTATGCGCGTCAGGGCTATACCAGCATCGAGTTTCCGACCTACGACACCGATTGGGACAGTGAAGCCTATGCCTCGGTCTCGGGCCAGAATTCCAACAATTCCGTCCGCGTCACCGATGCCTTCCTGAAGGCGGTGAAGGACGATGCCGATTGGGAACTGGTCCGCCGCACCGATGGCAAGGTCGCAAGGACGGTCAAGGCGCGCGATCTCTGGGCCGATGTCGGCCATGCCGCCTGGGCCTGCGCCGATCCGGGCGTGCAGTATCACGACACGGTCAATGCCTGGCATACCTGCCCCGAAGACGGGGCGATCCGCGGCTCGAACCCCTGTTCGGAATACATGTTCCTGGATGATACGGCGTGCAACCTGGCCTCGATGAACCTGCTGACCTTCCTGAAGGACGGCGAGTTTCAGGCGGAAGCCTACATCCACGCCACCCGGCTCTGGACGCTGACGCTGGAAATCAGCGTGATGATGGCGCAGTTCCCGTCCAAGGAAATCGCGCAGCGGTCCTACGACTTCCGCACCCTCGGTCTTGGCTATGCCAATATCGGCGGGCTACTGATGAACATGGGCTTTGGCTATGACAGCGACGAGGGCCGCGCGCTTTGCGGCGCGCTGACGGCGCTGATGACCGGCATCTCTTATGCAACGTCAGCCGAGATCGCCGGCGAGCTGGGCACCTTCCCCGGCTACCAGAAGAACGCCAAGCACATGCTGCGGGTGATCGATAACCACCGCAACGCGGCTTACGGAAAGACCAACGGTTACAAGGCGCTGGCGGTCAAACCTGTTCCGCTTGATCACGGCAATTGCCCTGATGCGCGGCTGGTCGATCTGGCCAAGGGCGCCTGGGACGAGGCGCTGGAGCTGGGCCGCAAGCACGGCTACCGCAACGCGCAGGCGACGGTGATCGCGCCCACGGGCACGATCGGACTGGTGATGGATTGCGACACGACCGGCATCGAACCCGATTTCGCGCTGGTGAAGTTCAAGAAGCTGGCAGGTGGTGGTTACTTCAAAATCATCAACCGCTCGGTGCCGGCGGCGCTGGAGAAACTCGGATATTCCTCCTCCCAGATTGAAGAGATCATCTCTTACGCCGTCGGCCACGGGACCTTGGGCAATGCGCCGGGGATCAACCACACGTCGCTGATCGGCCACGGCTTCGGACCGGCGCAGATCGAGAAGATCGAGACGGCTCTGCCCTCGGCCTTCGACATCCGCTTCGTGTTCAACCAGTGGACGCTGGGCGAGGCGTTCTGCAAGGAACATCTGGGTATCCCGGACGAGAAACTGACCGATCCGTCCTTCGACCTGCTGCGCCATCTCGGCTTCAGCCGCAAGGAGATCGAGGCCACGAACGACCACGTTTGCGGCACGATGACGCTGGAAGGCGCGCCGTTCCTGAAAGAGGAACACTACAGTGTCTTTGACTGCGCCAATGCCTGCGGCAAGACCGGCAAGCGGTTCCTGAGCGTCAACAGCCACATCACCATGATGGCGGCGGCGCAAAGCTTCATCTCTGGTGCGATCTCCAAGACCATCAACATGCAGAACGACGCCACGATCGAGGATTGCCAGGCGGCCTATGAATTCAGCTGGTCGCTGGGCATCAAGGCCAACGCGCTTTACCGCGACGGCTCGAAACTGTCGCAGCCGCTGGCGGCGGCGTTGATCGAGGATGACGAGGAAGCCGAAGAAATCCTGACCAATGGCTCGGCGCAGGAAAAGGCGCGGGTTCTGGCCGAGAAGATCGTCGAGAAGGTGATCGTCAAGGAAATCGCGCGCGGTCGCGAAAAGTTGCCGCAACGGCGCAAGGGCTACACCCAGAAAGCCATCGTCGGCGGCCACAAGGTGTACCTGCGCACCGGCGAATACGGCGACGGCAAGCTGGGCGAGATCTTCATCGACATGCACAAGGAAGGTGCCGGGTTCCGGGCGATGATGAACAACTTCGCCATCGCGGTTTCTGTCGGCCTGCAATACGGCGTGCCGCTGGAGGAGTTCGTTGACGCCTTCACCTTTACCAAGTTCGAGCCGGCCGGCATGGTGCAGGGCAACGAGACGATCAAGAACGCGACCTCGATCCTCGACTATATCTTCCGGGAACTGGCGGTCAGCTACCTCGACCGCACCGATCTGGCCCATGTGAAGCCCGAAGGCGACGCCTTCGACGATCTCGGTCGCGGCGAGAATGAGGGCAAGCGCAACTTCACCGAACTGAACGAGGCCTCGGCGGCGAAATCGCTGGATGTGCTGCGCCAGATCAGTTCGACCGGATATCTGCGCAAGCGGATGCCGCAGGAATTGCGGGTTCTGCAGGGCGGCATGGGAGCGACGGTGCTGGACAGTGCTACGGATGCGGTGGCGGCGTTGCAGACGCTGGTGCCGGATGTCGCCAGCAGCGGTTTTGCGGAAACCGCGGTGGGCTTTGTCGGCGGGGCCGCACCCTCGACCTCGATGGATGCCCGCGTCAAGGCCAAGATGCAGGGCTACGAGGGCGATCCCTGCGGCGAATGCGGCAATTACACGCTGGTGCGCAATGGCACCTGCATGAAGTGCAACACCTGCGGGGGGACGTCAGGATGCAGCTAAGAGAGCATCTACCGTTCGACGTGAGGGAGGTCATGGCGACCTTGCCGCGCATTGGGGAAGTCCGGCACGCGATTAGGCAGTTTACCTTAAATCCGCGTGTTAACGCACGAGCAAGGTCGGTCAAGACTCTTGCTCAGAGTCTTGGATTTTCCGTGGAAGAAGTGGAACTTCCCGAGGGAATGAACGGGCGGCTGACTCAAGACACATGGGATGAAGCTGGCTATCGAATTGAAGTAAATCGATTTCTCTCGGTCGAGGCAAAGCGTTTTGCTGTCCTTCACGAAATGGGCCACTTCTACCGTCATTTGCGTGGCGATTATGATCCGTTCGCGGAGCCGATGCACTTCGACCCCACAGGTCAAACTTTCTACCTTGATAAGAGCCAAGAAAGAGAAGCCAACGAGTGGGCAGAAGCCGTTCTATTTGGTGGCGGGCAACTTGCGGCGGCGGTTGGGCTACATGGCACCAACCTGCCGGTTCTGGCAAAGTATTTCGGCGTTACACAACGCGTCGTTGAGATTGCGTTGAGCAAGTTGAAATAGAGACATGGGGCGGGTGCGCTCGCCCCTGACGTTGATCGGGCCGCAGGCAGAAACCGGGCGGTACACAGAATGAGCCTGATCAGCGAGACTGGGGAGCTTCGGCTCCCCATTTTTCTTTTGCAGGGGTGTCAGAACGGGCGCCTGCGGCACAAGAGACGTCCGGGGCCTTCGGCGAGGATATCCGGACTGAAAAGAAACACCTGTGATGGTCCCCGGCAGCGGGCGGGAGGAGCCTCAGCCTGCTTCGTCCACCAGCCTTTCGACCGGATGATCGAGAAAGGCCCCGCGCATGCGGGGCCTTTCGATATCGACATCTGTTGACCCGGTGGCGGTGGGTGCGCCGAATCCGCAAGCGCCGGATCAGGTCGGTGGTCAGGTCGTCAGGTATTTCTCCAGCACGGCCTTGTCGGCTTCCGACAGGAACGCGTCGTCGGCGGTTCGGTGGTGCAGGGTCTCGAGGATCAGTTCCATCCGCTCGATCTCTTCATCGGTTTGCGGCCGGTCGGGACGGGCAGAGTTGAGAAGCGAGCGTGATTTGGCATCTCCGACCGACACCAGAACCCCGTGAACCAGGCCGTGCTTGGCCGCGGCCTGCAGCACACCGCCGGTATCGAGGTCAGCCAGTTCGCTCCAGCGTCGGGTGCCGGAATTGGTCATCGCCCAGAAGACGGTCGGGTCGGTCAGCAGCATGCGATGTTCGGCATAGTACCGCATCCATTCCTTGTCATAGGTCTGGATCAGAATCTTCGGTGCGGTGACATGGATGTGCAGTCCGAGTGCATATCCCGAAGGGCTGAAATCGTCCAACTCCTTCAACAGGCTTTCAATGGTGTTTTTTCCGTTCAGCATGGTTGCGTCCCCCCGGTATGTCGACACGACGGAGCCGTTCGCCTTGAAGCCAAGCTGCGATTCCCGTCACGTGCCAGAACGTCGCATGCAAAATGCGCAAGAAACAGCCTGTTGCTTACTTTTCTTCAGTTTCTTGCAAAGATAATGCCGATGCGGGCGCGGGTCACAACCCTAGATCGCACCCCGCGACAGGGCCGCAACGCCAGTGCGCGCCACTTCCTGCAGGCCGAGGGGGCGCATCAGGTCGGCGAAGGCGTCGATCTTCTCCGGCGTTCCGGTGATCTCGAAGATGAAACTCTCAAGCGTGGAATCGACGACATTGGCGCGGAAGATATCGGCCAGCCGCAGCGCCTCGACCCGCTGATCGCCCTTGCCCGAAACCTTGAACAGCCCAAGTTCACGCTCGACCGAGGGACCCTCGACCGTCAGGTCATGCACTTCGTGGACTGGCACGATGCGGCCAAGCTGCGCCTTGATCTGGTCGATCACCGCCGGCGTCCCAGTGGTCACGACGGTGATCCGCGACATGTGGCCGGTATGGTCGATCTCGGCCACGGTCAGGCTTTCGATATTGTAGCCGCGGCCAGAGAAAAGGCCGATGACGCGCGCCAGCACGCCGGGCTCGTTTTCCACGATACAGGCGAGGGTATGCCGTTCGACGATGTCGGCATTGGGATCGCGCAGCTCGTAGGCGGAATGGCTGGTAGAGCCCTTTTTTATTTTTAGTGCAGACATTTAACGGCCTTTCCTAAACCAACACCGCGCCACCGGCCTGGATCGCGTCCTTGGTCGAGGCGTTGCCCAGCAGCATTTCGTTATGCGGCTTGCCCGACGGGATCATCGGGAAGCAGTTCTCGTGCTTCTCGACGAGGCAGTCGAAGATCACCGGGCCGTCATGGGCCAGCATTTCCAAGATCGCGTCGTCGAGGTCGGCGGGGTCCTTGCAGATGATGCCCTTGGCCCCGAACGCCTCGGCCAGCTTGACGAAATCAGGCAGCGATTCCGACCAGCTTTGGCTGTAGCGCTCGCCGTGCAGCAGTTCTTGCCACTGGCGCACCATGCCAAGGCGTTCATTGTTCAGGATGAACTGCTTGACCGGCAGGCGGTATTGCATCGCGGTGCCCATTTCCTGCATGTTCATCAACCAGCTCGCCTCTCCGGCGACGTTGATCACCAACGCGTCGGGATGCGCCATCTGCACCCCGATCGAGGCCGGAAAGCCGTAGCCCATGGTGCCGAGACCGCCGCTGGTCATCCAGCGGTTGGGATCCTCGAAGGTCAGGTATTGCGCGGCCCACATCTGATGCTGACCGACCTCGGTGCAGATATAGCGGTCGCGATCCTTGGTCAGGGCTTCCAGCCGTTCCAGTGCATATTGCGGCTTGATGACCTTTTTCGAGTTCGTGTAGCTCAGGCAGGCGACCTTGCGCCAGTCGCCGATCTTGCCCCACCATTTCGCCAGCCCGTCCTTGTGGGTCTTGCGGCCGCGCGATTTCCAGACCTTGAGGATGTCTTCCAGCACATGCCCGACATCGCCGATGATCGGGATATCGACGCGGATGACCTTGTTGATCGACGACGGGTCGATATCGACATGCGCCTTGGTCGAATGCGGGCTGAACGCGTCGAGCCGCCCGGTGATCCGGTCATCGAATCGCGCGCCGATGTTGATCATCAGGTCGCAGTCATGCATCGCCATGTTGGCCTCGTACAGGCCGTGCATCCCCAGCATCCCCATCCAGTGCTTGCCCGAGGCCGGGTAGGCGCCAAGGCCCATCAGGGTCGAGGTGATCGGAAAGCCCGTCGCATCGACCAGTTCGCGCAGCAGTTGGCTGGCGGCGGGGCCGGAATTGATCACGCCGCCGCCGGTATAGAAGATCGGGCGCTCGGCCTTTTCCATCGCGGCGACGAGCTTGGTGATCGCCCCGATGTCGCCCTTCACCTGCGGCTGGTAATGCGAAACCCGTGCGGATTTGGGCGCAACATAGGTGCCGCTGGCGAATTGCACATCCTTGGGGATGTCGACCAGAACCGGGCCGGGGCGGCCGGACCTGGCGACATGGAATGCCTGGTGGATGGTGTCGGCCAGCTTGTCCGTCTCTTTCACCAGCCAGTTGTGCTTGGTGCAGGGGCGGGTGATGCCGACGGTATCGGCCTCCTGGAATCCGTCGGTGCCGATCATGAACGTCGGCACCTGCCCGGTCAGCACGACGATCGGGATCGAATCCATCAACGCATCGGTCAGGCCGGTGACGGCATTGGTGGCGCCGGGACCAGAGGTGACCAGCACGACGCCGGGCCTGCCGGTCGAGCGGGCATAGCCCTCGGCGGCGTGAACTGCGCCCTGTTCGTGGCGCACCAGGATATGGCGGATGTCGTTTTGCAGGAAGATCTCGTCATAGATCGGCAGCACGGCGCCGCCCGGATAACCAAAGACCGTGTCCACGCCCTGATCCTTCAGGGCCTGAACCACCATTTTCGCGCCGGTCATCTGACGTGCCATCTTGCTTTCATCCTTCGTATCGCATGAGCATAAAAAAACCCCCGGTATTCGGGGGCGCATGGGTGTCCGGAAGGGTTTCCGTTACCGGCCCATGCCCCATTTTTCGATTAGGACCACCAAGTCGTTCATGCCCGAAACCTCATTGCTTCGCGGGCGACATTAGGCAGGTGGTCCGGGGGCGTCAACCGCCAAAGCCAAGAATAAAGTGTCGCATCGGCGTGTTATTGCATATTTTTGTTGCGCAAACCGCGGCCGGGATGAAACAAGCGCGACTATGTGCTGCCGGTCAGGCCGATATAGGCCGCATAAGCCGCGACCAGCCCCAGCGCCGACAGGCGCCCGACACCGGCGCGCCACCAGAGCAGCACGATCAGCGCCGCGGTAACCGCCAGCATCACCGGGACATCGGTCGCCAGGAACCGCGGCTCGACCGGGATCGGCGTGATCAGTGCGGTCAGCCCCAGGATCGCCAGGATATTGAAGATGTTCGAGCCGATGACATTGCCGATGGCAATGTCACGCTGACCGCGAAACGCGGCGACCAGCGAGGTCGCCAGTTCCGGCAGCGAGGTGCCGACGGCGACGATGGTCAGGCCGATCGCGGCTTCCGAGATGCCGTAGGCGCGGGCGATCTCGGACGCGCTTTCAACCAGAAGGTGGGCGCCGATCAGAACCAGGCCCAGCCCGGCGGCGGTGAAAAGCGCGGACCGCCAGAGCGGGGGGGCGATGACCTCCAGTTCGGCCAGCGGGCCGGGGCGGCGCAAGGCGAGCACGATGTAGATGATGATGGCGGCGGTCATCAGGCCACCCTCGATCCGGCTGACCGTGCCGTCCCAGAACACCGGCAGCAAGACCACGGCGGCGGCGGCCATCCAGCGCAGATCGCGCCGCAGCCCCGCGAACGGCGCCGAGATCACACCGACAAAAGCCGACAGGCCGAGGATCAGCAGGATGTTGGCGATGTTGGAACCGACGACATTGCCGATGGCGATGCCGGGTTTGCCGGTCAGCGCGGCATCCAGCGAGACCATGAGTTCTGGCGTCGACGTGCCGAAACCGACGATGGTCAGGCCGATAATCAGCGTCGGAACCCGGAACGCGGCGGCGATGCCCGATGCGCCCCTTACCAGCCAGTCGCCGCCGAAAAAGAGCCCGATCAGGCCCAGAACAAGCATCAAGGTGGTCAAGTCGGTCTCCGGGGCTGGATGCGCGGTCCCCGTCAGGTGTGGCGGCGCAGCGGCGCCTTCAAGAGGCGGGCGCAAGAAATTTCCGGCCGATTGGCCGAACGCCGCCGCCGGCATGACGCAACGGCACCTGCGGTCACGCTGGGAACGGCTGTATTCAATAACCGCGCATGTCTGAACTCCGTGCTTCTTTTTCGGCATAGGGTATTCCCACACCCGATTTCCGTCGCTAGTCTCCGGCCACCACGAAAACGATAAACCTGCCGGATGAGGCGGGAGATTTCCAAGGGAGAAGAAACAAATGGATCGTCGTTCCTTTATAAGAACCTCTGCGCTGGGCGGCACCGCCGCGGCAGCGTCCACTCTGGCGGCGCCTGTATACGCGCAGGGCAACCGCACATTGACGATGGTCACCACCTGGCCGCGCGGCTTCGCCGGTGTGCACGATGCGGCTCAACATGTCGCGGATTCGATCACCGCGATGACCGATGGCCAGCTTACGGTCGATCTGAAGGCGGCGGGCGAACTGGTGGGGGCGTTCGAGGTGTTTGACGCGGTGACCGCCGGTCAGGCCGACATGTATCACGGCGCGGATTACTATTTCATCGGTCAGCATCCCGGCTACGGTTTCTACGCCTCTGTTCCGTTTGGCATGACGGCTCAGGAACTGGCGAATTGGTACTATCACGAAGGCGGGCAGGATTTTCACGACGAGCTGGGCCAGATCTTCGGGTTGAAGTCGTTCCTGGCGGGCAATACCGGTGCCCAGGCCGGCGGTTGGTTCCGCAAAGAGATAAAAAGCGTGGAAGACCTTCAGGGCCTCAAGTTCCGGATGCCGGGACAAGGCGGACAGGCGCTTACCAAGCTTGGCGTATCGGTGCAGAACCTGCCGGGCGGTGAGATTTACCAGGCGTTGTCGACGGGTGCGATCGACGGGACCGAATGGATTGGACCTTGGTCGGATCAGTCGGCCGGTTTCCAAGAAATCACCAAGATCTACTACACTGCCGGGTTCCACGAAGCCGGGCCGGGGCTTTCGCTGGCGACCAACCGCGAGGTCTTTGAAAGCCTCACCCCCGCACAACAGAAGATCATCGAAGTTGCGTCGGCCGAGGCGCATCAGTGGAACCTGTCGCTGTTCCTCGCGAAAAACAGCCGCGCGCTGGAACAGCTTCGATCAGCGGGGGTGCAGACCTATACCTTCCCCGATGATGTCTGGGACGCATTCGGCAGTGCTTCGAACGAGGTTCTGCAGGAATCCATGGGCGACGATCTGTTCAAGCGGATTTATGACAGCTACACCGAATCAATGAAATCCTCGTCAAGCTGGATCCAGACCTCTGAAGGCACCTACCGCGCTCAGCGGGACCGCATTCTGGGCTGAACCTTGGCGACACAGGATGCCCCGGTTTTGCCGGGGCATCCCACCAACACGATCAGGCGCACCAAAAAACAGCGCTGCGACAGGGGGTTAGGATGCTGGACGGCGTTCTGTGGTTCTTCCGGAACTTGGCACTTGCGTTCTATAACCTGGGCTATGCGGTGACCAATCCGGGCCAGTGGTTGAACTGGGACGACAAGGAAGCCCTTGTCCGGTTCATCTATTACGGCGGCTCGAAGGAATTCTTCTTCGTGATGCTGCTGCTGTTCATCCTGCTGACCGTCGCCGGCATCGTCTGGCGTCCGGTGATGTGGGGCAGTGTCCGGGCGATCGAATGGTTCGGCAACACGATCGGGCGTCTGGTGGCCTGGGCCGGTCTGATCATGGTGCTGCAGCAGGTCATCATCATCTTCCTGCAGCGGATTTTCAGGGTTTCGGAAATCTCCTTCGGACCCTTCGCGCCCTTCGGCTACGAGTTCCTCGACAAGTACACGCTGATCTCCTATGACCTCAGTTGGTGGTCGGAAGAGTTGAAGCTTTACAACGCCATGGTCGTCACCTTGGCCTGCGCCTATACCTTCATTCAGGGCGGTCATGTCCGGGTGGATCTGGTCTATTCCAGCATCAGCTACGGCAAGAAGAAGCTGACCGACATGATCGGATCGGTGGTGCTGATGATGCCGGCGCTGATCCTGACCTGGCTTTATGCCTGGTACTTCCTCTGGCGCCATCTGGTGACGCCCAAGGTTTCGGCGACGGACAAGCTGGACCTGATGCTGAAGAAGGCGACGATCCTGCGCTGGAACGTCGAGACGATCGGCTTTTCACCGAGCGGCTTCAACGGCTATTTCCTGTTCAAGGTCTTGCTGGTCGCCTTCGTTTTCATGATGCTGCTGCAGGCGGTCGGGTTCTTCTACCGCTCGTTCCTCGAATATGTCGAAGGCCCCGAGTCAGAGGGCAAATATCTGGACAAGGACACGCTTGGCGAGGGTGAAGAAGCCTTCGAAGGCACGCACTGACAGGGGCTGATTGAATGCTTTTCGGACTAGACGGCGTCGAAGTCGGCCTGATCATCACGTTTCTCTGCCTGTTCGGCGGCATCATGTCGGGTTTTCCGGTGGCCTTTGCCATCAGCGGCGCTTCGATCATCGCCTTCGGGATCATCGCGGCCCTCGACAGCGCCGGCATTCTGCTGCACGAGACCGTCGACCAGTCCAGCGCGGCCTATAACGCGCTGATCGGTTCCGGGATAAATCCGGTGAACGTCTCGCGGTTCACCTATCCCGACCTGCCCGTGCTGGCCCAACCGGTGTTTCCGGGCGGCTGGGAACTGGCGGTCGACCGCAACCTTTCCTTCATCGTCAACCGGATGAACGAGCGCGTGCTGGCGGGACAGTCGATCGAGACGCTGCTGGCCGTGCTGATGTTCGTGCTGATGGGGATCACGCTGGAACGTTCGCGGATCGCCAATGACCTGCTGACGACGATGGCAAGGGTGTTCGGGCCGCTGCCGGGCGGTCTGGCCGTGTCGGTGGTGATCGTCGGCGCGTTTCTGGCGGCGTCGACCGGGATCGTCGGGGCGACGGTGGTGACGATGGGCCTGCTGTCGCTGCCGGCGATGCTGCGCAACAACTACTCGCCGGAACTGGCGACAGGGGTGATCGCGGCAAGCGGCACTCTGGGCCAGATCATCCCGCCCTCGATCGTGATCGTTCTGCTTGGCACGCTGGCAGGCGACCTCTATTCGGCGGCACAGGAAACCCGGGCGCAAGCGGCCGGCTGTTCCGATGCGCTGACCTATCTGGGCAAGGCGGCGGTGCTGTCGGTCGGCACGCTCTTTCAGGCGGCGCTGCTGCCGGGGATCATGCTGGCGCTGCTCTATGGCCTTTATGCCTTCGGCTACGCCATGTTCAACCCGTCAAAGGCGCCGCCGGTCCTGTCGGAGGGTCAGGTCAACAACTACATCATCACCCGCCGCGACGGCTATACCTGGTTCCTGGCCGCGCCCGTGGCGCTGATCGGAGGCGCGATCCTGTTCGGCATGGTCGGGCTGTCCGGAAGCCAGTCGAGCCAGGTCGACAGTTTCGCTGCCCGCCAGGACACGTCCGGCCTGCGCACCAACGTGTCGGAAAAGTGCAAGGAGGCGATGATCGCCTATCACGGGCAAGAGAAATGGGACGAGTCGGTGGCCCAGCAGGCCGAATTGCAGGCCGCCGGCGGCCTGCAGGAAAGCCGCCGCCGTACGCCCGAGGAACTGGCCACCGCGCGAGAGGCAATGCTGGCCGATGCAGCACCGATCGGCACCGGCGTGCTGACCATCGCCGTGATTCTCGGCCTCGTCCTGACCACTGCGGCTGGTGTGGCCCCCGGCGAGCGAACCCGCGCGTTGCAGATCGGCGCGCTGGGAATAGGGTCGATGCTGCTGGCCGACGTCCTGTTCATCTCGCCCCTCACATTACCAGGCACAACCGTGCTGATCGTGGCGCTGCCGATGGCGGTCACGCTCTATGGATGCCGACATGCGACCGCGCTGATGGCGCAGAACGACCTGATCCGTGTGGTGTTTCCGCCGCTTGTGCTGATCGTCGCCGTGCTTGGCTCGATCCTCGGCGGCATCACCAACCCTACCCCGGCCGCCGCCTTGGGCGCCGCCGGCGCGCTGATGCTGGCGGCCTATCGCAAGCTGCATGACGAGGGCCGGTCGGGCAGCCTGATCCTGATCTCGGCCTTCGCCGTGGTGATCATGATCCTTGTCGGGATCAACTTCGATCTGCGGGTCGGATTGTCAGTGGTCAGCCTGGAACAGATCGTCGCCTTCGTCGTGGCGCAGCTCGCCTACAGCATCGCGATCATCGGACTGCTTTTTGCCTGCTGGGTGCTGTTCCGGTCGCGCATCCTGTCGCCGGTGGTCCGCGAGACGACCAAGGTCACGTCGATGGTCTTCGCAATCCTGATCGGATCGCAGCTCTTGAACCTCGTCGTGATCTCGTTCGGCGGCGAGCACTATATCCAGACCTTCCTGCGCTCCTTCGAGAACGAATTCACCGTCTTCCTGATCGTGATGCTGGTGCTCTTCATCCTCGGTTTCGTGATGGACTTCCTCGAGATCATCTACATCGTGGTCCCGATCGTCGGGCCGGTGATCTATGGCGGCACGATGGATCCAAGCTGGGTGACGATCATGATCACCGTCAACCTGCAAACCAGCTTCCTGACGCCGCCTTTCGGTTTCGCGCTGTTCTATCTGCGCGGTGTGGCGCCCGCGACTGTGACAACCGGGCATATCTATCGCGGCATCATCCCGTTCGTCGGCATCCAGGTCGCGGCGCTCGGACTGTTGTGGCTGTTCCCCTGGGTCGTCACCATCGTGCCGGCGCTGATCGGCAACTGAGGGTTCTGAAAAAACCGGATGCACCGCGTCACGGTCGGGCACGACCGGCGTGGCAGCCAAGATGTGGGGAACCGATCAGGTGCCGGTGATCGGGCGGCTGTCGGGCAGATTGATCTGCGCCACCTGCTCGGCGATCGGATCGGTTGAAAGCGGGTGGGTCCACGCTGAATAGGAGTCTGGATCGCCGAGATCCCGCCAACTGCCCTGGGAATAGATCTCGACCGAAGAAAACTGGGCCTTGTAGTTCATCTTCGAACTGCCGGGGACCCAATAGCCGAGATAGACATACGGCAGGCCGGCCTCTTGGGCGATCCGGACATGATCCAGAATGACATAGGTGCCAAGGCTGCTTCTGTGGTGGCTGGGATCGTAGAACGAATAGACCATCGACAGCCCGTCATCCAGCACGTCGGTCAGGCAGACGGCCGCCAGTTCGCCCCGCGCCCGACCGCTGCCGGGCTGCGAATACTCCACGACGCGGCTGCGGATCGGGGTTTCCTCGACCATCGCGGCGAACTCGAAAATGTCCATGTCGGCCATCCCGCCATCGGCATGGCGGCTGTCGAGATACTTGCGGAACAGCTCGTACTGATCCTCGGACGCCCAGGGCGAGGTGGATTCGCGCTTCAGGTGGCTGTTGCGCCGGATGGTGCGGCGCTGGCTTCGGGTGGGCTTGAAATCGGCGACCCGGATCCGCGCCGAGAGGCAGGCAGAGCATTCCGCGCAGCTGGGCCGGTAAAGGACATTCTGCGACCGCCGGAAGCCCTGTTTCGACAGCGAGTCGTTCAGCTTGGTCGCATATTCGCCCTGCAATGCGGTGAACAGCTTCCGCTCCATCCTGCCCTCCAGATAGGGGCAGGGCTGCGGGGCCGTCACATAGAATTGCGGCGCAATGGGAAGCGTGTGGCGCATGGGTCCTTCGGATCACTTGATGGGTCAGAGGTTAGCAACCCCTTGCCCGCGCGCCAAGCCCCCGTTTTGGAGGAGGGTAAATTGCTAGTTGAGCGCTGTTCGGTTGATCGCGGCGGTGCCCATGAACATGTCCGACAGGCCCTGGCGGCGGGCCGAAGTCAGCATCAGGATGATCGAGATCACTTGCGGCACCACCATCGACATCGACACCGTGAACAAGAGCGTGTGCAGGAACGCCGAACCGAAGTCGAAGCGGTCGCCGCGATGATCGCGGAACTCGATCGCTATCAATCGCATGCCGGGCGTGGCGGAACGGCTGGCCAAGGTCAGCGTCCGATAGCCGAAACTGACCACCAGCGCCAGAAAGCCAAGATAGAAGAGGGCGGTAAACGCCGTCAGCGGGATCAACAGGATGGTGATCACGACGATCAGGATTGTGTCGACGATGAAGGCCAGGAACCGTTTCAGCGGCACGTCGGCGTAAAACTCGGCATGCAATTCCGGGTCGGGCAGGCCGGGCGCGGGGGAAGAGGTGGGGATCATCTGGTCAGTCTCTCGGATCGGGGACATTGGCGGCCCGGACCGGTTCAGGGTCTGGGGGCCGCCAGCCTTGGTGTCAGCCTCAGGCCGCGTCTTCGTTGTCGGGGTCGGCATCGCGGGCCTTGCGGGCCCGTTCATCCATGAACTGGTCGAACTCGGCCTTGTCCTTGGATTCGCGCAGGCGCTGCAGGAAGGCTTCGAAATTCTTCTGCTCGTCCTCCAGTCGCCGCAAGGTTTCGGTCTTGTAGCTGTCGAAGGCCGAATTGCCCGAGGATTTGAACGCCGCCCTGGCATGGCTGCGGTAGCGCGATATCTGATTGCGGCGGGCACAGTTTCCGTTGAACATGCGTTTACTCCAGATCATGTAAGCCAGAAGCGCAAGGCCGACCGGCCAGAAGAAGATGAAACCAAGGACGGTGGCGGCAATCCATGCGCCTTTGCCTCGGTCGTCTAGCCAGTTTTCGGCCTGGCCGGGCCATGCAGCGACAGAACTCATTCAGGTACTCCCTAAGTGCAGTTGCGGGTCAATGTGAATGTCTTTCACATCTCTTAGATTGGCCGCTGTGCCCGCCGGTTCAAGGGTTAATGTGAACAATTTTTACATTACCGTGAATCAGATAACGAAATCAGCAAGTTGCGCGCCGGAAATTTGGTGTAACTGAGCCGGATCGGCGGCGAAGATGTGCCGAGGGGTGCCCGCTGCGGCCCAGATCTGCGCGAAATCGAGCAATCTGGGATCCAGAAAGGCCCGGATCGGGCGGGTCAGTCCCACAGGCGCCACGCCGCCAATCGCAAAGCCGGTCTGCTCCCGGATCAGCACCGCATCGGCCTTGCCAAGCGGTTCTCCGGCCAGCGCCGAGGCCTTGGCCGCATCCACCTGATTGCCGCCGGCGGTCATGAACAGGATCGCCGTGCCGCTCTCTTCGCCGCGAAAGATGATCGACTTCAGGATCTGGTCCAGCGCGCAGCCCGCCGCCTCGGCCGCCTGCTGGGCGGTGCGCGTCTCGGCCGGCATTTCGCGGATCTCGGCGGCGATCCCGGCCGCGTCCAATGCCGCCGCGACACGTTTCAGGCTCTTGCTCATCCCGGCTCTCCCATCGTGCGACTATTCCGCAGCCGCCTCGGACCTTCAAGCCCGTTGACCCCGGCAGGCCGGCATTCCAATGTCCGGCCATGACGTTCACCGCCCGCATCACCCGCAGCCCGCGCCCCTTCGATCCCGACCGCGGGGCCGAAGCGCGGGCGCTCATGCCGGACGCGTCGTCGGAACTGGCCGAGGTTCTGGAAGGGACCGGCGGCTCCAGCCCGTTCCTGCTGTCGCTGATGACCCGCGACGCGGTCTGGCTGGACCGGGCGCTGTCTGGCCCGCCAGAGGATGCGTTCAAGGCGATCATCGCCGATGTCCGGGCGCTTGACGACCCTGACCTTGCCGATGGCCTGCGGCTGGCAAAGCGGCGCGTGGCGCTGCTGACGGGGCTGTGCGATCTGGCCGGCGTCTGGTCGCTGGAGGAGGTGACCGGCGCGCTGTCGGATTTCGCCGATCTGGCGGTTGTCCGCGCCATCACCGCGATGGTCGGGGCCGAGATCCGGCGTGGCAAGCTGCCGGGGGTGGGCAAGGATGCCATCGGCACCACCGCCGGTCTTTCGGTGCTGGCGATGGGCAAGGGCGGCGCGCGCGAGTTGAACTACTCGTCCGATATCGACCTGATCTGCCTGTTCGACGAAAGCCGATTCGCGCCCGAGGACTACGCCGAGGCGCGATCGGCCTTCATCCGCGCCACCCGCAAGATGGCCGCCATGCTGTCGGACCCGACCGGCGAGGGCTATGTCTTTCGCACCGACCTGCGGCTTCGCCCCGACCCGTCGGTCACGCCGGTCTGCCTGTCGATGGATGCCGCCGAGACCTATTACGAAAGCGTCGGCCGCACCTGGGAACGCGCCGCCTACATCAAGGCCCGCGCCTGCGCCGGCGATATCGCCGCGGGCGAGGCGTTCCTGCAACGCCTGAAGCCATTCGTCTGGCGCAAGCATCTGGATTTCGCGGCGATCCAGGATGCCCATGACATGCGCCTGCGGATCCGCGAGCACAAGGGCCTGCACGGCCCGATCACGCTGGAAGGCCACAACATGAAACTCGGCGCGGGCGGCATCCGGGAAATCGAGTTCTTCACCCAGACCCGTCAGATCATCGCCGGAGGCCGCGACCCCGACCTGCGGGTACGCGGAACGGTCGAGGGGCTGGCGCGGCTTGCCGCAAAGGGCTGGGTGCCCGAGGACGCCGCCGGGATCCTGACCGAGGATTACCGCTTTCACCGCGAGATCGAGCATCGGTTGCAGATGATCAACGACGCCCAGACCCACGACCTGCCGAAGACGCCCGAGGGTTTCGAACGGATCGCGGCGCTCTGCGGGCGTGACGTTGCCGAACTGCGTGACGACCTGCGCCGCCGCCTGACCCGCATCGAAGAGCTGACCGAGGGGTTTTTCAAACCCCGCGAGGGCGGTGCCGCGCCGCAAGAGCTGTCGGAGCGGTCGCAGGAAACCATCAGTGGCTGGCGCAACTACCCCGCCCTGCGCTCCGATCGCGCGGTCGAGATCTTCGAGCGGCTAAAGCCCGACCTGCTTGCCCGTCTGCAAAAAGCCGCCAGGCCGGACGAGGCGATCGCCCAGTTCGACCGCTTTCTGGCCGGTCTTCCCGCCGGCGTGCAGGTGTTCTCGCTGTTCAATGCCAACCCGCAACTGATTGACCTGATCGTCGATATCGCCGCCACCGCACCGGGCCTGGCACTTTATCTCGGCCATAATTCGCAAGTGTTCGACGCGGTCATCGGCGGCGACTTCTTCGCGCCCTGGCCCGGTCGGGACGCGCTGACAGAGGCGCTGGCGGGGCGGCTCGAGAAACTCGACGACTACGAGGCCAAGCTGGACGATGCCCGCCGCTGGACGAAGGAATGGCATTTCCGCATCGGCGTGCACCACCTGCGCGACCTGATCAGCGCCGATGAGACCGGCGCCGAATATGCCGCCTTGGCCGATGCCGTGCTGAACGCGCTCTGGCCGGTGATCGTCGCCGAATTCGCCCGCAAGCACGGACCGCCGCCGGGGCAGGGCGCGGCGCTGATCGGCATGGGCTCGCTGGGGTCGGAACGGCTGACGGCCGCCTCCGACCTTGACCTGATCGTGATCTACGATGCCGCCGGCGTCGAGACGTCCGAGGGTCGCCGTCCGCTGCCCAGCCGCACCTATTACGCGCGCCTGACGCAGGCGCTGGTCACCGCGGTCACCGCGCCGATGCCCGAGGGGCGGCTCTACGAGATCGACATGCGGCTGCGGCCTTCGGGGCGGCAGGGACCGGTCGCGACCTCGTTCGAGGCGTTTCAGATCTATCAGAAGACCGAGGCCTGGACCTGGGAACACCTGGCCCTGACCCGCGCCCGCCCGCTGGCCGGCTACAAGGCGCTGGCCGAAGCGGTCGAGGCGTTCCGACGCGACCTGCTGGCGATGCCTTCGGACCCGGCCAAAGTGCTGGCCGATGTCGCCGAGATGCGCGAACGCATTGCCGCCGCCAAGCCCGCCAAGGGCGAGTGGGAGGCCAAGCTGGGCACTGGCCGGATGCAGGATGTGGAACTACTGGCCCAGGCCGCGGCTTTGATTGCCGGCGATCCGGCCCGCCAGATCCCCGCGCAACTGGCGGCGGGTGAGCGCATCGGCTGGCTGAGTGCCGAGGACAGCGCGACGCTTGGCACCTCTTACGCGTTGATGTGGAGCCTGCAATCGGCGGCGCGGCTGCTGACCGGCGACGTGCTGGATCTGGAACTGGCCGGGCAGGGCGGCACCGACTTCGTGCTGCGCGAAACCGGCGCGCCCGATATCGCGGCGCTTGCCGACCGGCTGCAGGAAGTCTCGCAGGCAGCGGGCATCGTGATCGACAACGCTCTTGGCAGAAAGCCGAGCAAGCCCTAAGGCTTGGCGGGTGCGAACCGGAGACCTCGACATGACGCTGAACGACATCGACAAGACCGGGCTGATCCGGGAAAGCTATCTGATTGACGGCATCCATGCTTCGGAATGCCGGTCAATCTTTCTGGACTGGGTCATCAAGCTGCCGGCCAGCGTCACGCCGCAGGCGGCGGCGCAGCGGATGCTTGACGAATACGCCGCCGACAACCCGGACCACCCGATGACCGGGGTCCTGCGCGAGGGTCTGGGCGAAACCGTCGCCACCGGTCGCCGCGGCGGCCGCAAGGCGCGGGTCGGGCTGGGCGACTAGGGCAGGCTGCGACAAGGCAACCGAACCGGCGCTAGCCCTTCGCCGCAGCTTCCAGCGCGGCGATGTCCAACTTGACCATCGCCATCATCGCCCGAAGGACCCGGAGGGCTTGCGCCGGATCATCCGACGACAGACGCTGCAGCAACACCCGTGGCAGGATCTGCCAGGTCAGCCCGAACCGGTCGGTCAGCCAGCCGCATCTAAGCTCCTTGCCGCCATCCGCCAGCGCCGACCAGTAGTGGTCGATCTCTGCTTGCGTGTCGCAATGCACCTCGATCGAAACCGCCTCGGTCAGCTTGTAGCTTGGGCCGCCGTTCAACGCGGTATAGCGCTGGCCCATCAGTTCGAAGGCGATGACAAGGACCGAGTCCTTCGGCCTGCCGTCTTCATCGCGGTTGTGATTGACCCGGACGATCCTGGCATCGGGGAACAGCGCGCAGTAGAAGTTCACCGCCGCTTCGGCCTGACCATCGAACCACAGACAGGTCGAGACGGAAATCCGCTGTGGCATCGGCTGTCTCCCGCACCAGGTCGAGTCGCTGGCCTCAATGGTATCATGCGGCGCCTCGATCCGTCATCGAAGATGTCAGCGCGCCAGCGCCGCCGCTTCGCGGGCCAGCGCGGTGATTCCGTCCCAGTCGCCGGCCTTGACCAGCCCGGCGGGCGCGACCCACGAGCCGCCGACGCAAAGCGTGTTCGCCAGTCCCAGATAATCGGGCGCATTGGCCAGCGATACGCCGCCCGTGGGGCAGAACCGGATCTGCGGCAGCGGCGCGCCGATGGATTTCAGCGCCGGTGCGCCGCCCGACGCCTCTGCCGGAAAGAATTTCTGCACGCTATAGCCGCGCTCCAGCAATCGCATCGCCTCGGTCGCGGTCGCGGCGCCGGGCAGCAGCGGCAGGTCTTCGTCCTCGCAGGCCTGAAGCAGCCGGTCGGTGGCCCCCGGAGAGACCCCGAAAAACGCGCCTGCCGCCTTGGCCGCGCGCACGTCCTGCGGCGTCAGCAACGTGCCGGCGCCGACCACGCCGCCCGGCACCCCGGCCATCTCGCGGATCGCCTCGAGCGCTGCGGGCGTGCGCAAGGTGACTTCCAGGGCGGGCAATCCGCCCGCCACCAGGGCCTCGGCCAGTGGCCGGGCGGTGGCCAGATCGTCGATCACCAGGACCGGGATCACCGGCGCAAGGCGGCAGATCTTCTCGGCCTGTTCGCTGGCTTGGGCTGGGGTCATGATGTGGTCCTTTGCATGGCGCCGCGGCGCGGGATGGACAGATGCGCCTCCGGCGGGGATATTTTCACCAGGAAGACGCTGGCGGGTTTCGCCTCAGAGAATGACCGATGCGCCATCGGTGGCAAGTCCGACATTGCGGCGGAACACGTCGAAGATCTCGCGCCCGATGCCTTCATGGCTGTCGGAAAGATCCATCGTCACCGCCTCGCGGGCGTCGAATTCGGCATCGAGCACGTCGAGCGTGCCGGCCGTCGCATCGACGCGGATCACGTCGCCGTCGCGGAGCTTCGCCAGCGGCCCGCCTAGCGCGGCTTCCGGGCTGACATGGATCGCCGAGGGCACCTTGCCAGACGCGCCCGACATCCGCCCGTCGGTGACAAGGGCGACCTTCAGGCCGCGATCCTGCAGCACCGCAAGCACCGGCGTCAGCGAATGCAGTTCCGGCATCCCGATGGCGCGCGGCCCCTGGAACCGCACCACCACCACCGTGTCCTCGGTGAACGCGCCGGCCTTGAAGGCGGTGCGGACATCCTGCTGATGCTCGAAAACCCGGGCCCTGGCCTGCACCACATGGCGTTCCGGCGCCACGGCCGAAACCTTCATCACCCCGCGCCCCAGATTGCCCTGCAATTGCTTCAGGCCACCGGTCTTCTGGAACGGATCGCTGGCGGGGCGGACGATCTTGTCGTTCAGCGACGTGCCTGCGCCATCCTCCCAGGTCAGTTCGCCGTCGCGCAGCTTGGGTTCCTGCGCGTAACGCGCCAGACCCTGGCCCGCGACGGTGCGGGTGTCGGGGTGCAAGAGCCCGGCCTCCAGCAACTCGCCGATCATGTAGCCCAGGCCGCCGGCGGCATGGAAATGGTTCACATCCGCCAGACCGTTCGGATAGACCTTGGCCATCAGCGGCGTGATGTCGGAAATGTCCGAGAAATCCTGCAGATCGAGGATCACGCCAGAGGCGCGCGCCATCGCCGGCAGGTGCAGGACGAGGTTGGTCGAGCCGCCCGTCGCCATCAGGCCGACAAGCCCGTTGACATAGGTCTTTTCGTCGAGGATCGCGCCGGTCGGGGTGAACTCGTTGCCCAGTGCGGTGATCTTCAGCGCCCGTCTCGCGCCAGCGACGGTCAGCGCGTCGCGCAAGGGAGTGTAGGGATTGACGAAGGACGCGCCGGGCAGGTGCAGCCCCATGAACTCCATCAGCATCTGGTTGGTGTTGGCGGTGCCATAGAAGGTGCAGGTTCCGGGGCCATGATAGGCGGCCATCTCGGCGGTCATCAGCTCTTCGCGACCGACCTCGCCGGTGGCGAACTTCTGCCGGACCTTGGCCTTTTCGTCGTTGCTGATGCCGCTGGTCATCGGACCGCCGGGCAGAAAGACGCTGGGGATATGGCCGAACGTGGCCGCAGCCATCACCAAGCCGGGGACGATCTTGTCGCAGATCCCCAGGAACACGGCGGCATCAAAGGTGTTGTGCGACAGCCCGACGCCCGCCGCAAGCGCGATCACGTCGCGCGAGAAGAGGCTCAGTTCCATGCCCGCCTCGCCCTGCGTCACGCCATCGCACATCGCCGGCACGCCGCCGGCGACCTGCGCCGTGGCGCCGACGGCACGGGCGGCGTCGCGGATCATCTCGGGATAGCTCTCGTAGGGCTTATGCGCCGACAGCATGTCGTTATAGGCGGTGATGATCCCAAGGTTCGGACTGCGCGAAGCGGCCAGCGCATCCTTGTCACTGCCCATCGCGGCATAGGCATGCGCCTGATTGGAGCAGGACAGATGCGCCCGTCTTGGCCCATCGTCCGCCGCGCGATTCATCCGGTCGAGATAGCGTTTCCGGCTGTCCCGGCTGCGTGCCACGATGCGTTCGGTTACTTTTTCAACAATTGGATGAAGGCTCATCGGGTTTCACCTTTTGGTCAGTCGGTTCCTTCTAGCACAGACCGTCTAGCACAGGCCGTTAGCGCTAACAATTCCGCAAGCGTCCCCTGCGGCAGCTTTTCGCACCGTGCATGGCGGCAATGCAGTTTTGTCGGTCGCAGCACGCGATACGATCCCCTACCTAGCACCGTGACGATAGCAATCGTGCAAACAAAGGACGAACAAGATGGAACAGCATACTCCAACACCGGCGTATGACCATATCTCGATCAGCAACCGCGCGCGTGAAATGCGCGCCCAGTTGATTGCCGAACGCAGCCGCGCTTTCGCTGGCTGGGTTGCACGGCGCTGGGCCGAGTTGAGCCACCGCAAGGCCCATCAGCCCGCCTGATCCGACGCTAAATTATCACCATGTCACAGAAAATCCCGCCCGATGCGCGGGATTTTCTTGTTTTTGCCGCAATATTCCACGAATACCCTCGCCCAGAACGAGTTTTGTCCGTGGCATGGTCCACAGACCGCAAGAGGTTTGAATGATCGGATTGAAGAGTTTGGCGGCGGTACTGGCGTTGACCATGCTGACGGCGTGCGGTGGCCTGCCCGGCTTGACCCCCGCGACCCGTGCACCCGTCGATGTCACACAACTGCCCGCCATGCGGGTGGCGTCCTTCACGGTGACGGTTCCCCAGAGCCTCAGCGTTTCGGAAGACAATTCCTACGACCCGAATGCCGATATCGTCTGGCGGGCGGATCCCTTCGGCCCTCGCCATCCGCAGGTCAAGACGGTGATGGAAGCTGGCATTGCCGCCGGCATCGGCCAACTCGAAGGCAACCGGCCGGTGGTTCTCGACATCGTTGTGCAGCGGTTCCATTCGCAAACCAAAAAGGTCCGGTACTCGTTCGGAGGCAAGTACGAGGTCGAATATGACCTGACCGTGCGCGATGCGGGCAGCGGCGATACCGTCATCCCGACCTACCGGGTCTATGCAATCGAAGATGCCCCCGGCGGCAGCGAGGCGGTGGCCGCCGATCTGGCAGGCCGGACCGAGAAGATCGACAACCTCAACCTGATCGCGGGATCGATCTACACCCAGCTGACCGGCAATGCGCCCGAAAGCCTGGCGTTTCGTCCCGGCTCGTAACAGGGCCTTTCACCGCACCGGGAAACTGGCTAGAGGGGGGCATGCAGAACCCCTCTTACCCGATCGTCAGACTGAACCCCAAGGCCAATGCCCGCGCCATCCGGCATGGCTTTCCCTGGGCCTATGACAACGAGGTCGTGACCGACCGGCGCACCCGCGCGCTCAGCCCCGGCACCGTGGCGGTGCTCGAGGATGCGGACCGTCAGACGATGGGCCTTGTCGCGGTCAATCCGCAAAGCCGAATCTTCTGCCGGATGCTTGACCGCGACGTGACGCAAGAGATCGGGCAGGACTGGTTCGCGCGCAAGCTGGGCGTGGCCCTGGAGCATCGCCAACAGATCTTCGCTGCGCCCTATTACCGGCTGGTCCACGCCGAGGCAGACGGCCTGCCGGGTCTTGTCATCGACCGGTTCGGCGATGTCGCGGTGGTGCAGCCGAACGCGGCCTGGGCCGATGCGCGGCTGTCCGATCTGGCGACCGCGCTTGCGGCGGTGACCGGTGTCTCCACCATCATCAAGAACGGCACCGGGCGCGCCCGCAGCCTTGAAGGGCTGGCCGAAGAGACCAGCGTTCTGACCGGCAGCATCGACGCGCCGGTGCCGGTGCCGATGAACGGCGCGATCTACATGGCCGACCTTCTGGGCGGGCAGAAAACCGGGCTGTTCTACGACCAGCGTCCGAACCACGCCTTCGCGCAGACGCTGGCCAGGGGCGCGCGTGTGCTGGACATCTTTTCGCATGTCGGGGGCTTCTCGCTGGCGGCGCTGGCGGCGGGCGCATCCTCAGCGCTGGCGGTCGACAGTTCCGAACCGGCCCTGGTGCTGGCTGCCAGCGGTGCTGCCGAAATGGGCGCGACCGACCGCTTTCAGACACGCAGGGGCGATGCCTTCGCGGTGCTCGACGCGCTGGCCGCCGAGGGCGAGACCTTCGACCTTGTGATCTGCGACCCGCCGGCCTTCGCGCCGAACAAGAAGGCGCTCGAGGCGGGGCTGCGCGCCTATGAACGCGTCGCCCGCGCCGCCGCAGGGCTGGTCCGCCCCGGCGGCTACCTTGGTCTGTGTTCGTGTTCGCATGCCGCCGATCTTGCGCGGTTTCGCGCCGCCTCGGCGCGCGGCATCGGCCGGGCAGGGCGCGGCTGCCAACTGATCCATACCGGCTTTGCCGGGCCGGACCATCCGCAACTGCCGCAACTGGCCGAAAGCGGCTATCTCAAGGCGCTGTTCTTCCGGCTCACCGCGTGAAGGTTCTGATCGACGCCTGCGTGCTTTATCCCACGGTAATGCGCGAGATTGTCCTGAACGTCGCCGCCAAGGGCCTTTTCGCGCCGTTCTGGTCGGCCAGGATCCTCGAGGAATGGGCCCTGGCGGCCGCCCGGCTTGGCGCATCCGGGCAAGCCGTCGCCCGCGGCGAAATCGCGGTGCTGCGGGCGCAACGGCCGCTGGCCGAGATTGCCCCGGACCCTGAAATCGAAGCCCGGCTCTGGCTGCCCGACAGCAATGACATTCACGTTCTCGCCGCCGCGATCAGCGCGAAAGCCGACATCATCCTGACGCTGAACCTGCGCGATTTTCCGGCCCCGATCCTCGCCGAGCACCAGTTGACCGCCCGCCACCCCGACGCGCTCTTGCGCGATCTGCTCGATCAGGCCCCGCAGGCCGTGTCGGCCGCCGTCGAGGATGTGCGCCAGACCGCCGAGCGTCTGTCCGGCGAGTCGCAGCCGGTGCGCAAACTGCTGAAAAAGGCCCGCCTGCCGCGATTGGGCAAGGCGCTGGACGAAGGCGTTTCGGGAAACACCTGAGCCGACAGGCATCCAGCCTCGCCTTCGGTCACGGCGACAGACCGCGCAACGCCGCCGAGCCGAAACAGCCTTGCCTGGATCAGTCCGTCAGGTCCGCAGCCATTTGGCCTCGTTGGCCTCAATCGCCTTGATCCGTTCGTCGGTTTTCGGGTGGCTCATCAGCCAGGCGGGCACCGGGCCGGAATGCTGCGCGGTCAGCCGTTCAAGCTTGGTGAACAGGGATTTCTGCGGTCCGGTGCCGATCCCCGCCTTGACCAGAAGCGCCGAGGCATAGGCATCGGCCTCGTATTCGTCCGAGCGCGACAGCCGTGCGGCCAGCACCGAGGTCAGCGCATTGGCGATCAACACGCCGATGCCCGGAATGAACCGCGACAGCACCATCGCCAAGGCAGTGCGCAGCGCGTTCTGCCCGGAAAAGTCGATCATCCGCCGCCGTGAATGGCCAAGCGCCACATGGCCCAGTTCATGCGCGATCACGCTGGCCATTTCCTCGGCGCTGACCTCGCCCGCGCGGTACTTGTCGTAAAACCCGCGGGTGATGAAGATCCGTCCGTCCGGGGCCGCCAGCCCGTTGACCGGCGCGATTTCGTAGATGTTGACGCGGATCCGCGCCAGATCCAGCGCCGCCGCCATCCGGTCGGTCAGGCGCTTGAGCACCGGATCGGCCAGTTCGGTGGATTTCGCGTCCAGCTCCTTGCCGGTCCGCCAGACCGAGAACCGGTACATGACGAGCGCGTATAGGATGGCCAGCAGGATTGGTGTGAACTTCAACATGGTCTAGATATGGGGCTGTTTTCGGCCAACGGCAATCGCCCAGCCCGATCCTCGCGGAATCTTGCGTCAGAAATGGTCCTTCTGTCGCGCATCCGGCTTGCCGCCCCGGCGAAACAGCAAGACCCCCAGGACCAGCGCCACAACGCCGGCCGCGATGAAGCCGCTGATGCTGCCGGTCATGTCGGCGACCATCTCGACCTGCCCGGCAAACAGGTAGCCAAGGCCGACATAAAGCCCGACCCAGACCGCCTCTCCGGCGCTGTCCCACAGGGTGAAGCGCAGCCATCCCAGCCGCGCCGCCCCGGCGATGATGTTGACCCACGGGCCCAGAGGCGCAAACAGCCAGGTGCTGAAGAACACGCCCAGCCCGCCGCGCCGGTCGATCAGCGCCTGCGCCCGGTCGGCCATGCGGGCGTGGCGGGGATCGCGGGCGACCAGCCGGTCCAGCGGCCCGGTGCCGAACCGGCCCAGGCGAAAGCCGGTCTGATCGCCCAGCACCGCGCCCAGCCACGCCGCGCCGGCGACCTGCCAGCCCACCAGATCGCCCGAGGCGACGAACGCGCCGCCGGCCAGCATCAGAAGCGAACTGGGGATCGGCAGCAGCAGGCAGGACAGATAGCAGGACAGGAAGATCACCAGCGCACCGTAGCGCGTGACCAGATCAAGCAGCGCCTCAGTCATCCGGCGCGGTCCGCGAGGCTTCGATCGCGGCGCGCAGATCGGAGATCAGCGACGCGACCGGCACACCGCGCTCCCTGGCCAGACGGTCGAGCGTGATCCGCGCGCCGACGCCATCCTGCTCCAGCGCCAGAGCGTCGCGGATCAGCTCGGGCGGGGCCTGCCAGCTCAGCGCGACATAGCGCGGCGTCATCCATCCCTCGATCCGCTGATCGCGCTGCGCCGGGTCCGACCAGTAGATCAGAAAGGCGATGGCGCGCACCGCGAAGAACAGCGTCAGCGCGACGGCGAGCCCGAAGAGCGTGGTCAGCAGCGGATGCCGGCGCCAGGCTTCGGCCAGACGCTTCATCGCCGGATCGGGCCGAGGGCGCGGCGCGACAGCGGTCCGACCCCGGTCTGCGCACGCGGACCGGCGGCGGTGGTCGCCTCTGCTCCGGCCTGATCAACCTCGATTACCATCGGCGTTCCTACCTTCCCAGCGCCTTCATTCCCGCCTCGATCCCCTTCAGGGTCATCGGCACCATCCGGTCCGGGCCGAAAATCTGCTGGATCATCGCCACCGACTGGGTATGCGGCCAGTGGCGTTCGGGCATCGGGTTCAGCCACAGGTGGTTCGGCCAGTGTTCGGTCACGCGGCTCAGCCAGGCCTGTCCGGCCTCGGCGTTCCAGTGCTCGTTGGCGCCGCCGGGAAAGGCGATCTCGTAGGGCGACATGCTGGCATCGCCGACGAAGATGCACTTGTAGTCCGAACCATAGGTCCGCAGCACCTCCCAGGTCGGGATCTGTTCGGTCCAGCGGCGGCGGTTGTCGCGCCACACGCCTTCGTAAAGGCAGTTGTGGAAGTAGAAATACTCCAGATGCTTGAACTCGCTGCGCGCGGCGCTGAACAGCTCCTCGACCAGCCTGATGTAGGGGTCCATCGAGCCGCCGACGTCGAGAAACAGCAGCACCTTCACCGCATTGCGCCGCTCGGGCCGGGTTTTCACGTCCAGATAACCGTGCTCTGCGGTGGCGCGGATCGTACCGGGCAGGTCAAGTTCCTCTTCCGCACCATCGCGCGCCCATTTCCGCAGCCGTTTCAGCGCCACCTTGATGTTGCGGGTGCCCAGTTCCACCGTGTCATCGAGATTGCGGAATTCGCGCTTGTCCCAGACCTTGACCGCGCGCTGATGCCGCGACTTGTCCTGCCCGATCCGCACCCCTTCGGGGTTGTAGCCATAGGCCCCGAACGGCGAGGTTCCGGCCGTGCCGATCCATTTCGAGCCGCCCTGATGCCGGCCCTGCTGGTCCTTCAGCCGCTCGCGCAGCGTCTCCATCAGCTTGTCGAAGCCGCCAAGCGCCTTGATCTCGGCCATTTCCTCGGCGCTCAGATGCTTCTCGGCCATCTTCGTCAGCCAGTCTTCGGGCAGATCGACCGTCTCCAGCACCTGGTCGAGGGTGATTTCCTCCAAGCCCTCGAAACTCGCGGCAAAGGCGCGGTCGAACTTGTCGAGGTTGCGCTCGTCCTTCACCATCGCGGTGCGGGCGAGGTAATAGAACCCCTCGACATCATAGGTCACCAGCCCCGCGCCGATGCCTTCCAGAAACCCGAGATACTCGCGCAGCGAAACCGGAATGCCGGATTTGCGCAAATTCTCGAAAAAGGGCAGGAACATCGGTCAGATCATCCGGTCGATCGCGATGGTCAGGAACAGGCCGACAATCGCGCCGATAATCGCGTAGACCCCGGCATATTGCCAGATGTCCAGCCGGTTGCCACCCTTGCGCCGCGCCTGAACCGCGCCCAGGGCCGCGCCGATCAGCAAACCTGCAATCACGATCATGTTGGGCCGTCTCCTCGTCTGGTCGGCGAAAGCTCGGCGATTTCCGCCAGCCGCCGCCGCACTTCCTGATCCGAGCCGAAGCCATAACGCGCCCATCCCAGGCTGTCGAGCCGGATGACCCGCGCCTCCTCGGTCTTGCCCTGCGCCTGCAGTGCCTCGGCCTTGATCATCAGAAGCGTCGCCAGCAGCCCGGCATTTTCCGCCGCCATCGCCGCCCCGAAATGCGTGTTCACCAGATCAACCGCCGCCTGCGGCTGCCCCGCCGACAACGAGAAGGCGGCCATCTGCACCGCCACATGCGCGGCATGCACCCGCGTATCCGAGCGCCTGGTATAAAGCTCGCCCGCCTGCAGGAACGCGGTCAGCGCCAGCGGCCCGTCCTGCCCAAGGGCGGCGCGGCCCAGGATGAACAGGCTGAACGCCATGCGGTTGTCGACCCATCCCTCGGCCCGCGCGATCGCCGCCGCCTGTTTCGCCGCCTGCAGCCGCCGAGCCTCGCCGGTCTGCGGCGACAGCGCGGCGTTGATCGCGGCCTTCCACGCGGGGGGCGCGCGCCCGGCGAATTGGGTGACGCCAGAGCGGCCCGCCGGATTGATCCGGTCCAGCACGCCCGGCAACCGCGCCGCCACCTGCTCGCGGGTCATGCCGCTTGCCAGTTCCGGCGCGTAGAAGGAGCGCAGGATGATCATGTCGAAGGCCGTCAGTACCGAGTGGAAGTTGTCGTCGTTGAACACCGAATCCGTCAGCCGGTAAAGGTCGTTGACCGGGCCCAGGGCCTGCGCCAGCTCCTCGTGCAGGCAGTCGCGTATTTCCTGCGGGCTGACATCGCCGGGCAGGAAAATGGCCATCCGCTCGCGGGTCTCCAGCGTTGTCCAGTCGCCGCGCGGACTGCGCCGCGAGCGTATGAAATCGCGCCAGCCCGACACCCGGGGGGCGACGAAACAGGCCGCCTGCGGCACCGCGCGCTGCAGGCTCAGTCGGCTGACGATCTCGACGGTGATCCCGGCAGGCTCGCTGGCGGGCACCTGGGTGATCGCGATCCCGGCCTCGTCGCGCAGCCGCGCCAGAAGCCGCCGCAGATCGGGGCCGAGGCTGGCCGGCGTCGGGCCGACGACGCGCAAGGTGATCGGCTCTTCGAAGCGCGACAGAACCGGCAACTGCCGCCCGCTTTCCAACTCGAAGGCCAGTTCCAGGAAATCCCGCGCGATCGAGACGTTCGACCGCGTCACCGCGACCTGTTCGCCGCCGCGAAACGTCTTCATCGCGGGCAGGGCGACCGTTGCCGCATCCCGCCGGCCCGCAGCATCGCCGACCGGCGACTGGCTGCAGGCGGTCAGGGCCATCAGCATCGCGACAAGAAGAGCTCGCCCCACGTCTTCAGGGCCGATCGTACTTGATGAACGGCGAGAGCTTGCCGACCCGGTCATAAAGCCGGCGCGCGACGTCGTTGAAATGCTGCGTCAACCAGTACACCCGCGGCGTGCCATTGGCATCGGCCGCCGCATAGACCGCCTCGATCAACGCCCGGCCCACGCCGGTGCCGCGCGCCTCGGGGTCGCAGTAAAGATCCTGCAGATAGCACACGCCCTCGGGCCGCCACATATGTTCGTGGAAGATGTAGTGCACCAATCCGATCGGCCGATCGCCGTCCACCGCCAGCAGCCCGTGACAGGCCGAGGCATCCGACAAGAGCCTGGCAAAGGACTGCGCCTTGACCTGCTCGGGAAGGGTCGACTCGTAATAGGCCAGGTACCCGGTCCAAAGCCGATGCCACGCATCGTAATCGCTTTCGCGCAGCTGCCTGATCTCGATGCCCACTCGGTTTCTCCTGTCCCGGCCTAGCGCCGCTGGCTGCGCGCCATGAAGGCCAGCCGCTCGAACAGATGCACATCCTGCTCGTTCTTCAACAGCGCGCCGTGCAGCCTGGGCAGCGCGTTCACCCCATCGCGTTTCAGATCCTCCGGCCCCAGATCCTCGGCCAGCAACAGCTTCAGCCAGTCCAGCACCTCGCTGGTCGACGGCTTCTTCTTCAGCCCGGTCGTTTCCCGCAACTCGTAGAATTGCGTCAGCGCGGTGGTCAGCAACGCCTGCTTGATCCCCGGATGATGCACCGCGACGATCCGTTGCATCGTATCAAGATCGGGAAACCGGATGTAGTGGAAAAAGCAGCGGCGCAGGAATGCGTCGGGCAATTCCTTCTCGTTGTTCGAGGTGATGATCACGATCGGCCGGTGCCTGGCGCGGACCGTCTCGCCGGTCTCGTAGACATGGAACTCCATCCGGTCGAGTTCCTGCAGCAGGTCGTTGGGGAACTCGATATCGGCCTTGTCGACCTCGTCGATCAGCAGCACGACCTTTGCGTCCGCCTCGAAGGCCTGCCACATCTTGCCCTTGCGGATGTAGTTGCGGACATCATGCACCCGCGCATCGCCCAGCTGGCTGTCGCGCAGCCGGCTGACCGCATCGTATTCATAAAGCCCCTGCTGCGCCTTGGTGGTGGACTTGATGTGCCATTCGATCATCTCCAGCCCCAGCGCCGCCGCGACCTGCCGCGCCAGCTCGGTCTTGCCGGTGCCGGGCTCGCCCTTGACCAGAAGCGGTCGTTCCAGTGTCACGGCCGCATTCACCGCGACTGTCAGGTCGTCGGTCGCGACATAGGATTCGGTGCCGTTGAATTTCATGTTCAATTTCTGCTCTCAAGCCGGTTTTGTTCACGTATCCATAAAGGTCGCGTAACAAACCATCAAGTCACGCGGATCAGCTAGTGACAAGCTGGCGGGACTCGGCTACATCGGCGCCGTTGGAGGTGCCGGATGATTGAGCAGACAAGACGAGAACCATCCGGCAAGAGTAAGGGAAGTACAATGAAGGCAGAGGTTTTCCTGCAAGACGACTATCGTCCGGCCGAAGACGAACCATTCATGAACCCGCGTCAGACCGAATATTTCCGTCGCAAGCTGCTGGCCTGGAGATCCGATCTTCTGGATGACAGCAAGCACACGATCGAGGGTCTGCAGGACGGCACGCGCAACATCCCCGATGTCGCCGACCGCGCGTCCGAGGAAACCGACCGCGCGCTGGAACTGCGCACCCGCGACCGCCAGCGCAAGCTGGTCGCCAAGATCGACGCGGCCCTGCGCCGGATCGAAGAGGGCGAATACGGCTACTGCGAAGTGACCGGAGAGCCGATCTCGCTGAAACGCCTCGACGCCCGCCCGATCGCCACGATGAGCCTCGAGGCGCAAGAGCGCCACGAGCGGCGCGAGAAGGTCCACCGCGACGACTGAAGCGGGGCGGAAGGGTTGCAGATACCGACACCGGCGCATGAGTGTGCCGGTGTTTTTCTTCGGCGGCCTGGCCGGACGCGCGGGCGCGTGACCGGGGGCGAAGTGGCGATGGCGTGGCTTGGGCGGAGCTTCCGTTGGGGCCAGTCGGTCGGATGTGCGGTTTGCGGACGAAGCAAGCTTTCGCTGCGGTTGTATTAATAACCGCTTTGGCAAATTACCGCAGGCATTTTTGTCATCGGACGCGACATCAGAAAGAAACTGAGGCTCTGGCCTTACCCCTTACCCAGATCCAGGCCCTTTTTGGGCGGGAGCCAAAAGTACGGCAGGTGGTCGGGG
>JAGXFH010000040.1 GCA_024637315.1 Brevirhabdus sp.
ATCAAAAGGACGCAGCCGGGTTCATCAAGCTGAACGCACTGCGCCTGAAGCTGATCGCAATGCGAAACAGGCGGCTTGGCTGATGGCGCTGGATCGGCGAGAGGTCACAAAAAACGACCTTGACGCGCTGTTCCGCCTTAAGGTCCGCGAGGATCAGCCGGGCCTTGTCTCGCCAAACGAGATCACTCTGGCTCAGACCGCCTACGAGGGGAACGGCGCCTATGTCTGGGGCCTTTTTGGGACGGCGATATGGTTGTCGGGCTAATGGCGACGACCCGGACGCTGCATAGCTCTGGCGGTTGATGATCGGCGCAGAGCATCAAGGCAGGGGCTTTGGCCGCGCTGCCCTGACTGAGGCGGCTAGACAGGCGCGCGATTGGGGTTTGCCGAAAGTGTCACTGACTGTTGTGGACAGTCCGATCAGCGCGGTGGCATTTTACGAAAAGGCCGGATTCCAAAAGACCGGGCGGATCGTTGATGACGAGGTCGAGTTGCTGCGTCATTTGTAATCCGGCGGATCAGGGACGCAAACCTTTCGCGGCAAGCCGTTCGTAGTAAGGCAAAGCGGCATCTACCAACCTCGCGTAACCCCCGCTCAGTTCCGGCAGTGGCCCTTCAGGTCCTGCGAAACCGGTCGAGTTGTGCACCGCGCCGTACCAGTGTTTCGCCCATAAGCCGTCTTGGACATGGCCGCCAGAGCGCCATTTCAACATGTTAGGGTCGAATTTCAACCCGATCTTGCTGCATAACAACTTCAGAATGCAGCCGGGGTCAGCTCGGACGTCGGAGCTGTCGATCACCAGCCCGCCGATCCTGTCGAAAATCTGCGCCTGCTGGCGAAAGCCGATATCGTCCAGCGTCACCGCCTCTCTCTTGGCACCGTAACTGGCGACGACACGGGCGGGGTGGCGGATCAGATGGATGTTCACGCAACCGATTGCCCAATCCAGCGGAAAGTCTTCAAGCATCTGATGCGGCATGACCTTAAGGTAGAAATGCGGCTTTCCATCAGGGACAGGGCCCGAGCAACAGGCGGCCACGCGCTGCGGATCGGACTCGTGGGCCGCGATGATCTCATCCCGCATCGGGTGGTCTATTGCGGTTGCGGCCAGATACGGCGCGTAGAACGGCTCGTCCCATATGGCGAAATCCGGTCGTGCGCCGAAGGCGTACATCATCGCCGTCGAAAGATTGCGGGGCCCGGACCACATCGCAATTCGCATCAGGCGGTTTCCCGGTCGATGAGTTGCTTGTAAAGCTGCCGGATCCGTCCGGTGACTGGACCCATCTTGCCGTCACCGATCGCGCGCCCGTCGATCTCGGAGACCGGGGTTTGAGCGCCGAAAGTGCCCGTCAGGAACGCCTCGTCGGCGCCATAGGTATCGACAAGGCTGAAATTACGCTCGAAGACCGGAATGCCGGCGGATCGGCAAAGGTTTATCACGTTCTGACGAGTGATGCCGTTCATGCAATAGTCGCCGGTCGAGGTCCAGACTTCGCCTTTGCGAACAATGAAAAAATTGCAGGCATTGGTGGTGTTCACGAAGCCATGGATGTCGAGCATCAGCGCCTCGTCGGCTCCGGCCTTTTCGGCGGCTATACAGGCCAGGATGCAATTCAGCTTGGAATGGCTGTTCAGTTTCGGATCCTGCGTCATTGGCAGGCCGCGAACATGCGGCACCGTGGCCAGCCGGATCGGGCGCGGCAGAGATGGGCGGGAATGCTCGATGATGATGACGATGGTCGGACCGGACCGCGACAGCGACGGATGCTGGAACGGACGGATCTTGGTACCGCGAGTCACCATCAACCGCGCGTGCGCATCGTGTTTCATTCTGTTTGCGTTGCGGGTGTCTTCAAGGGCCGCGATCACGCCCTTTCGATCCATGCCGATATCCAGATCGATCGCCTTTGCTGCCTCGAACAGCCTGTCCATATGCGCGTCGAGAAAAGCCCATTTTCCGTTATAAAGCCGAAGTCCTTCCCAGACACCGTCGCCAAGCATGAAACCGCTGTCATAGACACTGATCCGGGCGTCATCACGGGGAACGATCCTGCCGTTCACATAGATCTGGATGGCAGCGTTGCGCACATCCTCTTCGGCCTGGTGCGTGGTCACATGCTCTTTCATTTGGACCTCCCTGCCGGGACGCTAGCCTTGGTCGGGTGGCGGGCCAAGGGGTAAAATCCGTTCACCCTTGCGTGAGATGACGGGGGCGTGACTTGGCGCACGCGGCTAGAACCGTGATGTTGGCGCGAAAAGGAGAACTGGCTATGCCCCTGTCAAAGTCCCAGTCGATACTGTTGGCCGTTGCTATGATGATCGGCCTGACCATGGTCGCCACCCAGTCGCGTGCCGAAACAGCGGTCGTTGCCGGGGGCTGCTTCTGGTGTGTCGAGGCGGATTTCGAAAAGGTCAGGGGCGTTTCAGAGGTTGTCTCGGGCTATACCGGCGGCAGAACCGCGAACCCGACCTACAAGGAAGTCACAAAGGGCGGCACCGGCCACTACGAGGCGGTCGAGATCACCTATGATTCGACACAGATCAGCTATGACCAGATCCTGAACCTGTTTTTGCGCTCGATCGACCCGACCGATGCGGGTGGCCAATTCTGCGATCGGGGCGACAGTTATCGGACTGCGATTTTCGTGTCTGACAAGGCACAAGAGGCGACGGCGAAGAACGCTATTTCTGCTGCTCAGACCGAATTGGGCCAAAACATTGTTACGCCCATCCTGCCAGCCGGCAAGTTCACCACTGCCGAGACCTATCATCAGGACTATTACAAAAAGTCCGACCTTGTGATCACCCGCCGCGGCCCGAAATCGAAAAGCGAGGCCTACAAATTCTACCGTGCGGCCTGCGGGCGCGACGCCAAGGTCAAGTCACTGTGGGGCGCCGATGCGCCCTTCATCGGGAACTGATCTGGCGATTCTTTACTTGATCTGACCAAGCTCGCACGCTGCGATCATCGCCATGTTCAGGATGTCATTGACATTGGACACGTTCTGGCAAATCTGAATCGGCTTGTCGACACCGGTCAGGATCGGGCCGATAACGGTGGCGCCGGCCATTTCCTGCAGCAATTTTACCGAGATTGACGCTGAATGCCGCGCCGGAACGACCAAGACATTGGCCGGACCGGTAAGGCGGCTGAACGGATATTTCGCCGCGGCTTCAGGGTTCAGCGCGACATCGACCGTCATCTCGCCTTCATATTCGAAATCCACGCCGCGCGCATCCAGAACCTTGGGCGCCTGATGCATCTTCATGGCGCGCTCGCTGACCGGATAGCCGAAGGTCGAGAAAGACAGGAACGCGACGCGAGGCTCGATGCCCATGCCACGCGCGACCGCGGCGGCGCGTTCGGCGATGTCGGCCAGATCCTCCTCATCCGGCCATTCATGAACCAAGGTATCGGCAATGAACACGATGCGTCCGTGATGCAGAACGGCTGTGACGCCGACGGCGCCATCCTGTGCCGTGGCATCAAAGACATGGTTGATCAGGCCCAGAACATGCGCCGATTTGCGCGTGGCGCCCGTAACCATCGCGTCGCCGTGGCCATGCGCCAACATCAGAGCCGAGAACACGTGCCGGTCGCGGGCCGCCAGCCGGTGCACATCCTGCATGTCGTTGCCGCGGCGCTGCAGCCGCTGGTAAAGGAAATCCTTGTAGGTTTCAAAATGCGGCGAGTTGGCGGCGTTCACGATCTCCAGTTCCGGAACCGCGTCGGCAAGACCCTCTGCTGTCAACTTGTCCTGCACATCCTGCGTTCTGCCGACAACCAGCGCCTTGCCAAAGCCGTTGCGCTGATAGGCGACCGCTGCCCGCAAGACGCGGGGGTCGTCGCCTTCGGTAAAGATCATCGTTGCCTGCCGGGTACGGGCGCGGACAGTAAGGCCTTGCAGGATCGACGCGGTCGGATCCATCCGCGCTTTCAGCGCATGCGTATAACCCTCCATATCCACGATCGGGCGGCGGGCAACGCCGGTATCCATGCCGGCCTTCGCAACGGCAGGCGGGATCCGGTGAATCAGCCGGGGATCGAACGGCGTCGGAATGATGTAGTCGCGACCAAAGCTCAACTTGCGGCCATATGCGATGGCGACCTCATCGGGTACTTCCTCGCGGGCGAGCGCGGCAAGCGCCACGGCGCAGGCGATTTTCATCTCGTCGTTGATCGCCCGGGCATGGATGTCAAGCGCACCGCGGAACAGGTAGGGAAACCCCAAGACGTTATTCACCTGGTTTGGATAGTCTGACCGACCTGTGGCGACGATGGCGTCATCGCGAACGTCATGTGCCTCTTCCGGCGTGATCTCTGGATCGGGGTTCGCCATCGCGAAAATCACCGGATTGGGCGCCATCGAGGCGACCATGTCGGCGGTAACGGCGCCCTTGACCGACACACCAAGGAACACATCGGCGCCTTTCATTGCCTCTTCCAGCGTCCGGGCATCGGCTCTGGCGGCGTGGGCGGATTTCCACTGGTTCATGCCATCTGCCCGACCCTGCCAGATCACGCCCTTGGTGTCGCACATGATGCAATTGTCATGTTTCGCGCCCATCGCCTTGAGCAGTTCCAGACAGGCAATGCCGGCAGCACCGGCACCGTTCAGCACGATTCGGCAGTTCTCGATCTTCTTGTCCGAGATGTGCAGCGCGTTGATCAGCCCGGCGGCGCAGATTACCGCAGTGCCGTGCTGGTCATCGTGAAAGACGGGAATATCCATCTCTTCTTTCAGGCGCTGCTCGATGATGAAGCATTCCGGAGCCTTGATGTCTTCGAGGTTGATTCCGCCGAAGGTCGGACCCATCAGACGGACTGCGTTGATGAAGGCTTCCGGATCCTCGGTATCAAGCTCGATATCGATGGAATTCACATCGGCGAAGCGCTTGAACAGCACTGCCTTGCCTTCCATCACCGGTTTCGAAGCCAGCGCGCCCAGATTTCCAAGGCCAAGAACCGCGGTGCCGTTGGAAATCACCGCAACGAGGTTGCCCTTGTTGGTATAGTCGTAGGCGGTTTCGGGGGCGGCGGCGATTTCTTCGCAGGGGACCGCGACGCCGGGGCTGTAGGCCAGCGACAGGTCACGCTGGGTGGCCATCGGGACCGAGGCGAGAATGTCGAATTTCCCCGGCCGCGGCAGCAGATGAAAGGCAAGCGCCTCTTCGCGCGTGTACTTGGCTCTGGCCATGATAGCGTGATTCCCCCGTATGTGTCAGACAGTGATAGCGGGCCGGTTGGCGGGCCTCAACAAAAGATGGATTTGCCGCTTTCGCAGCGAATCAAGGCTTTGTATGGTCACGCGGCACAGACTTGGGGGATGGCTTGACCGTCGCAAATGCCGCCGTAACGCCGATGATGGCGCAGTTTCTGAAGATCAAGGACGCCCACAAGGATGCGTTGCTGTTCTATCGGATGGGCGATTTCTACGAGATGTTCTTTGAGGATGCAGTCGCTGCAGCCGAGGCGTTGGATATTGCGCTGACGAAACGCGGTAAACATCTGGGCGAGGACATCCCAATGTGCGGTGTGCCGGTCCATTCCGCCGAGGGCTATCTGCTGACGCTGATCCGCAAGGGATTCCGCGTTGCGGTCTGCGAACAAATGGAGGATCCGGCCGAAGCAAAGAAGCGCGGATCGAAATCCGTTGTGCACCGGGATGTCGTGCGGCTGGTCACGCCGGGAACGCTGACCGAGGAAAACCTGCTTGAGGCCCGCCGACACAACTTTCTGGCGGCCTTCGCCGAGGTCCGCGACGAGGCGGCCCTGGCTTGGGTCGATATCTCGACAGGCGAGTTTCGGGTGATGCCTTGCCCCCCGGTGCGGCTGGCTCCGGAACTCGCCCGCCTGGCCCCTCGGGAGCTGTTGGTGTCAGAGGCGAAAGAGGCTGAATTAGCCGCATTAGTGTCTGAATCAGGCGCTGCCATCACACCTTTGGCGCGGGCTAGTTTCGACAGTTCGGCCGCTTCCTCCAAACTTTGCGCGTTGTTTGCGGTCAGTTCGCTGGACGCCTACGGAAATTTCGGGCGGGTCGAACAGGCGGCGATGGGGGCGATCGTCGATTATCTCGACATCACCCAGAAGGGCAGGCTGCCGCTGCTGAGGCCACCGGTGCGGGAAAGTTCCGGCCGGGTCGTGCAGATTGACGCGGCAACGCGGCGCAATCTGGAGCTGACGCGCAACCTCTCGGGCGGGCGCGACGATTCGCTGATCGCGGCGATGGATCGCACGGTAACCGCCGCCGGCGCACGATTGCTGGAGCGTCGGTTGTCCAGCCCCTCGCGCGATCTCGCGTCGATCCGTGCGAGGCTGGATGCGGTCGAGCATATGGCCAATCATGTGCGGCTGCGTACGGCTTTGCGCGATGACCTGCGCAAGGTGCCCGATATCGACCGGGCACTGTCGCGGCTGGCGCTGGACCGGGGCGGACCGCGCGATCTGGCGTCAATTCGAAACGGGCTCGGCCAAGCCGTCGAAATGGCGGCGCGACTGGTCTCAGCGGACATGCCAGACCTCTTGGCCGCGGCCGCGGCCGAACTTGGCGGACATGATGGGATTTGCGATCTGCTTGGCGCGGCCCTCGTGGCCGAACCGCCCTTGCTGGCGCGCGATGGCGGCTACATCGCGAAAGGTTTCGATACCGATCTGGACGAAGCGCGCATGCTGCGTGACGAGGGGCGCCGCGTGATTGCAGAGATGCAGGCAGAGTATGTACGACAAACCGGCATAGGCTCGCTGAAGATCAAGCATAACAACGTGCTGGGATATTTCATCGAGACCACGGCGACCCACGCTGAGAAGATGATGTCGCCGCCGCTTTCGGAAACCTTCATCCACCGCCAGACGACGGCCAATCAGGTGCGGTTCACCACGGTGCCCTTGTCGGAAATGGAAACCAAGATTCTGAATGCCGGAAACCGGGCGATGGAGATTGAAAAGCGTCTCTACGTAAGGCTGACTGGTCATATATTGGACAGTGCGGCGCCAATTGGTGCAACCGCTCGGGCGCTGGCCGAGATTGATCTGGCCTGCGCCCTGGCCGATCTGGCGACGGGCGAAAAATGGGTCCGACCCTTTGTCGATGACAGCCGCGCCTTCGAAATATCAGCCGGACGTCACCCCGTGGTGGAGTTGGCGCTGCGAAAACAGGGCGTCGTGCCGTTCGTTGCGAATGATTGCAATCTGGCGGATGGTTCGGATGGTGCCAGCGTCTGGCTTTTGACCGGCCCGAACATGGCGGGCAAGTCGACTTTCCTGCGACAAAACGCACTGATTGCTCTGATGGCCCAGATGGGATCATACGTTCCTGCCGACGCGGCCCATATCGGCCTGGTTTCTCAGCTTTTCAGTCGGGTCGGCGCATCCGACGATCTGGCGCGGGGCCGATCTACCTTCATGGTCGAGATGGTCGAAACTGCAGCGATTCTCAACCAGGCGGATGATCGGGCGCTGGTGATCCTCGACGAGATCGGACGCGGTACGGCGACCTATGACGGCCTTTCGATCGCCTGGGCCACACTGGAACATCTGCACGATGTCAACCAGTGCCGCGCGCTGTTCGCCACGCATTATCACGAGCTTACCGCCCTGGCAGAGAAGCTGCCAGGAGTCGAGAATGCGACTGTGGCAGTAAAGGAATGGCAGGGCGACGTCATATTCCTGCATGAGGTGCGAAAAGGTGCTGCCGACCGGTCCTATGGTGTGCAGGTTGCTAAACTCGCCGGATTGCCCGCCGCTGTGGTCGAGCGGGCGCGAGTCGTGCTTGATGCGCTGGAAAGGGGCGAACGCGAGGGCGGGTCGAAACAGAAGGCGCTGATAGATGACCTTCCTCTGTTCTCGATCGGCGCGACCGTGGTTTCGGCGCAAGAGCCCAAGATCTCGCCTACCGAAGAAAAACTCGCCGGGATACATCCCGACGAGTTGACGCCAAAGCAGGCTCTGAACTTGATTTACGAACTTAAGATGCTGACCAAGCCGGGGTCGAACTGACGCCTACCTGCGCCGGACGCAGCAGCCGGTCATGCAGCATGAAACCCTCGGTCATCACCTGAATGATGTCGCCGGCTTTGGTGTTGGGAACCGGGGCCTCGAACATGGCCTGATGCAATTGTGGATCGAACCTGTCGCCGATTTGCGGCGCAACACGTTCGATGCCGTGTTTCTGGAATACATTCAGAAGTTCGCGCATGGTCAGCTCGATGCCCTCGATCAGCGCTTTGGAGGCCTCGCGCTGCTCGTCGGTCACAGCATCGAGCGCGCGTTTCATGTTGTCATAGACCGGCAGAATGTCGCGGGAGAGTTTCGAGCCGCCATACTGCTCGGCCTCGCGCCGGTCGCGCTCGCCGCGTTTGCGAGAGTTCTCCGCATCGGCCAGCGCCCGCATGAACCGGTCTCGGAACTCGTCGCGCTCGTTGCGAAGCGCCTCGATCTCATCGAAATCCGCCTCCAAATCATCCAACGTCTGTTCTGACGTGAACTCGTCGTCGGGCTGTTCCATCTCGTCGACCACGTCTTTTTTTGCCTCGGCCATCTTCTTGTCCTTTAACCCCGATCCGACAACAGTCTGCCGACCAGTTGCGCCGTATAATCCACGATCGGCACGATCCGCCCATAGTTCAAACGGGTCGGCCCGATCACGCCCACCGCGCCGATTATTTTTCGATCAGCGTTCATATATGGAGACACCACCAAAGATGAACCCGAAAGTGAGAAAAGTTTGTTCTCTGACCCAATAAAAATGCGTACCCCCTCGCCTTCTTCGGTCAATTCGAGGAATTCGGCGATGTCACGTTTACGTTCAAGGTCATCGAAGAGGGTTCGGATACGGTCCAGATCCTCTGTCTGGCCTTCCTCGGCCAGCAGATTCGCGCGGCCCCGAACTATCAGGCGTTCATAGGATTCGCCTTCGTTTTCCCAGACGGCAAGGCCGCTGGTGACAAGATCCTGGGCCAGAACGTCAAGTTCTCTCCGGCGCTTGCCGATCTCAGCCTCGATCGCTCCGCGCAGGTCGGTCAGCGTCTTGCCCTCTGCCAGAGCGTTCAAAAAATTTGCCGCTTCGCGCATCGAGGATGGCGTCTGGCCGGGGGGCGGCGTGAAAACTCGGTTCTCGACATGGCCATCGGCATGGACCAGCACGACCAGCGCCCTGTCATGGCCAAGGCTGACAAACTCGATATGCCTGATCGGAGCCTCGTGTTTGGGAGCCAGAACGAGGCTTGCGCCCTGAGTCAAGCCGGACAAGGCTGATCCGACCCGATCCAGCATGGTTCCGACATCGCGTTCATTGGTCCCCAGCGTCGCGTCGATCTTTTCGCGATCGTCGGAATTCAGATCGCCCACCTCAAGCAAGCCATCGACAAACATCCTCAGGCCAAGCTGGGTGGGTATCCGGCCTGCCGAAACATGCGGACTTCCCAGAAGGCCGAGATATTCCAGATCCTGCATCACGTTCCGGATCGTGGCGGCGCTGATCTTTTCATTCATCGACCGGGTCAGGGTGCGCGAGCCGACGGGATCGCCACTATCGAGATAGGTTTCCACGACCCGGCGAAACACCTCGCGGCTGCGATCGTTCATCTCTGCCAGCAATTTACGTCCGTCGTTCATCAGAATTCCGGTCCCGGTTCGGCGCACCAGTTAAAGGCGTTGTTCGACCGGCGTCAATCGGGGTTGCGCCGGGGCGGCGCGGTTGAGTATGTCAGCCCATCACGAGGAAAGGACAGAACATGCGGCCGTCTGGCAGAAATGTAAGTGAAATGCGCCCGATTTCAATCGACGTGGGCGTAACGAAGCACGCAGAGGGGTCGTGTCTGATAAGAATCGGCGACACGCATGTCCTTTGCACCGCCTCGTTGGAAGAGCGGGTGCCGCCTTTCATGAAAAATACCGGTCTGGGTTGGGTAACGGCAGAGTATGGTATGCTGCCGCGTTCCACCGGCAGCCGGATGCGACGCGAGGCGGTAGGTGGAAAGCAGGGCGGGCGAACAGTCGAAATTCAGCGGCTGATCGGCCGATCATTACGCGCCGGCGTCGATCGGGTCGCACTGGGCGAACGGCAGATCACCGTCGATTGCGACGTGATCCAGGCCGATGGTGGCACGCGCTGCGCCGCGATCACCGGCGGCTGGGTCGCGCTGCGGTTGGCGGTCAACAGGCTGATGAAAGCCGGCGACGTGATTTCGGATCCGCTGGTCGACCCCGTAGCGGCGGTCAGTTGCGGGATTTACGCAGGACAACCGGTGCTGGACCTGGACTATCCGGAGGACAGCGAAGCCGGCGTCGACGGCAACTTCGTGATGACCGGCTCGGGTCGGCTGATCGAGGTGCAGATGTCTGCAGAGGGATCAACATTCTCTCGCGATGAAATGGTTCAACTTCTCGATCTTGCTGACAAAGGTGTCGCCGATCTTGTTGCTGCCCAGAAGGCGGCCGTAAGTTAGGATGCGCAGATTCGTCGGTGATAGATTGCTGATCGCTACCCATAATCCAGGCAAGCTGGAAGAGATTCGCCATCTTCTGGAGCCCTACGGAATTGCAGTGACTTCGGCGGCGGAACATGGACTTGCCGAGCCGGAAGAGACCGAGACCACTTTCGTCGGCAATGCTCGGATCAAGGCGCATGCGGCGGCCCAGGCAACCGGGCTTCCGGCCTTGGCCGACGATTCCGGCATCGAGATCGACGCGCTTGATGGGGCGCCGGGGGTTTACACCGCGGATTGGGCGGAAACGCCCGCGGGGCGGGATTTCGTCAAGGCGATGACCGATACCTGGGAGAAACTCGAAGCAGTTTCGGCACCGGTTCCGCGAACCGCACGGTTCTGCTGCACATTCGTTCTGGCCTGGCCGGATGGGCACGACGAGGTGTTCGAGGGACAGATGCCGGGACAAATTGTCTGGCCGATGCGCGGTGTTCAGGGCCACGGCTATGACCCGATCTTCCAGCCGGACGGCTATTCGGTGACGTTTGGAGAAATGGACCGCTGGGAAAAGAACAGGATCAGCCATCGCGCCAAGGCGTTCGAGAAACTGGTTTCAGTCTTTGACTGAGGATTGGCGGGCCGGGGGGTTTGGCGTCTATCTGCACTGGCCGTTCTGTCAGGCGAAATGCCCCTACTGTGATTTCAACTCCCACGTTGCCGCATCGATTGACCAGTCGCGGTGGCAACGCGCGTATTTAGCAGAAATCGACCGGGTTGGCAGCGAGACGAAGGGCCGGATCCTGGACACGGTGTTTTTTGGCGGTGGGACACCCAGCCTGATGCAGCCCGATCTGGTGGCCGCGATTCTTGAAAGGATCCGCGCCACGTGGGCGACATCGAATTCTTTCGAGGTGACGCTCGAGGCAAATCCGACTTCCGTCGAGGCGGACCGATTTCAAGGCTATCGGGATGCCGGGGTCAACCGTGTGTCGATCGGAATTCAGGCGCTGAATGACCTTGATCTTCGGGCGTTGGGGCGGATGCATTCGGTAGCCGAGGCGCGGTCGGCCTTCGCTCTGGCACAAAAGGTATTCGACCGTGTCAGCTTCGATCTGATCTATGCCCGACAGAACCAATCGTTAACGGATTGGCGCGCCGAACTGCGCGAGGCGGTTTCGATGGCCGCTGATCACCTATCGCTTTATCAACTGACCATCGAGGACGGCACCGCTTTTGGCGACCGCTTTGCCCGCGGGCGATTGCCGGGCCTGCCGGTCGAGGATAGTGCCGCCGACATGTATTTCGCGACGCAAGAGATCTGCGAGGCGGCTGGCCTGCCAGGCTACGAGATTTCCAATCACGCCCGGCCTGGCGCTGAATCACGGCACAACCTGATCTATTGGAATTGCGGCGACTATCTGGGGATCGGCCCCGGCGCCCATGGCCGGCTGACATCCGGTGGACAGCGCTATGCGACCGACACGCCGAGGCAACCCGGCGCCTGGCTACAACAGGTCGAGACGACCGGCACCGGAGAAGTGGCGCGTGAACAGATCGGCGCGCCGGATCAGCTGGTGGAACTGCTGATGATGGGGCTTCGCCTGCGTGATGGCGTTTCACTGGCGCGCGCTCAAGGTCGCTGCGAAAAAGATCGTTTGTTATTGAAAATCAATGAGTTACATAAGATCGGTATGCTCGATACATCCCAGAACCGCTTGCGGGCGACTGAACGGGGGAGAGCCGTTTTGAATGCGGTTCTGACAGAGCTTTACGACGCGATTACCTGAAAACATTCCGTTCGGCCGCCGACAGGATTCTGCAAATCTCATCCAGCTCGTCCATCGTCTGATAGTTGATTGTCAGCTGCCCGCTTTCCTGCCCTGACGTGTGGTTGATTTGGACCTTCATTTTCAGATTTGCAGAAAGATCCTGTTCGATGGCGATTGTATCGGCATCCTTGGTCCGCTGTTGCTTCGAGGCCTTTTTGGTTGTGGCCTTCGGCGTCTTTGCCAACTGTTCGGTTTCCCGAACCGACAGGCCCTTGGCGACGACCTGCCTTGCCAGACTTGACGGATCATCCGTGGTGATTAGGGCCCGGGCATGACCGGCGCTCAGATCGCCGGCGCGAACCATATCCAGCACATCCTCGGGCAATTGCAGCAGGCGCATGAGGTTGGCGATGTGGCTGCGGCTCTTCGACAATGCCTCGGCGAGCTTTTCCTGGGTATGGCCGAATCGGTCCATCAGTTGCCGATAGCCCGTTGCCTCTTCCACCGGGTTCAGGTCCGCGCGCTGCACATTCTCGATGATCGCGATTTCCAGAACTTCGGTATCGGTATAGTCGCGGATCAGAACCGGCAGCTGGTGCAACTGCGCCATCTGTGCCGCACGCCAGCGGCGTTCACCGGCAACAATCTCGTAATGGTCGGGTTTCCTTGGATTATTCCGCACGATCAGGGGTTGCAGAACGCCCTTTTCGCGGATCGACGCAGCCAGTTCCTCCAGCTCGTCAGGGCGGAAAAGCCGCCGGGGCTGCTCGGGATTGGCGTCAATTCTCTCGATTGGAACAAACAGATCGCCGCGCCGGCGTCCGGTATCCTCCGAGGCGTCGTGCGCCGGTCCGACATCGGCCATCAAGGCGCTAAGACCGCGCCCCAATCCGCGCCGTGCCTGAGATTTATCTGCCATCCTCTGCCCCTTTCAGAATCACGCCGCGTGTCCATGCCGCACAATCATTTCTGTCGCCAGATCCCGATAAGCTGTGCTGCCCTTGGACAAGCTGTCATATTCAAGAACAGGCAGCGCAAAAGACGGCGCTTCACTGATCCTCACATTCCGCGGCACCACTGTGCGGAACACCAGATCGCCAAGATTGTCGCGAGCGTCCGCCTCGACCTGTAGCGACAGGTTGTTGCGCTTGTCGTACATGGTCAGAACGACGCCCTCGATTCGCAGCCCCGGATTGGCCGATTGCCGCACCTCGCGGATGGTCAGCATCAATTGAGACAAACCTTCGAGCGCATAGAATTCGCTTTGAAGCGGCACCAGCACCGAATGCGCCGCCACCATCGCGTTAACCGTCAAGAGACTGAGCGAGGGCGGGCAATCGATCAACACGTAATCAAGTTCGAACTGATCCATGGCGGGCTGCCTCAGCGCATCGTGCAACAGATAGCTGCGTTTTTCATTCGCCACCAATTCGATATCGGCGGAGCTGAGATCGGTTGTTGCAGGCGCAATCCAAAGCCCATCGACATTGGTCTTTTGCACTACATCTTGCAGGGGCGCTTCGTCCAACAACAAGTCATAGGTTGTCAGGCCACGTTTGCCAGCATCTAGGCCCAATCCGGTCGAGGCATTGCCCTGAGGATCGAGATCGACGAGGAGGACGTTGAAGCCCTGTTCGGTCAGCGCAGCACCCAGATTGATGGCCGTCGTGGTCTTTCCCACGCCACCTTTTTGGTTGGCAACTGCAATGATCTTGGGGCCGGGGGGCCGGGTTGGGTCAGACACGCCTGATATCTCCAAGGCTGAGCACAATGCCCGCGCTGTCGGTACTGCTGGGGTATTCTTCGCTCTGAAACGTCCACGATTCAAGCGCTTCTTCCATTTCCTTGCGGAAAGATGCGCCCTTCATGAACAGCGCCCGACCTTCTGGCGCAAGGTGTCGCGCGGCGTGATCCAGCAAAGTTTTGAGCGGCGCAAGCGCCCGAGCGGACAGGATATTTGCTCCAATCGGCGGCACATCTTCGATGCGGTCCGTGATCACCTGAACAGGCACCGAAGTTTCACGTGAAACGGTCCGCAGGAACGTGGCTTTGCGATGATCGCTCTCGACCAGGGTGAATTGCAGGTCGGGCGCTGTCTCCTTCGCCAGAATCGCACAAACCATGCCGGGAAACCCGCCGCCCGCACCCAGATCAACCCACTGCCCGTGACGAATGTCCGCCAGCGCAACCAACTGCGCCGAGTCAAGAAAGTGCCGAGTCCAGAGGCTGGCCAAGCTGGACCTGGACACGAGATTGATCGCCGGGCTCCACTTGTGCAGCAAGCCGGCGTAGGTATCGAGCCGAGCCAATGTTTCACGTGAAACATTCAGCTCCGACAAGAACCGTTCACGGCCGCGATCAACCTGCATCAGGCGCTGCGCCTTCGTTCGTTCTGCCGCAGCCTTGCCAATAGCAACGTCAGAGCGGCTGGGGTCATGCCCTCGACGCGGCTCGCCGCGGCAAGAGTGGCCGGGCGGGCCCGCGCCAACTTTGCCGATATCTCGTTCGAAAGGCCGCAAAGCGCACCATAATCGAAGTCAGCCGGAATCACGTGCGCCTCGTCGCGTTTCATCGCCTGGACGTCACGGTCCTGCCGATCAATGTAGTTGGCGTAAAGTGCATCGCACCATATTTGATGACGAATCTCGTTGGGTACGTTGGCGAGTTTCGGCTGGATGGCGATCAAATCGTCAAAGCCGACATCCTGAAATGCGAGCAACTGCAATCCATTGCGTCGCACGCCGTCGGCACTGACCTTGATTCCGTACGCGGCGATCTCGCCCGGCGCAAGATCTATGCCGACAAGTCGTTGCCGGGTCTCATCGAGGGCGTCCATTTTTGTTTCAAAGGCTTCCCGACGAGGGGCACCGACACAACCGATCCCAATCCCTGTCGGGGTGAGCCTCTGGTCCGCATTGTCGGCGCGCAGCGACAGGCGGAACTCGGCCCGAGACGTGAACATCCGATAGGGCTCGGTAACGCCCCTTGTGATCAGGTCGTCGACCATGACGCCAACATAGGACGATGCGCGGCTGAAGATCGCCGGTTCCCGGCCCTGAACAAAAAGCGCGGCATTCAGGCCGGCAACCAAACCCTGCGCAGCTGCCTCTTCGTATCCCGTCGTGCCATTGATCTGGCCGGCCAGGTAGAGGCCGGGGACGTCACGCAACGCAAGCGTCGGCCCCAAGGCGCGCGGGTCGACATAATCATATTCGATCGCATAGCCTGGCTGCAGAATTCTGGCGTTTTCCAGGCCATGGATCGAATGCACATAGTCCTCTTGCGCATCCACAGGCAAAGACGTGGAAATTCCGTTCGGATAGACCGTGTCGTCGTCAAGCCCCTCTGGTTCCAGAAAAATCTGGTGAGAGGTCTTGTCGGCGAAGCGTACGACCTTGTCCTCGATCGAGGGGCAGTAGCGCGGACCGACACCATCTATATGGCCTCCATACATCGCTGACCGCGACAGGTTGTTGCGGATAATATCATGGGTTCGTTCGTTCGTGTGGGTGATCGCGCAATTGACCTGCCGAACGGCCGGACGATCCGAGAGGAACGAGAACATGACCGGAACGTCATCACCGGGCTGCTTTTGCAGAACGTCCCAATTGATCGTCTTGCCATCAAGCCGTGGGGGGGTTCCGGTTTTCAGCCGTCCCAGCGGCAGGCCAAAGCCGTCAATTCGTTCGGCCAGCTTCTGCGAGGGCTTGTCACCCATGCGGCCACCAGGGCGCGAAACGTCGCCGACATGGATCACGCCTCGCAGAAATGTCCCGGTTGTCAGAACAACGGCACCCGCCAACAACTGCATTCCGTCCGCCAGAACCAGGCCGGAGACTGCATTGTCCTTGATGACGAAATCCACGGCCTCGCCCTCGATTACCGTCAGGTTGGGCTGCGCGCGCATCTCATCCTGCATCTTCCGACGATAGATCTTCCGATCGGCCTGCGCACGCGGGCCCTGAACGGCTGGCCCCTTGCGACGGTTCAGAAGGCGAAACTGTATCCCCGCGCTGTCGGCAACACGACCCATCAGGCCGTCGAGGGCGTCGATCTCTCGCACCAGATGACCTTTTCCAAGACCTCCTATCGCGGGATTGCAAGACATCACTCCGATCCCGTCAAACGTCAGCGTCACCAGTGCCGTTCGTGCGCCAAGACGCGCCGCGGCATGGGCTGCATCGGCACCGGCGTGGCCGCCGCCGACAACGATGACATCGAAATCGCGCTGTTTCACGTGAAACACTCCTTACTTGCCGATGCAGAAGCTGGCGAAAATCTCATCCAGCAGATCCTCGACATCGACGCGACCGACCAGCGAATCAAGGGCGCGGATGGCGCTGCGCAAATTTTCGGCTGTCAGTTCCGACCGGTCTGGTCCGCCTTCTAACTCAATCCGCGCGGATTCCAAGGATTCGCTTGCTCGTTGCATCGCGGTTCTATGTCGCTCGCGGATCGCGATCCCGGAATTAGCGGAACGGGCAGAAAGGATTGTGGAGATTCGGTCGATCAATTCCACGACACCAGCACCGGTCTTGCCCGAAACCGAGGGACCCTCGCCGGACCGCAGATCGCCCTTGGCGGCAATCACGATGTCATCGGGCTGCCGCAGCACATCGCGCGGCAGATCGCCCTCGATCAGGAACACCCGAAGATCCGCGCGGGCGGCGCGATCACGTGCACGACTGATGCCGATCGTCTCGATCGCGTCCTCGCTTTCGCGCAGGCCGGCCGTATCGAGCACGGTGACGGGCAGGCCGCGCAGATCCATCCTCACCTCGATGACGTCGCGGGTGGTGCCGGCGAATTCCGACGTGATCGCGGCCTCACGGCCCGCCAAGGCATTGAGCAAGGTGGACTTGCCGACATTCGGCGCACCGATGATCGCGACCTCGAACCCGTCGCGAATGCGTTCGGCCATGCTTGTGCGGACAATCTCTGCTTTCAGATCGCCGGCTACAGCGTCAATCAACTCGAGAACTTCGGGTGTCACATCAACCGGCACCTCTTCATCTGCGAAGTCGATCGTGGCTTCCAGAAGCGCGGCGGCGCGGATCAGTTTGCTCCGCCACATCTCGGAAGCCATGCCGATGGCACCTGACAATACCCGCAGGGCCTGTTTGCGTTGCGCCTCGGTTTCCGCGTCGATCAGGTCGGCGAGGCCTTCGACCTGGGCGAGGTCCAACTGCCCGTTCTCCAGAGCGCGGCGGGTGAATTCCCCAGCTTCGGCTGGGCGCAGGTCGGGAAACTCTTCGAGGTTGCGCAGAACCGCACTGATGGTGGCGACGCTGCCGTGCAGGTGAAGCTCTACCACATCCTCGCCGGTAAAGCTGTGCCCGGCGGCGAAACGGAGGACGAGCGCCCGATCCAGTTCGTCACCATTCCGATCGTAAAGCACCCGCAAGGCTGTTCGGTGCGGCTCGGGTAGGGTGCCCGCCAGCTGCTTTGCCGCGGAAACCGCTGATGGCCCGGAAATGCGGACGACCGCGACGCCGGATTTCCCACGCGCCGACGCCAAGGCAAAAATCGTATCCATATCATTTTAACGTATTGTTATATAACAATAATTTATGTATTCATCGAATCGAAGAAATCCGCGTTGGACTTCGTCTGCTTCAACTTGGACAGCAGGAATTCAACTGCATCGGTCGTGCCCATCGGGTTCAGAATGCGCCGCAGGACATAAGTTTTCTGCAGGTCTACCTTGTCAACCAGCAGCTCTTCCTTCCGCGTGCCGGATTTGAGGATGTCGATAGCCGGGAAGACCCGCTTGTCGGCAATCTTCCGGTCCAGCACGATTTCAGAGTTACCGGTGCCCTTGAATTCCTCGAAGATGACCTCGTCCATCCGGCTGCCGGTGTCGATAAGTGCAGTGGCGATGATCGTCAAAGAACCGCCTTCCTCGATGTTCCGGGCGGCGCCAAAGAACCGCTTCGGGCGCTGCAGGGCATTGGCGTCGACACCACCGGTCAGAACCTTGCCGGAAGACGGCACAACCGTGTTGAACGCACGACCGAGGCGGGTGATCGAATCGAGCAGGATCACCACGTCGCGCTTGTGCTCAACCAGACGCTTGGCTTTCTCGATCACCATCTCGGCAACTGCGACATGTCGTGTGGCGGGTTCGTCGAAAGTCGAAGACACGACTTCTCCCTTGACGCTTCGCTGCATGTCGGTGACTTCCTCGGGCCGCTCGTCGATCAGAAGCACGATCAGGTAGCATTCGGGGTGATTCTTCTCGATCGAGTTGGCGATATTTTGCAGGATCACCGTCTTACCAGTCCGGGGCGGGGCGACGATCAAAGAGCGCTGGCCTTTGCCGATGGGCGCTACTAGGTCGATGATCCGCGCGGTCCGGTCCTTGATGGTCGGATCCTCGATTTCCAGCTTGAACCGCTCGTCAGGATAAAGCGGCGTCAGGTTGTCGAAGTTGATCTTGTGACGCGCTCTCTCGGGATCTTCGAAATTGATCTGGCTGACCTTGGTGATCGCGAAATAACGTTCGTTGTCGCCGGGAGCCTGGATCACGCCTTCAACCGTATCGCCGGTCCGCAGGCTGTGATGACGGATCATCTCCGGCGACACATAGATGTCATCCGGACCGGGCAAATAGTTCGCTTCGGGCGAGCGCAGGAAACCGAAACCGTCCTGCAGGACCTCGAGCACGCCGTCGCCCGAGATTTCCCAGCCTTCCTCAGCGCGTTCTTTCAGGATGGCGAACATCATGTCGCCCTTGCGCATGGTCGAGGCGTTCTCGATCTCCAGCTCTTCGGCCATCGACAACAGGTCTTTCGGCGTATGCGCTTTCAGGTCGGCAAGGTTCAGGCGTTCTTGTGTCATGGGATATGTCCGGCGACCGGCAATCTGGTGCGAGGTCTGATCAAAATGGGAATTCAACGCGATCGGACGACCGCTGCGGGCTAGATAGGCGCGCCAACGCGGCGAGTCAACGTGTGTCAGAACGGTCGCGCGACAACCGACACGACGATTATGACCAGAAGCAGCGTCGGAACCTCATTCATCATCCGATAGCGCCGACCGCTGATCGTGTTCTGACCTTTCAGGAAATCCTTTCGCCGGTAGCCAAGCCAGTGATGGAACCACGTCATCAAAAGGACGCCCGCCGCCTTGGTCCACGGCCAGACCTGGCTCCAGTCGACGATGCCGGGGGTGAATACCAGCATCAGCCCGAAGATCCATGTCGCGACCATCGCGGGATTCATGATGGCCCTGAGCAGGCGTCGTTCCATCGTTTGGAACATTCCGTCGGTGCCTGATCCAATGGTGACCTGTTCGACGTGATAGACGAACAGCCTTGGCAGATAGAACAACCCCGCCATCCAGGCGATGACCGATATCACATGCAGGGATTTCGTCCAAGGATAGGCTGAGATCAGAAAGTCTGTCATGCGAGCTTGTCCCTTACCGTCATCCTTCCTCTTAATAATAATAAGAAAGAAAAGAAAAGATGATGTGTTAGTAGGGCCGGTGGACAATGGGGATTATCGAACCATCCGGTGAGTTATGCACATGGAGACAACATTGGGGACAGTTTTATAGGAATTTGGGGAAACTCCCAAAAAATAGATTTTACTGTTTGATTTTAATACTTTGATGGATGACAGGCCATCATTGGAAGAGGAAATATCTCCTGTGGCATTAAGGCCGGAGCATTTGATGGTAATAAAGGATTTCGGTTCTCCACCGTGGATCAAATGCCGCGAAACATCTAGAAGACAGATGAGATTGACCAAGACCACCGAAACCTCCCGGTTGCGCACAAAGAGCCCCAGCCGAGTCAGGGAAGTATCCACAGGGATGTCGACATGACCGACCGCATCATTCTGGCTTCGGGATCCGAGATCCGCCGCGCGTTGCTGCAGAATGCAGGGGTATCATGCGAGGTGATGCTGCCCCGGCTGGATGAAGATGCCATTCGCGCCGCGATGCAGGCCGATGGCGCGACCCCACGGGATCTGGCTGACGCCCTGGCAGAGCACAAGGCGCGCAAGATCGCGGCAAGAGAACCAGCAGCACTGGTTATCGGATGCGATCAGATTTTGGATTTCAGGGGCAGATGCCTGGCAAAACCCGTCAGCATCGATGACGCGCGCGATCAGCTCCACTCTTTGTCGGGACAAAGACACAGTTTGCTGTCAGCGGTCGTGATCTGCCACGAGGGACGACCGGTCTGGCGGCATATTGGACAGGTCCACCTGCAGATGCGCGAACTGTCTGCCGCGTACATCGACGATTACCTTGACCGAAACTGGGACAGCATCCGCCACGCAGTCGGGTGCTATAAGCTGGAGGAAGAAGGCGTAAGGTTGTTTTCCAGCATCGAGGGCGACTATTTCACCGTTCTGGGCTTGTCGCTGATCGACCTGCTTGGCTATCTGACGGTCAGGGGAGTCTTGAAAATATGAGTGATCGCAGAATACCGCTGGCCGCTGTGATCGGATCACCAATCGCGCACAGCCGGTCGCCGGCTCTCCACGCGCATTGGCTGAGGCGATACGGAATTCCGGGCTATTATATACCCATGGATGTGGCGCAGGCCGATCTTGCCGAAGTGATCCGTGCAATGCCCAAGATGGGCTTTGTCGGTGCCAACGTGACGATTCCGCACAAGGAAACGGTGCTTGGCCTGGCTGACCTCGTGACCGACCGCGCGGCGCTGATCGGGGCCGCGAACACGCTGATCTTTCGCAAGGACGGCAAGATCCATGCCGACAACACCGATGGCTACGGATTCGTCGAGAATCTTCGCAGCGGTGCCGTGGACTGGGCGCCTAAGACCGGTCCGGCAGCAGTATTCGGCGCAGGCGGTGCCGCGCGGGCGGTGCTGGCCAGCTTGATCGACGTCGGCGTGCCGGAGATTCGGCTGTCGAACCGCACCCGCGCCCGAGCGGATGGTTTGCAAAAAGAGTTTGGCGCCAAGGTGAAGGTGTTCGACTGGGTTCAGGCCGGCAACATGTTGGATGGTGCGATGACCGTGGTCAATGCAAGTTCACTGGGGATGGTGGGCAAGCCGGATCTTCGGGTTCCTCTCGATGCCCTGTCGGCCAAGGCTGTTGTCACCGATCTTGTCTATACGCCACTCGAGACGGCATTCCTCAAACATGCCAGCGAGGCGGGCTGCTCGGTAGTGGATGGACTGGGCATGCTGCTGTATCAGGCGGCGCCGGCCTTCGAACGCTGGTTCGGCATGCGACCGGAAGTCGATGACAACGCCCGCAGGATCGTACTGGGCATATGACGCGGAAGCCGCCTATCGTGATCGGGCTGACCGGGTCCGTCGGAATGGGAAAATCCACAACCGCGGCGATGTTCGCCGAAGAGGGTATCCCGGTTTGGGACGCCGACGAATGCGTTCATCGGCTCTATGAAAAGGGAGGCGCCGCAGTTGCAGCGATCGCGAATCTGCGGCCCGACGCAGTGGTCGACGGAGAGGTGAACCGTGCGGCGCTGAAGTCATGGATCGCCGAGGATCCCGACGCACTGGGCCGGATCGAGGCGATTGTCCATCCGCTGGTGGCCGATGATCGTGCCAGGTTTCTTGCTGGCGTTGACGCTGATATCGCCGTTGTCGATATTCCGCTATTGTTCGAGACTGGAGGCGACAGCGCAGTCGATCTGGCTGTGGTGGTCTCTGCTCCGGCTGATATTCAGCGGGACAGGGTTCTGCAACGGCCCGGCATGACCGAGGCGCAGTTCGTGGCGATCAAGGCCAAGCAGATGCCCGATGCAGAAAAACGCGCCCTTGCGGACGTCGTCATACCGACGACCTCGCTTGAAGCGTCGCGCCGCGCCGTGCAAGAGTTGATCGAAACGATCCGGGGGCAACAGACCGATGCGTGAAATCGTGCTGGATACTGAAACAACTGGTTTCGATCCCGAGGCCGGCGACAGGATTGTCGAGATCGGCGCGGTGGAGTTGTTCAACCAGTTGCCGACGGGCAGGACGTACCACCAATATATCAACCCGGAACGCGCCATGCCGCCGGACGCGTTCGAGGTGCACGGCCTCGGAGACGACTTTCTGCGCGACAAGCCCGTTTTCGCAGTGATCGGACAGGCTTTCCTGGATTTCATCGCCGATGCCAAGCTGATCATCCACAATGCGGCATTCGATATGAAGTTCCTGAATGCGGAACTCAAATGGATCAACCGACCGCCAATCCCCTGGGACCGGGCCGTGGATACCCTCGCGATTGCCCGCTCGAAGTTTCCGGGCTCTCCGGCTTCGCTTGACGCGCTTTGCCGCCGCTTCGGGATCGACAACAGCTCTCGAACCCTGCATGGCGCGCTTCTGGACAGCGAGATTCTTGCTGAAATTTATCTGGAACTGATCGGCGGACGCCAGCCCGATCTGGTGTTGTCGTCAAGTTCCGGTCGTGGCGGGCAGGGTTCGGCAGATGGATGGAGGGCACGGCCCCGAGACAAGGCATTGTCTTCTCGGCTAAGCGAAGAAGAACGCGCCGCCCATGCCGACTTTGTCGGCAAATTGGGCGACGGTGCACTTTGGAGGAAGTTCGGTTAGGTCTTCTGCGTGGCCTTCTGGGCCTCGGCCTGACGCGCCAGATTCTGCCGATAGAGGCTGATCCAGTCGATGCTATCAAGATTGAGGGGCGGAAAGCCGCCATCGCGGATCACGTTATGAATGATCTGACGTGCGAACGGAAAAAGCAGTCGCGGACATTCGATCATCAGGAACGGGTGCAGTTGCTCGTCGGGGACATTCTCGATCTGGAAAATACCGCCGTAATCAAGCTCCATCAGAAACAGGGTGTCATCGGTGCCCTTGCCTTTGGCCGTGACCTTGTATTTGGAAACGACTTCGTACTGGTTGTCGGTCGGACGCTTCTTGGCATCCAGGCTGACGGCCACGTTCACATCTGGCGTGGCATCGCCGCCGATGCCTTTCTGCGCCACGATGTTCTCGAACGACATGTCGCGGATGAACTGGCCCAGAATCTGCATCTTGACCTGCGGTGCCCCGGTGGCGGCGCCGTTACCTTCGGCTTTCTTCGCTTCGGTCTTTTCGGCCATGTTTACTCTCCTGCCAAAATGCGTCGATCTTTCGTATCAGGTCGGCCCAAGAGCCTCAATGCCTGGTCCATCCGGATTCGCCGGCCTTTCTCGGCGGTTCGGGATCGACCTCTTCATAATCAACATCGGTGATCGTGTCGGCGTCATCAGATGGCCGCGGCCGGCCGGACTGGACAGTGAAGCTTTGCACCTTCACGCGCCCCCGAATGTAGGAGTAGACGGCTGACCTTACCGGTGGAATCAGCAGCGACAGTCCGACAACATCTGTGAAGAAACCAGGTGTAAGCAGCAGGGCACCGGCGAACAGGATCATCGCGCCATGCGCCAAAGGCTCGGTCGGGTCACTCAGGTCATTCAGTGAGGTTTTTAGGTCGTTCAGCGCCCGCAATCCCTGTTGACGCATCAGGAATGTGCCGATGACAGCGGTCAGGATCACGATGCCCAATGTCGGCCACAAACCGATCAAACCCCCGACCTGAATGAACAGCCCAATCTCGATTAGGGGGATTGTCACGAAGAGGACGAACAACCACATGTGAACCTCATGTCAATGTTACGGGCTGCGGTGGACTTGACCCAGCTGCTGCCTTACATAAGAGCGGAATAGGCCCGTTACCACCCGATCTCCGTCTGAGAGGTAAAGATGAGTTCTGCCGTCATCCAACTACTGGTACTTGCCGGTATTGCCGTGTTCCTGATTTTGCGCCTGAAAAACGTGCTGGGAACCCGCGACGGCTTTGAAAAGCCGCCGATCGCGAGCGCATCGGCATCCTCGGCGCGCAAGCGTGGCGATTTCGAGGTGATCGAAGGCGGCCCGGATCGGGACATTACCGACCACGTTGCTGAAGACAGCGCCGCGGCAAAAGCCCTGGCTGCAATGAAGGCAGCCGAACCGTCCTTCATTGTCGGCGAATTCCTGTCCGGAGCGCGCAGTGCCTATGAGATGATCCTGATGGCGTTTGAGAAGGGCGACATGGAGCAGATCCGCCCGTTCTTGGGCGATGATGTGTTCGAGACTTTCTCGGAAGTCGTGGATACGCGAGAGGAACAGGGCTTGAGCGTCACTGCGCAATTTGTCGGTGTTCGGGAAACCAAACTTGTCAGTGCCGAATTCGACGAAAAGACCCGCGAAGGCGAGATCACCGTGCGGTTCATCGGCGAACTGACCTCGGTCGTACGCGACAAGGACGGAGAGATCGTCGAGGGCAATCCGAACGAGATCAAGCGCCAGAAAGATGTGTGGACCTTTGCCAGACCCATGGGCACCAACGACCCGAACTGGCAGCTGGTCGCCACCGGGGGATGAGGCTTGTCCTGCTGGCGCTGTCGGTTCTGGCCGCTTTGACCATGAACGACGCTGCGGCCGCAGGCGGTCAAACGACCCATACCGTGCTGAAGTTTTCCGATCTCAAGGGTTGGCCCGAGGATGACCACGGACATGCTCTGGAAGTCTTCAAATCGACCTGCATGGACATGCGTACGCCCGAATGGCTTCCGCTTTGCGCGCTTGCGCAAGACCAGACCAACGCCCGGACGTTCTTCGAGTTGTTTTTCCGCCCGGTCCTGATCGAAGACGGAACGCCCGCGCTGTTCACCGGATATTTCGAACCCGAGCTGAACGGATCGCGCCATCGATCGGGCCGGTTCCGCTACCCTATCTATAGTCTGCCGGCAGAGGCAAAGGACGGCCAGTGGTATTCCCGCGCCGATATCGAGGGGCAGTCGCTTCTGGCCGGGCGCGGCCTGGAGATTGCCTGGGTTGATGATCCGGTCGATGTGTTCTTTCTGCAGATCCAGGGATCAGGTCGGATCCGTCTGACCGACGGGTCGGTGGTCCGTGTGGGATATGCGGGGGCCAACGGCCACGAATATCGCTCGATCGGGCAGGAACTGGTGCGCCGCGGCGTGTTTCAGGCGCATCAGGTTTCGGCTTGGGTGATCCGCAACTGGGTAAAATCGAATCCCGCAGAGGGCGAAGGTCTTTTGCGGCACAATCCGTCTTTCGTGTTCTTTCGGATCGTCAACAATGTTCCCGCAGAGCGTGGTCCGTTGGGGGCAATGAATCGTTCGGTCACGGATATGCGAACCGTCGCGGTCGATCCGGCTTTCGTACCGCTTGGCGCGCCGGTCTGGGTGGAAAAGGGCGGTCGAAGGGCCTTCAGGCGCCTGATGGTCGCCCAGGATACCGGATCGGCGATCAAGGGGGCACAAAGGGCCGACATTTTCTTCGGCACCGGTCACAAGGCTGGCCTGCGTGCTGGCGAAGTACGCGATCCCGGTCGGATGATCGTGCTGATGCCGATTCAGCAAGCCTATGCGAGAGCCGAAGGGCAGGACCAATGACCCGGCGCAAGCCGCGGCGATTGCGACCGGACGAGAAAGAGCTTTGGGACAAGGTGCGCCAAAGTGCAGTGCCGCTGCATCCTGACAAGAAGGCCATCCTGCAAGATGCGGTCGAGCGGATGCAGCCCGCGCAGCTGCGTGAGTCCTTGCCCGAATTCTCGATCGGAGACCGGGCGCAGCGTACGTTGCCGCAACACGACCTGGTGCCTGCGCTGCCCGAAAGGCTGGCGGGCACCCCGGTTCAGATGGACCGCAAGCGGTTCGGCAAGATGCAGCGCGGCAAACTGACCCCGGAACGACGCATCGACCTGCATGGCATGACGGTCGCACGCGCCCATGCAGCGCTGCAGCGGTTCATCCTTGAAACCCATGCCGAAGGCTTGCGGCTGGTTCTGGTGATCACCGGCAAGGGTCGGGTGTCGGATGACGTCGGGCCGATCCCGGTGCGGCACGGTGTACTGAAACACCAGGTGCCGCACTGGTTGCATTCGGCCCCGCTGAAGTCTCTGGTTCTGCAGGTATCAGAAGCGCACCTGAAGCATGGCGGGTCAGGCGCCTATTATGTCTACCTTCGCAGGCCCCGGTAGCAGGCCTCGCGCCTTGCGGACGCCGACCCAGGCAATGGCGGCGGAAAGGATGAAGTATACAGCATAGCCGACCATCTGACTGGGAAACGCTAGTCCGGCGTCGATCAGCCAGCCGCTGACGCCCGGACCGATGGCAGAGCCGAGGACCATGACCGCTGCCGCCATCGCCTTGATGCTGCCGAGGTTGCGGGTGCCGAAATGTTCCGCCCAGAAAGCCCCCGGCAATGTCGCGCCGGCACCCGTTCCGACCCCGAGGATCGCCATGGCGATGCCGGCGAAAAACAGGCCGTCGGCCTGCGAGAGGAGCAGGAAGGCCAGGGCGAAGGGGATCAGCGAAAGCGGCATCAGCCGATTTGTGCCGACCCTGTCCAAAGCCCAGCCCCAGACGAAGGTCGAGCCAATGGTGGTGGCGGTGAAAAGCGGGAACAGCGCGACGAACTCGACATGGCTCCAGCCCTTTACCTCGGTCAGGTGGACCTGCTGGAAAAACAGCGCAGTGCTCCATGCAGCCGGGCCCAGCAGCCACGGCACCATCAGCCAGAACAGCCAGTGGCGCAGCAGCTCGGCCCGAACCCAGTGCCGTCCATCCATCCCGACGGAATGTGTGGTCTCGGCTACCGACTGCGGCGTACGCTCGCTTCGCAGCAAGAGCATGAGGGCCGGGATGGCGAGCAAAGTCAATCCGGCCGCAATGACCCAGAGCGATCGCCATGGCAGGAACACAAGCAGAGCAACGAAGATCAGCGGCAGGATCGCCTGTCCGACGGCAAAGCCCATGCTGACGATCGAAAGCGCACGACCCCGTGTGGCCACGAACCAGCGCGCGGTTCCGACGATGCTGAGATGGCTGATCAGGCCCTGTCCCGTCAGCCGCAACGCGAAGATCACCGCGATCAGCATCACCGGGCCGGAAACCGACGCCATAAAAAGGCAGGCCAACGCCAGCAATCCAAAAACCACGGCGCCCAGATGCCGCACCCGAAACTTGTCGGTCAGCGCCCCGGCCCAAATCATCGCGGCGGCCGAAGCCGTGGTGCCAATCGTATAGATCCCGCCCCAGGCGCCATGCGACAAGTCGAATTCTGTCCGGATCACGCCGGCGAAAATCGAGATAAAGAAAGTCTGCCCGTAGCTTGAGGTGAACGACAGCAAGAACCCGGCTGTCAGCCAGGACGCATTGTCGCGCAGAAACCGGACATATTCCATGATGGTTGGTGTGTTCGAGTTGTCGGCGAAAGTGAAGCGCTATTCTGCGATTGCCGCGATCGGGGACAAGATGATTCCGGTCGCGGTCTGAACTGTCAGGACGACACCGGTCAGCAGTCCGATACGGCCCGCAGCTTCGTCGCGAAATGCGGCATCGACCGAGCCGAGATCTGACAGCAACCGGATCAGCCCCGGCGACTCGGCCAATGTGAAATGACCAATCCCGCTGGAAAAGCTGGTGACATCGAGAATAGTCACATCCAGATCGGCCAGGTCGCGGAAGCTTTCCATATTTCCCAGCCGGTCCTGCTGTCCGGTAAGCAAGGCCGAGAGCTGCAGCGCACGGTCGCGGCGCGAGATGAAGATGATGAACGGCTGCGGCAAGGGGGTTATCCGCGCCACCTGAGCGCGGAAAACCTCGTCGTCGATGTCGGGCGAGACCAGCACCACGCCGTCGATCATCCGCCGCGAGGCGCCGGGTTCGGCGATGTCGATCTGGCGCAGTGCCTCGACGATGAGTTGCGCGCCCATTGAATGGCCGACCAGAAGAATGCGACTGGCGCCGGCCGCCGCGACGGTTCGGATCAGATCTTCAAGCCCGTCGCGGGCGTAAAGCATACTGTCCTTGTCGTATTCGTATCCCAACGCCGATCCCGATGACGGCCATGAATAGTGCAGCGCCAGGCTGCCCAGCTTGAAATCGTCCGCCAGTTGCGCGACCCGAAGCACGCCCTGGTCAAAGGTATTGTTGTAGCCATGAACATAGATCAACGCCTCTCGTTCTTTTGGTGGGCGTTGCAGCATGGCCTCGCGGATCTCGGACCGGAAGATATCGGCGCTTGCATAGCGGACCGCGCCGGTCACCAGGAATTCGGTGGCCGGATCGGTGACGCGCTCGACTTCTGCCAAGGTGGCGGCTTCGCGGTTCGGTGGGACCGAGAAATCATACCGTAAATAGGCAGGCGAAAGCACGCGCGCATTGCCAAATTGCCTGTCGTCCCCAAGGGCACGCGTTGTGCTGACGAACACGGATTCAAGCTTGACGGGCTCCGCATTGGCTGGAAAAGGCCGAAGCGCGGGCCGGGGGGTACAGGCCATCAAGAACAGCAATGGCAGCGCAATCAAAAGACGAGTCACCGGAAACCTTCAAGTGAATTTAGAGGATCATTCCGCGCAAGCTATATTGCCAGCGCCCTGATTACAGCATGTATTTACGCGTATCCGCGGCCTTGATGAATTCGCCCAGGTTGTCGTTCACGAAGTCGGCTGTAACCCGGATCGTCTCTCCGCCCCGATCTGGCGCGGTAAAAGAGATTTCCTCGAACACCCGCTCCATCACGGTGTAAAGCCGTCGCGCGCCGATATTCTCGACCGTCTGGTTCACCTCTGCGGCGATATGCGCCAGGGCGGAAATGCCGTCTTCGGTGAATTCGACGGTCACGCTCTCTGTTCCCAGAAGCGCGGTGTATTGCAGCGTCAGGGCGTTGTCGGTCTCGGTCAGGATGCGCACGAAATCCTCCTCGGTTAGCGCCCTCAACTCGACCCGGATCGGCAAACGACCCTGAAGCTCGGGCAGAAGGTCCGATGGTTTCGCGATATGAAACGCGCCCGAGGCGATGAACAGGACATGGTCGGTCTTGACCGGACCATACTTGGTCGACACCGTTGTGCCCTCGATCAACGGCAGAAGGTCGCGTTGGACGCCCTCGCGGCTGACATCGGCGCCGCGCGTGTCGGATCGGGCGCAGACCTTGTCGATTTCGTCGAGGAAGACGATGCCGTTCTGTTCCACCGCCTCGATCGCCGCGCGGTTGACCGTTTCGTCGTCCAGCAGCTTGTCGGCCTCTTCGCCGATCAGCACATCGAAGCTATCGGCGACGGTCATCTTCTTGCGGACCTTGCGACCTGAAAACGCCTTGCCGAAGATATCGCCAAGGTTCATCGCGCCGCCCATCTGCCCCGGCTGACCGGGGACTTCGAACATCGACATGGGGTTGGAATTGTCGGCCAGATCCAGTTCGATTACCGTACCGTCCAGCTCGCCGCGCTTTAGCTTGCCGCGGAACATGTCCAGCGTCTGTTCGCGCGCATTCTCTCCGGCGATGGCGGCGATCACGCGGTCCTCGGCGGCCTGTCTTGCATTCGCCTTGACCTCTTCACGCATGTGTTCACGGGTCATGGTGATGGCGCTTTCGACCAGATCGCGGATGATCTGTTCGACGTCGCGGCCGACATAGCCGACTTCGGTGAACTTGGTCGCCTCGACCTTCAGGAACGGCGCACGGGCAAGTTTCGCCAGACGCCGGCTGATCTCGGTCTTGCCAACACCTGTCGGGCCGATCATCAGGATGTTCTTGGGATAAACCTCTTCCTGCATCGCCGCATCAAGTTGCTTGCGTCGCCAGCGGTTGCGCAAGGCGACGGCCACCGCGCGTTTGGCGTCCTTCTGACCAATGATGAAGCGGTCGAGTTCCGAGACGATTTCCCGGGGGGTCAGGTCGGTCATTTCGAGATCTTCTCTATCGTCAGATTGCCATTGGTGTAGACGCAGATATCGGCGGCGATGGCCATGGCGCGGCGGGCGATGTCTTCTGCCGACAGATCGCCATCCATCATCGCCCGCGCAGCCGCCAGGGCATAATTGCCGCCAGAGCCGATCGCGGTCACGTCATGTTCAGGCTCCAGCACGTCGCCCGCGCCGGTGATCACCAGCAGGTCGGCGCCATCGGTGACGATCAGCATCGCCTCAAGTTTTTGCAGGTACTTGTCTGTGCGCCAGTCCTTCGCCAGTTCAACGGAAGCGCGCTGCAACTGGCCCGGCATTGCGTCCAGTTTCGCTTCCAGCCGTTCCAGAAGCGTGAAGGCATCTGCCGTCGATCCGGCGAATCCCGCAACCACGTCCTGCCCGCCACTGGACAGCCGGCGCACCTTGCGCGCCGTGCCTTTCAGAACGGTCTGGCCCAAACTGACCTGCCCGTCACCTGCGATCACCACCTCTCCGCCCTTGCGAACGCCGATGATGGTCGTGCCGTGCCAGCCGGGAAACTTGTGTTCTGCCATGCGGTCTCTCTCACGTTTGCATTCAGGGCTATATGGACATCGCGCCCGGATGGCACAACCCGCTTTCCCTTGCCGGAATGCTGCACCGGCGCTAGCGTCCGCCCCGATGAGCGCAGAGAAGACACTGGTTTTCTACCTTGAAGCGGCCTTTCGCCAACGCGCCGAGGCAGGGAAGGTCAATTTCGTCAACCGGATCACGTCGGCGTTTGCCTCTCGAGGGTTCGCGGTCGCGTTTCGTGGCAACAGCGATGCCGAGGTGTTGGCCTCTGCCTTGCATCCCGGCTATGCGTTTTATCTGATGGAGCACCCGATCAGTCCGCGTGGCCTTACGATTCGCCTGTCCTATTTCTATCCATTCTGGCGGATCGAGAAGTCCGCCAAGCGGTGGGATTGGGAGGTGGCGCGTGCGGCATACGATCCCGATACCCTCGACAGGGCAGAGGCCGCAAGGTTTGCGGGTCTCTGGCGGAAGCGGCTGTTCGGCACCGACGCGGTAACGAGATCGCTCGACGGCCATGTCTATATTCCGTTGCAAGGACGCCTGACCGAACACCGGTCGTTCCAGTCGATGTCGCCGCTGGATATGATCAAGACCACGCTTGCCCTTGAACCCGATCGCCGGATCGTTGCCGGGCTGCATCCGAACGAAGCCTATAGCGTCGAAGAGCTTACGGCACTCGATCGTCTTGTTCAGTCGAGTCCTCGCCTGTCCTTGTCAGGTGCGGATGCCGTCGATCTGGTGAGGGGTGCCGCCTATGTCGTCACGCAGAATTCGTCGGTGGCGATGACAGGTTACTTCCTGCACAGGCCAGCCGTGCTTTTTGGCCTGATAGATTTCCACCATATCGCGGCCAGCATTCACCGGGTCGGAGTGGAAGAGGCCTTTCGACAGGTACAGCGAACCGTGCCGGATTTCGACGTCTATCTGTTCTGGTTTCTGCAGAAAATGGCGATCAATGCAGGTCGGCAAGACGCCGAGCAGCGGATCCTTGAAACGGTTCGGGCGCGGGGATGGCAGGTCTGAACGATGAAGGGGCGCCGAAGCGCCCCTTGTGAACCTGTCTTGATGAAAGGCTTAAATCACTTCTTCGATCCAGCTTTGCAGAGCCGCCTTCGGAGCTGCGCCGACCTTGTTGGAAACGACCTGACCATCCTTGAACATGAAAAGCGCCGGGATGCCGCGGACGCCCATCTGGGCGGGCGAATTCGGGTTCTCGTCCACGTTCACCTTGACGATCTTGATCTTGCCATCGAACTGGTCCGACAATTCCTCCAATGCCGGGCCGATCTGCTTGCAGGGGCCGCACCATTCTGCCCAGAAATCCACGACGACGGGAATGTCGGACTGTTTGACTTCGGCATCGAAAGTGGCGTCGGTGACGGGGACGGTGGCCATGATTTCTCTCCAATGGAATTGAGGTTCAAAAGACCGTATGGACCGCTGGCTGGAAGGTCAAGATGTAGAGGTTTGCAACAGTGCTTGCCTCACGATGTCGTGCGGCAGCGGCATCAGTGTCGCTGTCCGGGTCCAAAGGATCGCTGTATCGACCCGGCGGTCCGGGTAGACCTGTGCAAGCGCAGCCGCATAGGCGCCCAGTTGCCGCAAGAGACCGACCGGAACCTGATGCGCTGTCGCCGGAACCAGCGCGTTCGATTTGAAATCGACCGCGAGGACGCGGTCGGGTCGCACGATCAGCCGGTCGATGGCGCCATTGACACGAATGCCGCCCAACTCTGGCAATGCGGCGCTGATCGGAACCTCTACCAGCGAGTCGCTGTCGAAAAGTTGCCTGAGGGCCGGATCTTCCAGTACCTGCCGCGCCTCGCCAAGCAAGAGGTCGGCAACTTCCGGCAAGACGGCATTGTCACCCGTGCAAAGCAGGCTGCGCGAAAACGCTGGCCAGTCCGCTGCGGCGGCGTTCGGCAGGTGTTCAAGAAGGCGATGCAGCTGGCTGCCCCTCTGCATTGCAGCCTCCGGATCCGCGGCAGCGACATCGCCTGGCAAGGCCTTCGCGCCGCCCAGGTTTGACGGCGACAGGCTTGACGGTTGCTCGGCAGGTTGCTCGGCCCGCGTGATCAGCCAGTCGGGCAGCGGTGAGCGGTCAATTTCCTTGACCGGGGTGAAACCGGGTTTCGCCTTTGCCCAGTCGCCGTGCTGCAATCGAAGGCCGGGGCCGGTCGGGCTGCCGAACGCATCTGCGCCTGCCTCGATCATGCCCGCCTCGACAAGTCCGTGCCAGTTGTTTGCGGTCTTTCCCGTTTCACCACAGCCGCAGACGATCAGCCACTTTTCGGCGCGGGTCAGGGCAACATAGAGCAGCCGCAACCGCTCTTCTTCCTGAGCCGACCTGGCAAGATCCAAGGCATTCGCGATCTCGTCGGGCATGTTTTCCGAACGCGGCTTCCAAAGCGGTATCCCGCCTTCGGGCAGCACGATCTCATCGCTGTGGCGAATGTTTCGGTCCGCCGTGTCGGGAACGATGACGATGGGGGCCTCAAGCCCCTTTGCGCCATGCGTTGTCATCACCCGGATGCGGTCGCCCGCAGCATCCGATTGGCGTTTGATCTCGACCTCGTCGGTTTCCATCCAGGTCAGGAAGCCGGTCAAGCTGGGCGTCTCGGTGGTTTCATAGCTCATTGCCAAGGACAGCATCGCATCTATCCCGTCTTCGGCCTCTTCACCCAGCCGCGCCAGCAATCGCAACCGACCGCCGAACCGCGTCAGAATCCGCTCGAGCAACTCGTATGGGCCAAGAAAATCGGCTTGGTTGCGAAGCTGAAACAGAACCTCATGGGCTTGCGGAAAATCGGCCTTGCGTCGCCGCAGGGCCGGCCAAAGCCGGATTTCGGTTCGGCTGTGCGCAAGATCGTAAAGCTCGGCCTCGGTCAGGCCGATGAGCGGCGAGCGCAGGACGGCGGCCAGCGACAAGTCGTCGTCGGGGGTCGCAAGGAAGGCAAGAAGCGCCATCACATCACGAACCGCAAGCTCGGCGCCGATCTTGAGCCGGTCTGCCCCTGCAATCTGCAGCCCACTCGCCTTGCACGCGCGGATGATCTCGTGAAACAGCCGCGACCGGCGCTGAACCAGAATCAGAAAGTCACCCGGCGTGATATTGCGAAAGCCGCCCGTTTCCTCGGGAACCGAACCGGTCGCGATCAGCTTGCCGATTTCTTCAGCGATCTTGTCGGCAAGGACAATGCGGCAGTCGTTCTGCGCGACCTTGTCGGTCGGATCGTACCATTCACGCTCCTCCGGGTCATCGGATTTCGGCACGACAGGCCACAGATCCACCCGGCCCGGCATCTGATCATGAAACGCCAGATGCATCGGCTTGACATCAGGGCCAAGCCCGCCGGCGACCTTGAACGTAGCGTCGACCAGACCAAGGATCGCGGGCGAAGAGCGAAAGGAGTAATCCAGCGACTGGCGATGAAGCGCGCGATTGATCGCGTACAGCCGGGTCTCGAATTGCGCGCGCATCTCATCGAAGGCGCGCGGGTCGGCGCCCTGGAACGAGTAGATCGACTGCTTCAGGTCGCCGACCACAAAGATCGTCCGTTCGACATCGTCGCGCGCGCTCTGGCCGGCGGTGAATTCCTGCGCCAGCAACTCGATCACACGCCACTGCTCGGGGCTTGTGTCCTGCGCTTCATCGACAAGGATATGGTCGATCCCGCCATCCAGACGATAGAGAACCCATTGCGCCACGGCCGGATCGGTCAGCAGGTTGCGCGCCCCGATGATGAGATCATCGAAATCGAGCCAGCCGCGCTGCTCTTTCTGCGCGGCATATTCCGGCAGGAAGACCTGAGCGAAGTCGTGCAGCGCCAAACTGCGTCTGGCTGCAGAAAGCCGGTTGCGTGGCTCGCGAGCGGCTTCCACCCGAACCATGAACGGTTCGAGCGACGCCATGACGTCCGGAATGGTTTCGCGCAGGTTCTTCGTCGGGAAGCTGCCTACCTTGGCCGAGAACGGTTGCTTGGTTTTTGGTCCCGTCAAGAAGACTGCTGCCAGAATGTCGAAATCCGCAAGGCGCGGGCCATCGGCGGCAATGGCCGACAAGGCTTTCGCGGCCCTTTGGTCGCTGACCTTGTCGCTTGCCTCAAGAGCGAGGACAAGCTGGTGCAGAGTCTCCGCTTCATCTCCTTCGAATGCGATGGAAGCCAGATCCGGCTCTGAAAAATCTGGCGGCAGGTCGAGGGCTGCCCAGATCGTCGCCCGGTCCTTCGGCGGAAACAGCGTTTCTCGCCGGCGCACGATTTCCGCTGTCAGGCCGTCGAAATCCTCGCCGGTATAGTGCTGCGCCAAGGTCTCGACGATCGATCGGTGCGGGCCAGTCGCAAGATCTTCGACGACATTTTCCCGCAACAGCTTGGCCGAACGGTCCTCGATCTCGCGGAAGAACGGTGAAACGCCCGCCTCCATCGGAAACCGCCGCAGCAAGGACGCGCAGAAAGAGTGGATCGTCTGGGTCTTGAGCCCGCCGGGCGTCTCGATGGCGCGGGCAAACAGAGTTCGGGCATGCGCGAGATCATCGGACAACAGGTTCTGTTCGATTCCGAGCTTCAGCAATTCGCCGCGCAGATCGTCATCGCTTTTCATCGCCCATTCGCCAAGCCTGCGGAACAGCCGATTCTGCATCTCGGTTGCGGCGGCCTTGGTATAGGTCAGGCACAGGATGTGTTGCGGTGAGGCACGGCGCAGGAGCAGCCGCGCAACCCTGTCCGTCAGCACGCGCGTCTTGCCGGACCCGGCATTGGCGGAAAGCCATGTCGAGGCCCCTGGATCGGCGGCAGAGTTCTGTCGCAGCGTTGCGTCATCCGCGCTCATGGTCCGACCTTCGTGCCCAGGGGCGCTTGCGACTCGTCCCACTCGCCGTAGCGCGCCAGATGGTCGTAGTTGCCGCCATGGCGAAGTTCCGCCATCGCGCGCCGGGATGTATAGCCGCGATCGGGCTTTTGATATTCGCGGATCAGCTGGATGAACTCGTCTCGAACCATGGCCGTTTGGCCGGGGTCCAGCTCGATCGGGTCAAAAACCGGCTTTGCGCCCAAACCGATATGCGCGATTTCCGAAACGCGTGCGGCACCGATGCTGGCAAACCCGCCGGCTTCGACCATCACCGCCTCCAGCAGCAGTTGCTTGTCGAAATGCTCAAGCTGCTTCTTGGTAGGAGGCGCACCGGTCTTGTAGTCGTAGATGATGAATGTTCCGTCCGCTGCCTTGTCGATCCGATCAACCTTTGCCTTCAGGGTGAAGTCGAGCTTGGGGAAGTGGAGTGCGCCATGCTCTTCCAGAAGAACGACGCCGGCTTTCGAATGGCGGATCGCCTCATCCGCCAGAAACCTGTCAGCAACCCGCTCCAGCTTGGATTTCCACAAGATACGGGCGGCGGGCCACGGCGCCTCTTCCGCAAGAACCTGTTCGGTGATCTGCATCAACCGCTGTTTGGCATTCGCCATGCCACCGCGCAGGTCAAGCTGGCCGACAAACAACTCCATCACCTTGTGCAAAACCGTTCCGCGCAACGGCGCGTCGGCCAGTTGCCGCAACGGGTCCAGCGCGCGCAGGCGAAGAATGTTTTCGGCATAGATCGCATAGGGGTCGCGGATCAGCCTGGAAATCGCGGTGACGGAAAGCGATTTCGGACGAGCCTCGACGGGCGGTTGCGGCGACGGGCGGGGCTCTGGTCTGACAGCAACCGCAGGTGCCTCCAACCGGCTGGCCATCTCAAGCCAGAACCGACCACGCGCACGCATCGCCGCGTAGGCAGATTCACCGTCTGCGGACATGCCGCGCATGAGGTTGGACAGTCGGTTCAGCCAACGCGACGCCACGGTTTCAGCTTCGTCACTGCGAATGGCCCGTGTCAGAACGACCTCTCGCGCCGCAATCGCCTGCTGGAAATCATGCGCCGACAGACCGACCCGACGCTCGGGCAATAGCAATCCGGCGGCCAGCCGCATTTCCCGGTTGAGCCAGGGGTCGGGCGAGGGCAGTTCCGGCCAGGTCCCATCGTTGAGCCCGCCCAGAACAACCAGATCGGCGCCCTGAACGCGCGCCTCCAGCGTTCCCCAGATCATGATGCCGGGATGCGGGCGCACCGGATCGCGCACCTCGCCCTGCTTCAGGACCGCCATGACAAGCCGGCTGTAGTCCGCTGGGGTCAGATCCCCGGCATGACCGGCGATCCGCTCGAACTCTTCGAAAAGCCGCTGGGCGACGCGGCCGTTTTCTGTTGCCCAAAGACTTTGCGAGCCGACGCCCGTCGGCCCGTCGACGAGTCGATGCGCAAGCGTGAGGTGCAGTGCCAGATGCTGCGGCGCGGGGCTGGGGCCGACGTTCTGCAACCCATCGAGGAGCTGCGCCAGCCAGTTTGCCCACGCGACCCGCCCGTCGTCGATCTCGTGCTTGGCTGCCCATTTCAGCACATCCTCGGGCTCCGGAAAAGGCGGTCCGTGGCGGCGCAGGCGCAGCTCTAGATCGAAAGTCCAGAGCAGATGCTGGCCTCGATCCGGACCGGCCGAGTTGACCATCGGATGCTTGAGCAGGACAAGCAGATCCTCGGCGGCAAGCCGTTGTCCGAAGAGATCGGCAATATGGCGCAGCAACCGTCCAACCGCGGTTTGCGGCAACGGATCGCCGACGCTTACATCGGGCTCGATCCGCCAGCGGTCCAATGCCGCGGTGACCTGGCGAGTAAGCGTGCGATCTGGCGTCACCAGCGCGGCAGTGCGCCCATCTTCTGCGGCCTTGCGCAGGATCATCGCGATCGCTACCGCCTCGATCCGTGACGAGGGCGCTTCGATCAGCGTCATGTCTCGCGTTGCTTCTTCGATGCCCTCGAATTCCGGGCCTTCGGTCATCCACTGATCGGTGACCGGTGCGGGACGCAGCGCAAGCGAGACAAGGCGGTTGCGCGCGGGCACCGGCGCTGTGGCTTGCTTTCGCCATGACTGCACGTCGGAGGGTGGCAGTTCCATGTCTCGCAGCAGTTTGGCAAAACGATATTGCGGGTGATCCTCGGCGGTCAGGGCGTCGTCCAGTCGGTTCCACACTGCGGGTGAAAGATCAGAATCAAAGCCGGGCAGCACGATCGCGCCTTGTGGCAATCGTGCCACCGCGCGCATCAGCAGGGCCGTGGTTCCCCTTGACCCCGTCGATCCGGCGACCAGCACCGGATGTGTAGGTGGCTCAGTCTGCCATCGTTCCACCAGCCGTTCGACCGTTTTCCGACTTCGCGCGGCAGCATCAGGGGCCTCGCCGGATGTGATATCGAAGTAGCGCGCGACAGCATCCAGAAACATCAGGCTGCGCTGCCAGTAGCCGGAACTGTCGGTGACGTCCAGCTTCCGGATTTCCGCAGGTGAAACGCCTTCATCATGCATTTCTGCGATCAGCAGTGCCAGACTTTCGGACAGATCGAACAACGTAGCGCGTGGGGCAAGATCCGGCTGCGCGTCCAGTAGCTGGCGGATCAGCCGGCTGAGTTCCAATCGCCGCTGCAAGTCGGATACCGGGGGCGGCAGGTCCGCCCCGGCCGCGTCCTGCGCCAGATCCGTGACCAGCCGGATGCGCGGCAGCAACAATGGTGGCCCCGCATCGAAGAGCTGCACGATCCGGCGCTGCATCCGGCGGGTGTTGACGTAGACCTCAACCCGCGCAAGCTCCTCCGGTGGTCTGTCGGCCATGCGCTCTGTGATCCCCAACACAAGGTGCTGCGGGAAGTCGGCCCCCGGCGGGCAGGCAAGGACGCGCGGTCCGGTGGTGGGTTCAAACATCGCCATCTGCGTTCAGCATTCCCTCGGCCTCTACAATTCCTTCGGGGCTGCCAACGTCGCACCAGCCTCCGGAATGCACAATGCCGTAAAGACGCCCACGTTCGAGCATCAGATCCCAGACCCGGTTGAGCGAAAAAGCGCGTTCGGGAATGCTGGCCAGCAGGCCGGTTTTCAGAATCTGTGCCCCGGTATAGACCAATCCCGGACCACGCCGGAGCCGGAACTCGGCGTCCCGCAAGAAATCGCCCGGCCCCTTGTGACCACGGGCATTTCCCGGCTCGACCAGCAGAACAAGCGCGTCCATCCGCTCTGAATCCCAGGCCTTCAGCAGTTGCGACAGCGGATTGCGACCGGTCCACACCGCGTCTGAATTGAGAGTAAGGACTGGGCCTTCACCAAGCAGTGGAAGAGCGTGGCGCAGCCCGCCGCCGGTTTCCAGCAGGTTCGCGCGCTCGTCCGAAATCTGAACATCGGTCTTGGCGAGGTGCTTGATTACGAGATCGGGAAAGTGGTGGACATTGGCGACGACGTTCGGAATCCGGGCTTCGGCAACAAGGCACAAAGCGTGATCGATCAGCGGCTTTCCGGCCACCGGGATAAGCGATTTCGGCTTGTCAGCGGTCAGTGGCCACATACGGGTGCCCGTGCCGGCCGCGAACAACATCAGGGAGCTTGGACGGTCGCGCATCTTGCCTTCAATCTTGTCAAAAACTCGGGTTTCGGTTCGGGCAGATCAGCAAGAACCACCGCGCGAAGCGTTCGCAGGGCGGGGTGCGCAAGGTCGGTCAGCAGGTGGTTCCACACCCTGGGGATCAGGTCGACATAATGTTGTTTGCCCTCTAGTCGGCAGAGGCGGGCGAAAACCCCGACGATGCGCAGGTTTCGCTGGGCGCTGTAGATCGTGAACGCCAAGCGCAAATCGTCCGGATCGCCGCCGATGGATTTCAAGTACCGGTTCAGCAGGGGGTCGACAAGGTTGGCCGAAAGATCGCGGCGCGCGTCCCTCAGAAGGGACGCCAGATCATAGGCCGGATGGCAGAGGAACCCGTCCTGAAAATCAAGCAGGCCAACCCGGCGGACGCCGACGCGCGTCGGCAGCCAGATCATGTTCTCGGTGTGGAAATCGCGCAACGCAAGAACAGGGGCATCTGGCTGCACCAAAGACAGCAGTCGCTTCAATTCAAGGATGAATGGTTGAACTGCGTCCCCCCCAGGTTCGGGATCAAGCCTGTACCATTCGTAGGTGATGGCCGCAAATTCTGCCAGTTGCAGTGGCGAGAATGCTGGTAGCGCGTCGGATGGCTTCGTCTGATGAAGATGAACGAGAACATCAATCGCTGCCTCGTAAAGTACCGCCTCGACCGCGGGTTCCGTGGCCATCAGACGAGCGAAAACGCCGTCACCAAAATCCTCCAGAAGCACGAATCCGTTCTCTGGATCGGCGGCCAGGATTTCGGGTGCGGACAGGCCGATCCGATTGAGATGGTCGGCCAGACGAACAAACGGAGAGATGGTTTCGATGCCTTCGGGGCCGGCATCCATCAAGACGACACTGTGCCCCGTAGCTTTGGACAAACGCTCGTACCGTCGGCTGGACGCATCGCCGGCAAGCGGGCGGCGCAGCGCGTCGGCCCATCCGATCTCATCCAGGAACTGTGACAAACGCTCGCTTCGGCTCAACACGTCAGCGACCTTCGATGGCCGGGGCGGTCAACCGGTCGATCACGCGGTCCCACCGCGCAGAACTGCTTTCGATGGTCAGGATGCGCGCGTCGGCTGCATTTCCCGGCGCGAAAGAAAGCCGAAGCGCATTTCCGGGCGCATGATGGCCCAGACGATCAGGCCATTCGACAAGGCAGATCGCATCGTGGAATGCGTCCGCCAGACCGAGTTCAAACACCTCGTCCGCGTCGGTGAGACGATAGAGATCTGCGTGGCAGATCTCTGCGGCACCATCATGATAGGTTTGAATTATCGTGAACGTTGGTGAGGGAACATCTTCCTGCCATCCCGCGGCAGACAGACGCGCCTGGATCACTGCGCGCGCAAAATGGGTTTTTCCGGCCCCGATCTGCCCGGCCAGCAGGATCACGTCACCCGGTTGCAGAAGTGGCGCCAGCGCTTGCGCCAGCGCGGCGGTATCCTCGGGCGAGGCTAGGTGAACGGTCGTGGCAAGGTCGGCGGACATGGCGCTGTTTTACAACGGTGCCCGGCCTTCGCAAGTTCCTTCAGGCAGAAATCGTGTTCTGGCGGCGGCGCGGGTTGGCCACAGCGTCGGCATTGCCCTCGGCACGTAGCCGGCTGGCGGTTCGAAATCCGACCAGCGTGGCGCCGCCCGACAGCGGCGCGAACCGGCATTCAAGCAGGCGACCGTCGCGCAGGCGGATTTCGGCGCTCCACTCGGCCCGCTCGCCGAAACCGACGACGAATTCGCGCAGATCGCCCCAGACCGGGGTTGGCGCAGATTTCTCGTTCCACGATCGTGTTGCGTCGGAAATCCCGAAATTATCGACCGTGGTCGAAGGGTCGATGCCCCAAAGCCGGGCATAAGCCGAATTCGACAATGTCAGCGAACCTGTGGCGGAGAAGACGGCAATGGCCTCGTCGAGACTGTCAAGCACCGCCTGGCCGGTTTCCAGCTCTGCACGGAATCGCCGGGTCAGAGAGATCTCGGCACTGATATCTTCGAACAGGAATGCAACAGCGCCATCCGGATGCGGCCTGCCGGTCACCCGGTAGGTCTGCCCGGAGGCCAGCGACCAGGTTTCCTCGTATGTGCCATTGGAGGCGGCATTCTCCAACTCGTACATCCGCTGGCGCCACGACTTGTAGTCTTTCGGCTCGGGAATGATTTTCTTCTCGCGCAACCGGTCCAGTATCGACTGCAGGCTTGGCTTGGCGATCAGGAATTCCGGTGGAAGATGGGTCAGATCGGTCAGCGCCGGATTGAACAAGGTCAGCTTTCGCGATTTGTCGAAGATTGCCAGTCCCACAGTGAGGTGAGCGAAGGTCTTGGTCAGGGTCTGGACGAAGTCGCGAAGCGACGTCTCGGCCCGCACGGTCTTGTCGGCGGTGACAGCCATGAACAGTACCTCGTCCGCAATCGCGGTCCGGCAGCAATCGAACCAGCGAGGCTCCGGCTCATGAGGGAGTTTGGTCCAAATCCGGACTGTGCTTGATTTTTCCGTCACCTTGCCAAGCCGCGCGGTATCGAACAGGGCGGCTGGCGGCCAGCTGGGGGCCAGCAAATCCGGGCGGTTCTTCTGGGCCAGGTCAAGATATGAGGAGTTGGCCCAGGTGATCGTCCCGTCTGGCCGCTGCCGCCACATCAGGAACGGGGCATGGTCGGCCGTGTTGCGCAACGTGGCCAACTCCCGCTCCATCGCGGCTAGGCTGTGGCGGTCCAGATCAACTCTCATGTCATCTGTCTCGCTATCGACAAGGCAAAGTCGCGCCAGGCCGTCGCGCCATTCAGCATGCAACTGTGAAATCCCATCCTTGGAGATCAGCCGCGCCCGACCTTCTTCGGCAAGCTGCTCAAGCTTCTCCAGCAGATCCGGAAATCGCGGCAGCAACAATGAAACCAGTCGCATCCAGTCCGATTTTCCGTCCGGCGCGCCCGAAAGGATTTGCTTGGCGGGTTCCGTAGCATTCACGAGGTCTTCGTCGTCAAACAGAAACGCGACCGCGTGATCGGGCTCCATCATGAACCCCTTCGCGCGGCGCTTGGTTCGTGCCTCGATCCAGGCCAACAGGGAAAGGGCCAAGAACGCGACGATGAAAGAACCGCCAAGCAGGGCAGCGATCTGTGTCAGCAAGCTATGGTTCATTCTGGACCATTCCCGGGTCGGAGTTACGGACCATAACTGCACCGAGGAGGGTTAAATGCTGGTTAACCCTGAACTCAGTCGGTGATCAGCTTGTTCTCTCCCAAGCCGCGACCGGCGTCGGCGGCCTCGACGGTGATGCGGTCGAGCGGCCAGGTTACCTCGACAATGGCGCCGGTTCGCGTCCCTTTTTCGGCGCGCCCCGAAAATGTATCCCTGCCATTGGCAAAGCTCAGCTCTGCTCCCGAGCGTTCCAGCAGCGTCTTGGCGATGAACAAACCAAGTCCCATTCCCTGATAGCCGGGCCGCTCTTTCTGTTGCTCGTCGGTCCGACGCCGACGCACGAACGGGTCGCCAATCCGGCCGATCACCTGCGGGGAGAACCCTCTGCCGTCATCAACGATGCGGATCAACAGATCGGTGTCGGACCAGATCGCGTCCACCCAAACCCGGCTCTCCGCAAAATCCACGGCATTCTGAACCAGGTTTCTAAGCCCATGCACGATCTCTGGACGGCGCTGGATGATTGGCGGCCTGTCAGTGTCCGTGCCGGACGAATAAGCATGAATCTCGATGGTCTTTCCGCGACCCATATGGGGTTCGGCGGCTTCGCGGATCACCTCGGTCAAGGGCACGGTATGCAAATGCACATCGTCCTTCCCCGCCCGCCCCATCGAGCGCAGGATATCACGGCACCGATCGGCCTGATCGCGAATGAGCGCTGCGTCCTCGAGCAGATCGGGCCTTTCCGAAAGCTCCTCGATCAGTTCACTGCTGGCCAGCTTGATGGTTGCCAGCGGCGTCCCGAGCTCATGCGCCGCAGCCGCTACAACCCCGGCAAGATCGGTCAACTTCTGTTCGCGCGCCAAGGCCATTTGCGTGGCCAGCAATGCCTCGGACATCGAGTTGATTTCGGAGGTGACGCGCCTGGCATAAGCCCCAAGAAAGATCACCCCGATGATGATGGCCAGCCAGAACCCGAAAACGAAGTCTTTGGGCAGACGCATCACAAAGCCCATATCGGTGCGCAGCTGGACGTGGAACCACATCACAAGTGTGGTCAGCGCAATTGCGATTCCGCCGACGATCAGCGTCGGCCCGGTGCGCAGCGCGGTGGCAGAGATCGTCACCGGCGCCAGGATCAGAAGCGCGAACGGGTTGTTGAGGCCGCCGGTCAGGTAAAGCAGCGCCGCCAGCTGGGTGATGTCGAAGATCAGCATCCACATCACCTCGTTCTCCGAGAGGCGCTTGTTCTCCGGGTAGATGAAGATGGCGACCAGATTGGCGATCACAGACGCGCCCACCGCCATCAGACAGAGCCCGAGGTTGAGGTTCAGGTCAAACCATCGCTGTGCCACGAGAATCGCGGAAAGTTGCCCGACGATCGCGATCCAGCGCAGCACGATCAGCGTGCGCAAGCGAACCCAATCACTACGCCGTTCTTCAGTCGGGAGTCCGGCGAAGGGGGTTGTCATTTTGGGGTCCGACCTAATTTACAACAACGTTTCCCCTTGTTAGTGGCGACGGTTGCTGGGATCAATGCGCCCGAAACAGGCCGGAGGTCGGAGATGGTCAAAACCCAGACTTATGCGGTCGCCGCCGCGATTGCGGGGGTCGGGCTTTTGGGCGTGGTGATGTACTATGCCAGCCGTCCATCGGCGGACGATCCTTTTGCGCCCTGCCGCGCATCTGCGATCGCCGGCGGAGCCGGCAGCATCGGCGGGCCATTCACGCTGGTCAGCGAAACCGGCGAAACCGTGACGGACAAAGAGGTCTTCACCAAGCCCTCGCTGGTTTATTTCGGCTACACGTTCTGCCCGGATGTCTGCCCCGCCGACACCGCCCGCAATGCCGAGGCGGTCGATGCGGCGGCTGCCTTGGGTTACGATGTTCAGGCGGTTTTCATCTCGGTCGACCCGGATCGCGATACGCCGGAGGTTGTGGCGGAATTCACCGACTATCTGCACGAGGACATGCTGGGCCTGACCGGCTCTGCCGAACAGGTCAAGGCGGCGTCGCAGGCTTACAAGACCTATTATCGCAAGCAGGACGGTGATCCGGATTACTACCTCGTGGATCATTCCACATTTTCTTACCTGGTTCTTCCGGAAATCGGGTTTGTGGAATTCTTCAAACGTGATGATACTGCCGAGGAATTGGCAGAAGGAATGGCCTGTTATCTTGATATTGCCGGTTACGGAAATTGACCCTGGCCCGACCGGGCAATATCTTTGCGAAAGTCTTACAAAGGAAATCGGATGTCAGAGGCCGAAGGTCTGGATCTTGGCGACGACAAGTCGCTGCTGCTTGTCGATGATGATGAAGCTTTTCTGCGCCGTCTTGCCCGCGCCATGGAGAAGCGCGGGTTCGAGCCCGAAATGGCCGGATCAGTTGCGGCAGGAAAGGCCTTTGCCACGGCCCGCCCGCCAGCCTATGCCGTCGTGGATCTGCGGCTCGAGGATGGCAACGGTCTGGATGTTGTTGAAACCATTCGCGAAAAGCGGCCTGACAGCCGAATCGTTGTGCTGACCGGATACGGTGCGATCGCCACTGCAGTGGCGGCAGTGAAGATCGGCGCGACGGACTATCTCTCGAAGCCTGCGGACGCCAACGATATCACCAACGCGCTGCTGGCAAACGGGGCAGAGTTGCCGCCGCCCCCTGATAATCCGATGTCGGCGGACCGTGTTCGGTGGGAACACATCCAACGGGTCTACGAGCTTTGCGACCGCAATGTCAGCGAGACGGCCCGGCGGCTGAACATGCACCGACGGACCCTGCAGCGAATTCTGGCCAAACGCAGCCCGAAATAGCAACCTGCATGCGACAGGTGTCGCCAGATCCAGCGTCCGGCGCCTCTACCAGCATTCCAACCAGCGCTAGCAGTGCGACAGCAAATGGTGGTGACGGGCGGTGAACTCCGCCCGCACCTCGACTGGCGGGCGCAGCTTGATCGAGAACCCATTGATCAAGGAGTGGTTCGGCACTCCGAAGAACCTGTCCGCCTCGGCCTTGGTAAAGCCCGCGATCTGCGTCGCTTCCAGCCAGGCGCTGACCTTGTCGGCCTTCTTGATATCTTTCTTGATCTTCGGGGGGATCTGCGCGGGCAGTCCGAACCTGATGTGGATCGCAGCTGCCAGCCTATCGTCAAGCGCCCCATAGCCCGGCCCGACGGCGGATTTAACCGGGCTGATCATGTCGCCGATCACATATTCCGGTGCGTCATGCAGCAGTGCCGCCAATCGCCACTTTGCCGCGCCAGCCGGATAGATGCGCGCGTGGATCTGTTCAACCAGCAGCGAATGTTCGGCGACCGAGTAGGCAAAGTCACCGCGGGTCTGTCCATTCCAGCGCGCGACGAAGGCCAGTCCATGGGCGATATCCTCGATCTCGATATCCACCGGGGTGGGGTCCAGCAGGTCCAGCCTTCGACCCGAAAGCATCCGTTGCCACGCGCGGGGTTGTTTCATCGTTCAGCCTTTTGCAAGCCCGCGGACCTTAGCCATCTGGACCCGGCATTGTCGAGGTGGCATCGGGGTGCTATCTGACCCGTCAGATCGAATTTGAAGGAGTACGGCAGGATGCCGAAGGATTACATCGTCAGGGATATTGGTTTGGCAGGTTATGGCCGTAAAGAGCTGGACATAGCTGAAACCGAAATGCCCGGCCTAATGGCATTGCGCGACGAATACGGCGCAAGTAAACTGTTGAAAGGCGCCCGGATTGCCGGCTCGCTTCACATGACTATCCAGACCGCCGTGCTGATCGAGACGCTCACAGCCCTGGGTGCCGATGTGCGCTGGGCATCGTGCAACATTTTCTCGACACAGGATCACGCCGCTGCCGCGATTGCAGAGGGCGGCACCCCGGTCTTTGCGATCAAGGGCGAAACGCTGGAAGATTACTGGACCTATACAGACAAGATCTTCCAGTTTGCGGAAGGCACTTGCAACATGATCCTCGACGATGGTGGCGACGCCACGATGTATGTGCTTATGGGCGCACGGGTCGAGGCAGGCGAGACAGAGCTGATCGAAGTGCCGACAAGCGAGGAAGAGACGTTTCTGTTCGCCCAGATCAAGAAGCGGCTTGCTGAAAGCCCAGGCTGGTTCACCAAGCAGCGCGATGCGATCAGGGGCGTCTCCGAGGAAACCACAACCGGTGTGCATCGCCTTTACGACTTGCACAAGAAGGGCCTGCTGCCTTTCCCGGCGATCAACGTCAATGACTCGGTAACCAAGTCAAAATTCGACAATAAGTATGGCTGCAAGGAATCGCTGGTTGACGGCATCCGTCGCGCCACTGACACGATGATGGCTGGCAAGGTGGCCGTCGTCTGTGGCTACGGCGATGTCGGAAAGGGCTCTGCCGCCTCGCTTCGCGGTGCAGGGGCGAGGGTCAAAGTTACCGAAATAGACCCGATTTGCGCGTTGCAGGCGGCGATGGACGGTTACGAGGTCGTCGTGCTTGAAGATGTGGTCGGCAGCGCAGACATCTTCGTCACCACGACTGGAAACAAGGACGTGATCCGCATCGAGCATGTACGCGAGATGAAGGACATGGCGATCGTTGGAAATATTGGCCATTTCGACAATGAAATTCAGGTGGCCGCACTGAAGAACCACAAATGGACCAACATCAAGGACCAGGTGGACATGATCGAGATGCCGTCCGGTAACCGGATCATCCTGCTCAGCGAGGGGCGGTTGTTGAACCTCGGCAACGCCACCGGCCATCCGAGTTTCGTGATGTCGGCAAGCTTCACCAACCAGGTTCTGGCGCAGATCGAGCTGTGGACCAAGACCGAAGACTATAAGCCCGGTGTCTACATCCTGCCGAAGGCGCTGGATGAAAAGGTCGCGCGTCTGCATCTGGCACGGATCGGCGTCAAGCTGACCGAGTTGAAGAAGGAACAGGCGGATTACATCGGCGTCACAGTCGACGGACCGTTCAAACCAGAACATTACCGCTACTGATCTCGCCTATAAGGCCAGTGTTGCCGCCCGGTTTCACGACCGGGCGGCGTTTTCATGACCTGCCGCGGCGAAGCATTGCACATGGGAAGTTTCGGGAATTTTTCCCTTTGTGTCACGCTCGATCACCTTTACCCTCCGGCCAAGTCCGAAATCCGGGCTGGTGATGCGGGACAGTGCCCGAAAAAAGGTGGGAGTAGACCTATGGGAAAACGCGACGATCTTATCGCGATTTATGCAGCTGATTTGAAAACCAAGTGCGGGATGACACCCGACATGGATCTTCTGACGAAGGTCACAATCGGCTGCGGGCCGGCAATCTATAACGCCGATGCCTCAACCGTTGCTGGGACACAGGCCAGCGAACTGGAAACCGTCAAGGAAAACTTTCTGATAAAGAAACTGGGCTTGCCTGACGGTCCGAACCTGATGGCGGCAATAAATTCGGTGATTGAAACCTATGGCCGCTCGGAGCGGAACAAGTATCGCGCCGTGGTCTATTACATGCTGACCAAGCATTTCGGCAAAGAGTCCGTCTACGGTTAAGACCAACCGGATCGGACAAAGCGCCCGCCCGCTTCGGCGGACGTTCTTGTTAACGACACCTACCGCAAGTTTAAGAAACCGTGTGGCTTTCTAGGTAGTTGGAGTTTGCTTTGCCAGGCCAATGGGCCTAGGGTCATTCTTGTCGGACCAGTAAGGTCGGAACCTAATTCGAACACGTGGGTGCCTGAGGGAGCACGTGGGGTGGTGGAGGGTTCCGAGGGGTCGGGACCCTCCCTTTTTTCAGAAGAGTCCCAGGACCGCGCCGATGATGGTGCAGCCGCCGACGATGTAAACGCCATTGATCAGCGTCAGCGCCATCGGACGACCTTCATAGGCGTGATTGGTAACCATCCAGGGTGCGGCAACGAACAGGCCGATGCCAAGGCCGGAAACCAGACCTTCTCCGAACGTGTCAATTCCGGCCATGCCGAATATATGCCGCATCATTCCCGCCACAAGAATCACCGAAATCGCGCTGACGACATAGGGCCACGGACTGGAACCGCCTTCAGGCCTTCCATCGGCTGACTGAGCGATGCCGGCAGCGGCCATCCAGGATTTGGCGTTGGTCATGTACCAGACTGCCCCGAACGCATAGGCCGCGGCGGCGGCCAACAGAACTGCAACGAACTGCATCATGATTTCCCATCCTGTTCTCGCGTTTGGACTATGCGGCGTGTTCGCCGAATCTCAAAGCGTTTCACAGACCGCCAAGGTCGCAAACGATTTTCCACTCGGCTTCAGTAACGGGCTGCACAGACAACCGGGTGTTGTTCACCAGAACCATGTCGGTCAGCCGGGCGTCTGACTTGCACATCGCCAGGGTCACAGGATTCGGCATTGGCCGGACCGCCTTGATGTCCACGCATTCCCAGCGCGGATCGTCGGTGGTGCTGTCAGGATGAGCCTCGGCGCAGACCTCGACAATGCCGACCACGGCCTTTTCATCCTGTGAATGATAAAAGAAACCCTGATCCCCCAGCTTCATCGCCCGCATGTTGTTGCGGGCCTGATAATTGCGCACACCATCCCACTGCTCGCCCTCTTCGCCCCTGGCAACCTGCTGGTCCCAACTCCATGTCGACGCTTCCGATTTGAACAGCCAGTAACGCATCATCATTCCTCTTTCAGGGGGCGCGATAGCAAAAGCCCGATTGCCTCAGCTACCGACAATTGGTCTTCGATCAGGGCCGCAACCGTATCGGTCAACGGAACGTCCAGATTTCGGGCATTCGCCAGCGCAGACACGGCCTTCGCGGTCGATGCACCCTCGACTGTAACGCCTTGCGGTCGGGCTTGACCGCGCCCGATGGCAAGCCCATGGCTATAGTTCCGGGATTTTTCCGAAGTGCAGGTAAGCACCAGGTCGCCGAAGCCGGACAGACCAGACAGCGTGTCGGTCGCGGCACCCGCCGATTCGGCAAAACGCCGCATCTCGGCATAGCCGCGCGTGATGACAGAGGCGCGGGCGCTTTCGCCAAGGCCGGCGCCGATCGCCACGCCGGCAGCAATCGCCACGATGTTCTTGAGCGCGCCGCCAATCTCGACGCCGACGATGTCGGTGGTGCGGTAAAGTCGAAGATTGGCGGTGGAAAGGGCACGTTGCAGCGTTTCGGCAGCCACCGGAGTTTCCGCCGCGAGGGTCAGGGCCGTCGGCAGGCCCGCGGCGATATCGACGGCAAAGCTGGGGCCGGACAGGATCGCCGGCTCCGCGTCGGGCACCGCATCGGCGATAATGCGCGTCGGTCCGCGACCGGTCGAAATCTCGACACCCTTGCAGCAGGCGACAAGTTTGCGACCGGCAAGAGAGGTTGCGTGAGCGGACAGAAACCCGGCGAGTTGCTGCGTCGGAACGGCGATCAGGCAGATCTGCGCCGCCTGGTCGAAACTGGCGGTCGGTGTCAGGGCGTCGGGAAATGCGAAACCCGGCAGTCGCGCGGCATTCTGGCGGGTGTCGCTCATGTCGTCGGCGTGGCTCTGGGTGCGCGCGATCAGGGCAACGTCACGGCCGTCCCGTGCAAGCGAAATCGCCAGGGCTGTACCGAACGCGCCAGCGCCGAAGACGGATATTTCGGTCATGCCTTGGCCCCCTTCTTGCCGGATCCCAGCAGCGCGGGGCTTGTCCTGTCAAGCGGCCAGCGCGGGCGCGCCGACAGAGACATGTCATCGAAGAGGTCGAGTCGGTAGCGCTCGATCCCGGCCCATGCGATCATCGCGGCATTGTCGGTACAAAGTGCAAGCGGCGGCGCAACGAAGCTGGCGCCAGCCTCTGTCGAAACAGTCTCTAACGCTGATCTTATCGCCAGATTGGCCGCAACACCCCCGGCAACGGCAAAGGCGGGATTGTCGGGCTCGGTGGCCAGATACGCCTCCAGCGCCCGAACGGATTTCTGGGACAGCACATCCGCGACCGCCGCCTCGAACCCGGCGCAGAGATCGGCGCGGTCGCGGGCGTGCAAGCCTCGGCCCTCGGTCATCAGCCGATCACGTTCGCGCAGCAGGGCGGTCTTCAAACCCGAAAACGACATGTCGCAGCCCGCACGGTCCAGAAGCGGCCGGGGAAACGAGAATCGCCCTGGATCTCCTCCCTGCGCTTCGGCTTCGACTGCCGGGCCGCCGGGTTGCGGCAGGCCCAGCAACTTGGCGGTCTTGTCGAATGCTTCGCCGGGGGCGTCGTCGATGGTACCGCCAAGACGGCGAAAGCAGTCGGGCCCTTCGGCGATCAGGAACTGGCAGTGCCCACCAGAGACCAGCAGCATCAGGTAGGGAAAGGCCAGATTGTCGGTCAGTCTCGGGGTCAGCGCGTGGCCGGCCAGATGGTTGACCCCGATCAGCGGCAGTCCGGTACCGGCGGCGAGGCCCTTGGCGCACATCACACCAGCTAGAACGCCACCGATCAGCCCCGGACCGGCCGTCACCGCAATAGCGTCCAGGTCGGAAAGACCAATGTCCGCGGCCTGCAGCGCCGCCTCGATACAATGATCCAGCTTCTCAGTATGCGCCCGCGCCGCAATCTCGGGAACGACACCCCCATAATCGGCATGAAGGTCAGTTTGGCCCACTACAATACTGGAGAGGATCTCGGCGGCACCGCCAGGCACATGGCGAACGACAGCGGCGGCTGTATCGTCGCAACTGCTTTCCAGCCCCAATAGTGTCAGCGTCTCGGTCACGGATACGGCCTGTTGCGCGGATGTCGAGTGGCAGGTAACACCGGGACACGCCCCGTACAACAGCCCGAGGCCCGCCTTGCCCGAAACAGCGCCAACCGTCCTGCTGACCCGTCCGAAGGCGCAGTCCCAGCGGTTCGCGGCCGAACTCGGCTATCCGCACATCGTGATATCGCCGATCATCAAGGTGGAAGCGCGGGATTTTTCTGTCGTTCCCAAGCATTTCGACCGGCTGATCTTCACTTCGGAGAATGGCGTCCGCTTCGCTGCCGCCAGGTGCGATCTGCGTGGAATGAAGGGGTATGCCGTCGGTCACCGCACTGCGGATGTCGGCGCCGAATTCGGCATCGACCTTTGCGCGGCCGGGGGGACGGCCGACCATCTAGTCGAACTCATCTCGCGGGACCGTCCCGCGGGCCGACTGCTGCATCTGCGCGGAGAACATAGCCGCGGCGCTATCGAAGACCGATTGAAAAACGTCGGAATAGAGACTGTTTCGGCCATCGTTTACGATCAGACGCCGCAACCTCTGACGCGGGGGGCAATGCAGGTTCTTGGCCGCAGCGGGTCAGTGATCCTGCCGATTTTCTCACCTCGAACCGCCGCGCTTCTGGCGCCGATGGTCCGTGATGCCAAGGCCGCGCTTGCGGTGATCGGGATCAGCGAGGCGGTTCTCGACGCCTGGTCAGGCCCCGAGCCGACGGAAAAGATCGCGCTGTCCGAGCCTTCGGGGGCGGCGATGCTTGCAGAAATACGTCGCCAAATCGGTGGAGCGGCTTGAGGGTCCCGGGTGTGGCCTATAGGCTTTGGGAAAAGGTCAGTAAAAAGCTCGCTTTACAGATTCGAAAGGTATTTATGTCGTGGCACGCGCAAAGAAATCTCCAGCCAAGCCCGAATCCGCCGACGACACGACGGCGAAGACCGAAGATGCGACCGGGGCCCTGTCTGAAAGCGTTCAGGATGCGGTGGTGCTCGACGATTCGGATCAGGTTGTGGAGGCAGACGAACCCGCGCGGGCCGATGCCGATCTGCCTGCCGATCCGTCGGAAACAGACGCCCGGCAGGTCGAGGAAAGCAAGCCACCAGAACCGCCGGTCGCTGCGCCGCGTTCCGGCCCGGGATTCTTCACGCTGCTACTCGGCGGGGCATGTGCCGCAGCTCTTGGATTTGGCGTTTCGCAATATCTCGGCAATGATTCCTGGCCGTTCACCCAAGGCCCGTCCGAAGTCGAAACACTGACCCCTCGAATTGATCAGCAGGCAAGTCAGATAGAGACGCTGGCTGCAGATCTGGCGGCATTGGACGGCCAGCTGGCGGCAGCAACGACCGACAGTGGCCGTCTGGAGCAGATCGAACAGACCGTTCAGGGGCTGAACGAGGCCGTCGATACTCTCGACCAGCGGATCGCCGATCTGGAGAATCGTCCGATTCCCGATGTGGGCGCCACGCGTGATGCTGTTGCGGCCTATCAGGATCAGCTTGCCGGCATGCGCGCCATGTTTGAAGAGGAACTGGCAAGGATCGAAGCCTCGCAGGCCACGGCGATCGAACAAGAGCAATCGGCGGCCGATCGGGCGAAATCCACCATGATCCGCGCCTCATTGGCGCAACTTCAAGCCGCGATTGATAACGGCGCACCCTATTCCGATGAAGTCCAGGCCCTGACCGATGCCGGGGTCGAGATCCCTCCGGCCCTGGCCCGGAATGCCACGCAGGGCGTTGCGACGGTTGCCGCGCTTCAGCAGAGCTTTCCCGCCGCCGCCCGCGAGGCGCTGAATGCCGCCATCCGGGCACAAGCTGATAGCGGCGAAGTCGACAGCTTTACTGCATTCCTGCGCACTCAGTTGGGTGCGCGGTCGCTTGAGCCGAAAGAGGGCAGCGATCCCGACGCTATCCTGTCTCGCGCCGAAGCCGCGCTGCGCGACGGTAACGTCGCCCGCACGCTGAGCGAACTGGAGGCGCTGCCCGAAGCCGGTGCGGCCCGCATGGCTGACTGGATGGCCACCGCGAAAACGCGCGAGGAAGCGGTTGCAGCCACTGCAGCACTTGCCGACACGCTGAACAACTGAGGACACGAATATGCTCTGGTCGCTTATCAAGATCGTCCTCTTCATCACGGTGATCGCGGCGCTGACGCTTGGCGCAGCGTACCTGACCGAATCTTCTGGCGGCATTCGCATCGCAATCGCCAATACGGAATTCAACCTTGGCCCGTTGCAGGCGGTCATTGCCGCCGTTGCACTGGTCGTCGCGATCTGGCTGTTTCTGAAACTGCTTAGCCTCTGCCTGGCGGTTCTGCGATTCCTGAACGGCGACGAAACCGCCATCTCTCGTTATTTCGATCGCAACCGCGAACGCAAGGGGTTCGAGGCTCTGTCCGACGGCCTGATGGCGCTCGCCTCTGGCGAGGGGCGGCTGGCGATGTCGAAGGCAGCGAAAGCTGAAAAATATCTGAGCCGCCCGGAACTGACAAATCTTATTTCCGCGCAGGCTGCCGAAATCTCGGGCGACAACAAAAAGGCCGAAGATATTTACAAGCGCCTGCTGACCGACAACCGAACCCGGTTCGTGGGTGTTCGAGGCATCATGAAACAGAAGCTTGCCAGTGGCGATACCGAAACCGCGATGAAGCTGGCCGAACGCGCCTTTGCGCTGAAACCGAAACATGAAGAGACCGGGGACATCCTGCTTCGCCTTCAGGCCGAAAACGAAGACTGGGCCGGAGCCCGCAAGACGCTGGGCGAGAAGTTGCGGCAAGGGCTATTGCCGCGCGATGTCCACAAGCGACGGGATGCGGTTCTGGCGCTGTCTGAGGCGCGCGAGGTGTTCCGCGATGGCAGCACGGTCGAGGCGCGCGAGGCCGCGATAGAGGCCAATCGGTTATCGCCCGACCTTATCCCGGCCGCTGTCATGGCAGCACAAGGCTACATCACCGACGACAAGTCGAAATACGCTGCACGGGTTCTGGCGAAGGCTTGGAACGTTCACCCGCATCCAGACCTCGCGGCGGCGTTCGCAAGCATCGAACCGAACGAGGATCCAACGGCCCGGATCAAGCGTTTTCGCGCCTTGACCAAGCTCAATCCGGATCATCCCGAAACGCGGATGCTGTTGGCTGAACTGAATATTGCCGCCGAAGATTTCGCCACCGCCCGTGCGGCCATTGGTGATCTGGTCGAGAACGATCCGACAGCCCGGTCGCTGACCATCATGGCCGCAATCGAACGCGGCGAGGGCAGCGACGAGAGTGTCGTGCGCGGCTGGCTGACCCGTGCCCTGACCGCCTCCCGCGGGCCGCAATGGGTTTGCGACAACTGCCAGAGCGTTCATTCGAACTGGGGTCCGGTTTGCCACAATTGCAGCGGCTTCGACACGATGTCCTGGCGGGTTCCGGCAGAGGGTGAAGTGGCGATGCCGGCCTCGACCGAAATGCTGCCACTGATCGTCGGCAGGCAGATTGAACCAGAGCCGGAGGCAGACGGCGCCGGCGACGAAGAGCTTGATGCGGACGGCGATGTGATAGTTGGAGAGGCGTCTTCGAGCAAAGAAAAATAGGGCTACACACCCAAAGGTTTGGGTGCTAAAGACCCGCCACATTGGCCGCTGTAGCTCAGCTGGTAGAGCACGTCATTCGTAATTAGGAGGTCTCTCCGGGAATGTCGTTCTAAACCAAAGAGTTCCGAGTGGACGAGTAAAATTAATAGGGCCATAGTAGGGCCCGCGGGCCGCTGTAGCTCAGCTGGTAGAGCACGTCATTCGTAATGATGGGGTCGGGGGTTCGAGTCCCTTCAGCGGCACCAGTTTTCTAGAAAATTGTGTAATTTAAAAATTTAACCAAGCCTTGGCGTCTGCACTAGAGAAGCGCTTCGACCCAAGCCCTGTCACGATGCGTTCCAATCGCAGAGCGGAAAAAGCTTGAATACTCATGCTCTGGGGAAAGGCGCTCCTGTAGACAGCTAATTACGTCCGGATGATTGCCTGCCAGACGAATAAGGGCATCAATGGCTCGCCATTGGCTTCTCTTACTCTCCGGTGTTGCGTAGGCGTTGAAGCCAAGCTGCTTAATGGTGAGCAAGGCTCTCTGGCAATCCCACTGACCGTCGTCTGAAGCAGGCTTCGTCTCACCATCGATCCCGTAAGCCAAAAGTTTGCAATCCTTCTCGTCACAGGGATCCAGAAGCTTGGGGCGCTCTTCTGAGATCGACATACCTGGTCTGATACATCGTTTCGACTCGTCCAGGAGTGGGAACTCGTTCGCTTTACCGTAGGTGACCCCATCAACATCCTTTTCCGGCCGATTACAACGTGGACACGAAAGCCGAAAGTTCCACCACTCGTACGCAATCCAGTAGTAGCCCGAGTCGCCGGGCATCTTGGTGCCATCAACCGTGATGCCTAGCTTTGGACGAAAATGATCCACGTCGAACGAAGCACGCTCGATCTTCGCCTCACAGTACCAGCATTTCCCATGACTTTGCTCAATTAGCCAACCCTTTAATACTCTCCAGCTTCCGTGCTTGCGAAAGTACTCTGCTCGTTCTTTTTTCGTTGTGAGTGCGGCGAGTCCGCCAACGCGGCCTTTATGGATCTTGATCCAACGGGCGGGAAGGTACGGCGGATGCACGATATATATGAACCTCAATCGGACTTCTCCACCAAGCCTTTGAGTAGTCCTTGAACCAGAGCCTCCAGAGCCTTTTGCTTGTTTTCTGGAGTAACGATGGCTCCTTCAAATTCCCCGTTGTCGGAAAGATCGAAGCGCGCACGTAGGTATTCCTGCTCCATTCGATCACGGGCCGCGAAGTTGAAGTCTAGCGTTTCCAGCTCCTCCCGAAGCTTGACTAATTTGTCCCGTTCACTCGGAGTTAGCTCCATTTTAACTGAAAGCCTATGTAGCTCAATTAGGCTTTCGTTCGTTTCCCGATCAAGGCTGGATCCTAAACCAAACATATCGCTCGTAATTATTCCGGAAAAACCCATTCCCTTAGGATCCAGGGCTGGATTTTCCGATCTGACAGCGCCCATTTCAGTGTCTCGGTAAAGGATTTGAACCTGTTCTTTTACGAGCTCAGCTATAGCCAATGGGTTATGAGTTGTTACTAGGATATGGCTACTTTGCTGATCGCCTTCAGTCTTGCCGGCGAATTCTTGAAGATATCTAAGGTAATCTACGCACCAACGAGGATTGAGGTGGGTATCGGGCTCGTCGAGAAGGAAAAGACTCTCCTTTTCGGCAGTAAAGCGTAGCAGCCCTAGCACAGTAAGAAGCTGCTGTTCGCCTTCGCTTAGCTCCCTAAACGTAACGCTGCCATCACTCTTCTTCAGTCGAATTCGTACCCGAACCTCATCGATCAGTTGCGAGACATGGGTACTTTCGAGGTCTCTGAAAAATGTCGCAGGTGCTTGCTCGCCCACAAGATCTCGCAACGCCCCGATATCTTTCAGGTAAAGGTACTTGAACTGTAGAGTTTTCTTGTTCCAGAGGGATACAGGCACGCTTCTGGATACATCGATTGGTGCCAGAGCGATGTCGTACAAACGATAGAGGAACTCGCTTACAATTCCGCGGGCGTTCCAAAAACGGGGATCGCCGTCAGCAGCGTTACTTTTCCAAGGCGGTTGTCGCAGAACAAATAGGACAGACTCGATGCCTTCATCTGGATCAATTCCGAGATGATCGAGCAAGAATGAACGCACGTTCTCGTCCGATTTCTGGATCAAAAATGCGAGCAAAACAAAGTGACTATGAACTGGAAGAGCGTAAAACAGTCTCTTTAGCCCCGGGTCTTTGCCGCTCCGCAAAGCAGCATCGTATGTTTCAAGATAAGGGTTAAAAATCTCTTGCATCCGAAGGCTTTCGCCCGAGTAGTAACTGAAAACGTAGCGAGGTAGGTGTTTCTCATCATCTTTCAGAAAAGCGTTGAGTGAGAGCTTTTTCCCGCGCTGAGCTGAAATCTCCGGTTCACCTTCAATAAAAGGTGCAAGTGTTCCCGCTCCACGCGCTTCGGCATCTGTGGAGATGTGAATAAGGAATGGTTCCTTGGCCCGGTCGGGGTCAGCGTCAATTTCAATGTGCAGTGTGTCCACTCCGCTGCCCATGCGATATTTTAGAACAAAGGCGAAGGCCGGAGCCTTCTTCTGCATGATCAAGTCGCGGAAGATTATCGCCAGGGCTTCAAGGACATTGGACTTGCCTGTACCGTTCCAGCCAATCACCACAGTTACCCAATGATCTTGATCAAAATCGACGGACACATTCTTGAGGTTCTTGAATCTGTGCGCAGGGCTGTTTTTCGCGCTCCCAATCTTTATCTTGTCTAACCGCATCTGATCATGTCGCTTTAATTTTCAGCCGGTCGTGAAGTTTGCGTCCCTGTGTGTCCGCAACGGGTTCAATCTCTAGGCGGCCAGCTTTTTCCAGAGAACGCAGCTCCGCATAAAGCACCTCAATCGCATTGGTTTCAGCTCCATCGGCAATTCCACAACGTCGAAATACCTCTTGTGAGGGCAGCCAATCTCCTGCATCAGTTAGTACTTCTTCAATTTTGCGCTGCATCAGTTCTACCTCCTTTTTCTTCTTGGGACCTCGGCGCCGTTTTGTGGCTGGCGTCTTGGCGCGCGCTTCCCGAATTCTGGCTAGTAGCTTGTTTGCGGACTCATCATCGGGGTCTTGAGGGACGAGTTCCCCTGCGAAAGCCTTAGCGAGGATGCGTTGATCCAGCCGATCGGTCATTTTCAAAACCTTTTCAGCTTCGGCGGCAAGGCGGTCGACCTTTGCAAAGGTAGCATCGATCCGGCGAACAATTTCCATCGCTTCCGAAGTTGGTGGGACAGGTATTGGTAAGCTGGAAACTTTGCTTTTGCTGATTGAGGCGAGATTGGTTGTCTGTTTACCTTCATCAAAAAAGTACCTCTGTCCCATCGCGTTGGCATAATGCGACACGAACTCGGAGGGAAAAGCTGTGTCAAATAGGCGAATTCGGAAAACGTGGTTTTGGTGAATACATTCTGCGACTTCGGCTCTCCATATCCAACCACGGCCTAGTTTGTCTCTATCCCCACCTTCGTTCATCAGGATATCCCCATCCTGAAGGAGCAAACGCTCCTTCTCCTGAGGCGTTACTGAGATCGTCTTTATTTCATCAAGGTTCAACCAGCCCCTCTGGACGTTCGCAACCCGCAAATATGGTACTTCGACCAACTCAACCTCGGACGGTCTCTTCTTGCCAACTTGTATGTCTCCTTGAATTTCGCTGATCTCGCCCAATGTCAGGGATTTCCAGCCTGATGGAAGCATCGTATCCCTTGTTGACTGTCCTTCGCGTTCTCCGCGTAGATCTTCCGTCAACCCGCCTGCGAACGCTATTTCAAACACTTGTTGCCTATACCGCTCCACCAGCTTTGCGACGGCGGTAAGGTGGGTGCGGGCGGTGGTGGTGCGGGCGCTGAGGGTGTCTAGCTTCCTAACAATCCGCCGTTGCTCGGGGATTGGGGGGAGTGCGAATGAGAAATCACTGACTTTGCCAAACTTTACACGCGGGCGGTCCCCGGTGCTGCGTTGATCGGCAATTGTTCGATATGCTGGGCTTCTCAGAAGGCTCTGCAAAAAGCGCTGTTCGATGACTTCGGACGGCGGAAAGACGATAAATTCTGCAGAGGCCGCTCCGTCGAATTCGGCCAGATGAACCTTGTTGAGGTAGGGGCGAAGGCGACCGTAGAGGAGATCGCCTTTCTTGAAGACTGCTACAGCGCTTTTCAGTTCACTGACAGGCTGACTTCCCAGCAGCTTCGCTGTGTGCGCCTCGATATGGTCCATGCCAAGGAATGGCATCTCGCCCAATGTCGACGGATCGGCTTTTTCGCCGCGTGGTGTAGTGACATCGGAAAGTGTCGCTTCCACCCACCCATTTGGAAGCGCGCTCATTCTACTGCCTCCTGATTGGTGGCCTGAGCGTGTTGCCAATCATGATAACTCCGTTTGGAACCTTGAACCTTCCACTCAATCCGTCCGTTGCTGTTGCGGTCCAGCACGACCGCAGCCGCTGCCGAGGGGCTGGTGAAAGACCAAGGCTTTGCAAAGCGCAACCTGTCCGCGGTATGCGGGGTCAACACGCTGTCAGCAATCAGCTTTTCCTTCAGCCCACCGTAAGTCTGCTGCACATAGCCAGAATTGCCCGAGCCGATATAAGCGCGCGTTGCGCCTGCCTTGTCGGGATCGGGGCCGGAGAGGATGTAGACGCCTGTGCGGTCCACCTCATCGCGCGCAGTTAGGTCGCCAAAAGCCGAGGCCCCGCTGACGCATAGCAGACCGGTCCAGCCGTCGATGGTCGCCTTGCGCAGGCCGGTGGGTTTGCCGTCCACTAGGAAAAGCTGGATCGTTCGGCCAAAGGCCTCGCCTGTGCTCATTCGGCGGCCTCCGGTTGCGGAGCTTCGCCTTCAATCTCTTCGCTGAGTGCTTCAATCTCATCCAAGGCAGCTCGCAAATGCCCCATGATTGCGGCGGCGAGCTCATCTGGTTCGGTCATGGTGTCTTCTGGATCGCCGCTTTCGTCGCGCAGCCAAGACCAGTCGAGATTGTCGCCGCGTTCGGCAATCTGCTCGCGGGTGAGATGTCGCCAGCGGCTATTCTCGCCCTGGTCCTTTCGTTTGGAGCCACCAAGGGGATCGGAGCCGTAGAGACCCTCGAATTCCGCGAAATGTTGCTCTGTCAGTGCGTTGGTTTTGCCAAAGGATTGCATATTGGCACGCAAGTCATAGAACCAGACCGCTTTCGTGGCCTGCTGTTTATGATCGGCAGGATAAACCCTGTCCGTAGTCCGGGTGAAGAAGAGCACGTTTGTCTTCACGCCTTGCGCATAAAAGATCCCCGTGGGCAGGCGCAGGATGGTGTGCAAGTTGCAGTTCACCATCAGGAAGCGTCGCAGCTCAGTGCCCGTGCCGTCGCCAAAGAGAATGTTGTCAGGCATGACAATAGCGCAGCGACCGGCCTTTTTCAGGTTGCGGACGGAGTGTTCCAGGAAGGGCATCGGGCCAACGCGCTCACCGGCCGTCAGCGTGAAATCAGGGCGGTTCACATTACCGGACATCTTGTTGAAGGGCGGGTTGGTGAGGATCACATCAGCCTTGCCCATAGTTTCGCCTTGTGGGGCACAGCTGTCTTCACAGCCGACGAGGCTTTCGATCCCGTGCAGTATCATGTTCATCACACACAAGCGGTGTGTATCCGGCACCCACTCGTGACCAACAAAGGCTTGGTGACGCTGAAAGTGGCCCTGTGCCTCCGACAGCTCGAACAAGTCGTCGGTGGCATCCTTGATGTAACGGTCCGCAGCGATCAGAAACCCCCCGGTGCCTGCGGCAGGGTCTTGGATAACCTCCCCAGGTTGGGGCTTGACGAGGCGAATGATGCTGTCGATCAGCGCTCGAGGTGTGAAGTACTGCCCAGCCTTGGACTTGGTGGCCGAGGTGGTTTTCTCCAAGAGCCCTTCATAAAGATCGCCCAGTCCGTCTTCACGTGCGCTGAACCAATCGAGCTTGTCGATGTTTGTGGTCAGCGTCTTGAGATCTTTGGGCAAGCGTAAATGTGTCATGGCGTCGGTGAAGATCGCCAGCGTGACCGGGTCTTTAGTTTTTTCTGGATTGCCCAGCTCCAAGAGCATTTCTTTGTAGTACTGAAGCTGATCGCCGCCCTCAGTGTTGGCCAGTTTGCGCCATGAGTGCTCATTCGGTAGCCGCTCTTCTTGTCCAGTCTCCTCAAGCATTTTCAGGAACAGGAGGTAAGTCAGCTCGTTGACGTAGTTCGAGTAGGACACACCAGCAGATTGAAGCGTTTTACATTCACGCCAAAGCTTGGCAACGATTTCGGCGGTATTGGGATTCATGCGCTCACTTTCCAGAGTTCTTCGTTGAAATCGCTGAGGATTTTTTCAAGTTCACCATTAAACACCTGGTTCAGTCGGTTAAAGCCCCCCGCTTGGGCAGCAAAGGTGCCTTGATCGAGGCTCTCGCGGTCTACCACGATTTCCTTGGTGATCTGCTCGGCGATGCGTCGGAGCCAGGTTCTTTGCGGGTCGGTCCACTTGGTCTTGGTCAGAATTGCCTTGGTTGCCGACTGGACGCGGGTTTTAAAGGGGATCAGGGGGTCGCCCAGGGCGGCTTGCCGCACGAATCCGATGATGGAGGCCGCAATGTCTTCGTTAGAGGCATCGTTCCAGGCCCGCCGAAGGCTGGTTTCGGAAAAGCCCATCTTGTCGAGTTCAAGGCGTAGGCTGCGTAATTCGGCCCGCGTCAGCTCGCGCGGCCGTTGAACAACGACCGAAAGTGCCGCGATGCGGTTCTGGTTGTTCTTCACAAAGGAGGTAAAGGTGTCGAGGAAATCCTCGGGCTTTTCATACTCGCCATAACCGGTCGTAACGGCGTGCATGCTATCTTCGTGGTGGGAGATCGGGATCAGGTTTGGGCCAGACCCGTCGGGGTCCCAATCGAGTATCTTTCCAAGCCCTGCGAATTTCTTGGTATAGGCTGCTGCCTGTTCGGGGGTGTGGTTCTTGAGGCGGTCGCGCAGCTCTTCTGCGGTTTCGCCCGTAAGGTCTTGGATCGCCTCTGCCACCTTACTTGGCATTTTGCGCAATTTTCGGTGTAGTTTCGCTAGGACTTGCTCGCGGACAAGCTCACGTTGGTCCTCTTCGGTCACTGCAGCCAACTCGTCGAACAGCTGCTCGAAGGTAAGCTTGGGATTGCTGGCAACGGGTTTCATCTGGGTGAGGTCTTGAAGTGAGGCGTAGAGATCGACAGCGTCGAAGATGCGGAACACTTCTTTGCCGATTTCGTCGCAGCGACGTGTGGCGCGCCCCAGCATTTGCTCATAAAGGATGCGGCTGTTGACCCGCCGGATGAACACGAGGTTCGTGATCTTGGGCACGTCAATACCGGTTGTCAGCAGGTCCACAGTGACAGCGATCTGTGGAAAGGCATCATTGCGGAACGACCGGATCAGTTTTCCCACCTTATCAACACTCCCCGTGATTTTGCGGATGGCCGCATCCTCGATCGAACCATATTGCGCGGCGAACGCTTTTTTCAGTTCGTGAACAACAATATCGGCATGAGCGTCTGTGGCGGCGAAGACCAGTGTCTTGCCCTCCAGGCTGGGGTCGATGTGCTTAGCAAGTTCTTCGGCCACAACTTGGTTGAAGGGCTGGGTAATGACTTTTCGGTTGAACGACTCGACCTGGAACTCCAGTTCATCAGGCGCAATCACGTTCTCAACTTCACCGGTCTTATTGTCCATCACCTCCACGTCGTCCCCAGCTTCAAATAGGATTCCAGCCTTGCTGAGTGCTGTTTGGAAGCGAATTGGTGGTTCGTGGTCGATCAGCCATCCGTCAACAACCGCCTCTCGGTAGGAATATGTGTAGATGGGGTCTCCAAAAATTTGCGCGGTGTGCAGTGCGGGTGTCGCAGTCAGGCCGATCTTAACCGCGTCGAAGTATTCCAAGACCCTGCGATACTTGGAGATATAATCATCCTGACCGCGGAAGCTGAGTTCTGCGTCAGACATTTCGCGGTCCAGCAGATACCCTCTATGACATTCATCAATCACCATTAGATCGTATTGCCCAATGGGCGGAACGTCCGAAGGATCGGAGTTGTACAATACACGCTTCACCAGCCCTTGGATGGTGCAGATGTGAACACGGGTTTCCGGGTCCGGTCTGATGTCCTCAAGGCCCATGAGTCCGAAAAGCTGACCAAATGTTTTTGGTCCTTCAATAGCAGTGCTCATAAACTCGTCGTTGGTCTGTGTTCCAAGTGCCGAGCGATCAACTACGAAGCAAATGCGGCGGAACCGTTTGGTGGAGAGCAGCCGGTACAGCATCGCAATGGCCAGCTTGGTTTTGCCGGTGCCGGTTGCCATCGCAACAAGCATCTCCCGTTTTTCGGTGCCGAGGGTTTTTTCGACAGCTTGGATTGCTTCCTTTTGATAGGGGCGAAGCTGAAAGCCAAAGTCGAAGCGTCGCGTTTCAAGCGCAGCCTGAGCCTTCTCTTTCTCGACCTCTAGCTGTGAGACCAATTCATCAGGCGTAAACCAGCCCATGAGAGGACGGCGATGATTATTGGCTAAGCGCACATCTCGAAACCATATGCCGCTTTCGGTCTCGACTTGCTTCAGGTACGGCCTGCCATTCGTGGCGAACACAAACGGGACAAAATATTCATTATCCCAAGCCGTCCTATTCTCTTCCCATTCAAATTCTTGGGAATAACGTTCAGCCTGATCAATTGCAGCGGAAATGTTCTTTTGGTATCTTTTGGCTTCCACGATGCCCACACATCTTTCGCCAACAAAAAGTGCGTAGTCTGCTGGGCCTGACGTGGTCGGCCATTCGGCAATTGCCAAGTTATGACCCTTCGCGGGCCGAACCCCCTTGCTAAACCTTATCTTATTAGTGTCGGCCTCCCAGCCCCGATCCCGGAGTTGTTGATCAATCAGGGCACGCGTGGACTGTTCGTCGAGGACAACGGCTCCAGCTGCCTCCTCGACTGCCTGGGCGAATGCATTGCGTTCTGCCGTTGACTGGTGGCTGGCCCGTTCAGAAAGCTCCTGGAGCTGGCGATCTGTGTCCTGAGCGAGTGCTTCCCAGGTTCGTCGTTCTTCGATTTCCCGCCTATGGCGGTCTTCTGCTGTTTCAGCGGCGAGGACAGCTATTTGCTTCTCGTCTTCGGCCTTTTGAGCCGCGGTAAGCGCATCGTTGCGCTCCGCTCTAAGTCTCTCAAGTTCGGCCTGTAGTTCCAAACCAGAGGTTTCGGGGGCCTTGGGAGGCAGGAAAGGACCAGGTGAAAATTCTCGCTGGGCGGTTGTTGACCGCACATGCCAGACGCCGAGCTGCACCGCCATCTTCAGGCATGCTAAAGCTTCACGGTGATCACCGCGCCCTTCATGTACGGCGGTATTTCCAAGTTTTCTGATGTGATGCAGGACATCCAGGACGCGATCTGGTGCGGCACGTTCGTACTTTAGTTTGCGGAGCAGATCAGCCTGAGTATCGACCTCTTGAATTTCGACGCCCATCTGAGCCGCATGCCGTTTGGTGAGCCGCTCGCTGAACTGACGGAGCTTGATCAAACTCGTGCTGGGATCATCTTGAAAATAGCTTTCGGCGAGCCGTCCCAAATTGGACAGATCGCCATCCAGATCCTCTAGAAAATCAAAGTTGCTGTGCGTCGTCTCCATGAAGAAGTTATTGCATTACAAGCCGGTATAAACAACGGAGACGTATTCTGTCCGAAAAACGCAGGACGCCTACCTGCGTTGGCCTACCCCGGACTTGCGCCAGACCTGCATGCCGCAGTTGGCCTGCTAATGGCTGAGATCGTCCGCCGGGCCGCTGTGGTG
>JAGXFH010000041.1 GCA_024637315.1 Brevirhabdus sp.
CGAGTTCGATCAGAACCTGGACCGCGATGATCAAAGTGCTCGAAAGCGGCGAGCATTGCCCCCACCATCTGCGCGCGCGCAAACCGGGATAAGTCAGTGCGTCGACGAAGAAACGCCCCGGGCGGAACCCGGGGCGCGCCGCTTCCGAACAGGGTCAGCGGTATTTAGAACCCGGCCTTGATCAGTTCGAATTCCGCGATCATCTTCTCGCGCATTTCCGGGCCGATGGGCGCCTGCCACAGGGTATTCTTGCGCAACGCCTCGTTGCTTTCCAGCCCGATAGATTGCAGCAGCTCCTGGTCCAACTGGGCCATCTGCGCGGCGTTGGAATGGCCGTAGCCCCAAGCAGTCACGATGTACTCCACCGTCTTCGGCTCCAGCCATGCATTTATGAAATCGTAGAACTTGTCGTCCGATCCCTGCCCGCCCCTCAGCTTGACGTAACCGCAGACCCAGCTTGACGCGCCTTCTTCGGTATCGCGCTTGAGGGCGATAGGCAGACCTTCGCCGCTCAACGTGGCCGAAGTTTCGTTCCATGCCCAGGACAGTTCAACCTGGCCCGACTGCATCAGCTGCGCCAGCGAGGACGAGCTGTCCCAGTAGCTCAGCACGTTGGGATGCACCTGACGCAGGAAATCCGACGCCGCCTTGAACTCGGCGTCGGTCGCCGTGGTCCAGTCTTTCACGCCGGTGGCCAGGAACCCCAGCGCATAGGCGTCGTCCACGTTGTCGCCGACCGACACCTTGCCGACCATCGACGGGTCGGCGAAAATCTGCAGCGATGCGACCTGCTCCGCGGTCAACGCTTCGGTGTTGTAGGTCAATCCGGTATTGCCCCAGTCCACCGGGACAAAGTAGTATTCACCGTCCTTCTTGTAGGCCTCGATCTCGCGGAATTCCTCGTTCAACTCGTCCCAGCGGTCGATCCGCGACGGGTCGAGCGGCTCCAATAGACCCGCTTCCATCCATTTCGGCACCGATTGCGAGCACGGATGTGCCACATCCGCATTGAAGCCGGACCGCAGTTTTTGGAACGCCTCTTCCTCATCGCCGAAAAATGCGAAGGTTGGCGGCCCGCCGTGCTTTTCGGTATAGGCGGTGAAGAATTCCGGATCCTCATAACCGGCCCAGTCAAAAACCGTCAGCTCGGCATCCTGCGCCAGCGCGCTCGTGGCAAGCAGCGCGGCAGAGCTTGCGGCAACAGCCATTCTCCTTAGGTTTTGCATTGAATTTCCCCTGTTTTTATTTGTCTTGATTGTCCGGCCAAGCGGCTAGAACCCGACTGAAATGCTAGGCGTGATTAGCGATTGACACAAGTTTTATTTGAGCGCTCAAATAATCTGAACACTTGGACTGCCTGAATAATGGACACAAATGCGCGATTCCCGCCACGATATTCTGTTCGACCCGGTGCCGATCGGTCCGGTGACCGCCCCCAATCGGTTCTACCAGGTGCCGCATTGCACCGGGATGGGCTGGCGCCGCCCGCGCAGCCTTGCGGCGATGCGCGGGATCAAGGCGGAAGGCGGCTGGGGGGTCGTTTCCACCGAATACTGCTCGATCCACCCGACCTCGGACAATGACGCGCACGCCTATTGCGCGCTGTGGGACGCGGACGACATCCGTGCCCACCGGCTGACGACCGACGCGGTGCACGAACATGGCGCACTGGCGGCGGTCGAACTCTGGGCCGGCGGCGGAATGGTCGTGAACCTCGGCACCCGCCTTCCGCCGCTGGGCCTGCGCAGCCTGCCGCAGACCGATACCGGCGAGGTGCATCCCGGACAGGCCCGCGCGATCGACCTGTCGGACATTGCCGACCTGCGCCGCTGGCACCGCGACGCCGCCCTGCGAGCGGTCGAGGCGGGATTCGACATCGTCTATGTCTATGCCACCCACGGCTACCTGCTGTCGCAGTTTCTCGATCCGGCTAACGATCGCGCGGACGCTTATGGCGGCAGGCTGGAAAACCGCGTCCGCATCGTGCGCGAATTGCTCGAGGACACGCGCGCGGCGGTCGCGGGCCGCGCTGCTGTCGCCTGCCGGTTCAGCGTCGGGCTGGAGGATGCCGAAACCTACGATGCCTTCGGGCTGCTGGCGGACTTGCCGGACCTCTGGGACCTGACGGTGCCGGATTACGACCTGGAAATGGGCAATTCCCGCTTCGTCAAGGAAAACGCTCTCTCTCCCAGCATTGCCCGTGCCACCGCGATGACCGAGAGGCCCGTCGTCGCGGTGGGTCGCTTCACCTCGCCGGACACGATGGCGCAGGTGATCCGCTCGGGCGCGCAGGACCTCATCGGCGCGGCCCGCCCGTCAATCGCCGATCCTTTCCTGCCCGCCAAGATCCGCGAGGGCCGCAGCGAAGATATCCGCGAATGCATCGGCTGCAACATCTGCTACGCCCATGACAGTGCCGGCGTGCCGATCCGCTGCACCCAGAACCCGACAATGGGTGAGGAATGGCGCCAAGGCTGGCACCCCGAACGGGTCGCACCCGCCAGTGCGCCGCAGCGGGTGCTGGTAGTGGGAAGCGGCCCGGCGGGACTGGAAGCGGCCCGCGTGCTCGGCGAGCAGGGGCATGACGTGTTACTGGCCGAAGCCAAACGCAGCCCCGGCGGCCGCGTCAGCGCAGAATCGGCGTTGCCCGGACTCTCCGAATGGGCGCGCGTGCGCGACTGGCGGCTCAGCCAGATCGACCGGCTGGCCAACGTGCAGATCTTTCCCGAAAGCCGGATCATCGCGGCCGACATCCCCGCCCTCGGCGTGGCTCATGTTCTGGTCGCAACCGGATCGCACTGGGCCGGGGACGGGATCGGGCGGCACAGCGCCCAAGGCTTTACCACCGACGGCTCACTCCACGTGACCAGAGTCGGCACCGTGCTGGACGGCGGATCCCCAGGCGCGGATCACGTCCTGATCTATGACGACGATCACCATTACATGGGACCGGTCCTGGCGCTGGCCATGCGCAGATCCGGCCATGCGGTGACGCTTGTCACGCCTGCCGGGCGTGCCTGCCAATGGGGCAGCTACACAAGCGAGCAGTTCGCCTCGAACACCGCGCTGGTCTCTGCAGGCGTCACGGTTCTGACAAACCGCGTCCTCCACCGCATCGCGGACGGCGCCGCCCACCTCGCCTGCCTCTACGGCGGCGAGGCGATCCGTCTGCGTTGCGACGCCGTACTCCCCGTCACGCGCCGCATCCCCGACCGCGCGCTTTTCGATGCACTTGCCAAGACCGATCACGGGTTGCGCAGCCTGACCCTCATCGGCGATGCCGAAGCACCGGGCCTGATTGCCGCCGCAGTGTATTCCGGCCACCGCGCCGCGCGCGGCCTCGAGACTCTGACGGACCCCTACACCCCCCATGCGCGCCGCGAACACCCGGTCTGAACGGGAGTCTTTTCTCTTGGCTGCAAAACCTCTACATGAGGATTGTCGTCGGCACGACGCAGATCCTCGCCCGACCCGGCAACAGGATTATTCCGCCGCCATCTGTCCTTGGACCTCGGCCAGCGCATCCTCGAGAATGTCGAACATCTCGTCCACCTGCGCTGCCGTGATGATCAATGGCGGAGAAAATACCGCCATATTGATCAGCGGGCGCACCAGCAGCCCGCGCTTTTCGCAAGCGGCGTCCAGCAATTCTCCCAGCTTGCGCTCGGCGGCCAGCGACGTGCCCGGAGTGTCGGGCCGCCCCTGGATGCAGGCCAGCAATCCCATGCCGCGAACATCGCCGACAATCCCGAACCGTTCCAGCGCGCGCAGGCGTTTCTGGAAATGTGGTGTGATCTCGCGGACATGTTCGAGGATGCGCTCCTCTTCGATGATCTCGATGTTCCTAAGCGCCGCCGCGCAGCACACCGGATGGCCGGAATAGGTATAGCCGTTGGAAAAAAGCACATTCTCATCCGGCCCGGTCATCCGTTCCATCACCGAGTCCGAGATGATGCAGGCTCCCAGCGGCAGGTAGCCAGATGTCAGCCCCTTGGCGCAGGTGATGATGTCGGGCACGATACCGAACACGTCCTCGGACGCGAACCAATGGCCCAGTCGGCCAAAGGCCGTCACAACCTCATCCGAGATGTAAAGGATGTCATGGCGACGGCAGACCTCGAGCGTACGCCGGTGATAGCCATCAGGCGGCACGATCACGCCGCCAGAACACAGGATCGGCTCGGCGATGAAGGCACCGACGTTTTCCGCTCCGACCTCTTCGATCATGTTTTCCAGGTCGGCAACCTTGGCGTCACACCATTCGGCCAGGCTCACGCCGTCGGGGCGCAGATAGGGGTTGATGTCGGGCAGGAACCGCACCAGCCGCTGTTCGATGTCGAACCGGCTCTTGTCGCGCTCCTTGCCGGTCACGGTGGAGGCAAGGTAGGTCGACCCGTGATAACCCTTTTCCCTGGCGATCACGATCTTCTTGTCCGGCCGGCCCAGCCCATTGTTCATGAAATGCATCGTGCGCAGCGCGGTATCGACAGCCGTGGACCCACCCGTGGTGAAGAACACGTTGTTCAGATCACCGGGCGCCAGATCGGCAATCTTCTTGGCCAGCAGAGTCGACGGGTCGGTCGTTGTCGTCCAGGGCGAGGTATAGGGCAGTTTCATCACCTGGTCGGCGATCGCTGTGGCCATGTCGCGGCGGCCGTAACCGATCTGGACGCACCACATGCCCCCCGGCCCGTCTATGTAGCGCTTGCCGCTGGCGTCCCACAGATAGATGCCGTCGGCACTGTCAATCGGGTGGTAGTCGCTTTCCTGCCAGGCATCCATCGCCGCCCAGGGGTGCAACTGGTGGCTGCGGTCCCATTCGTTCAGCAGGTCCGGAGACGGTGCATTGGTAGGGCTTGTCATGTTTCGATCCTCTTTCGGCATCAGAATGGGCCTGGCGGCGTGGCACGGGCGCGCGGGTTGATGAAAAACGGCTTGTCCTGAATCGTCAGGGGCAGCATCCGGCGGTCCCAGCGGCCTTCTTCGTTGACGTATAACTCGACCCACAGATCGTCCGTTCTGGTCGTCCCGTAGGGCGCCTTGAGCTCGGCCAGGGCGATGTTGCGCTTGGTCGTGGGCGACCAGACCCCCGAGGTCACATATCCGACCTCGCGCCGCTTGCGGTGATAGATCAGCGCGCCGTGAGCCGGCTTGAAACCGGCGATATCGACCTTCACAAGGCTGTATCGAGATCCTTTTCCGAGTTGCCCAAGCAAAGCGCGGCGTCCGTTGAAATGGCCCTTGTCCCAATGCACCATCCGGCCGAAGCCCAGTTCGATCGGCGTGCGACCGCGATGCAGGCGCCTGGCCGCGTGCACGGGCTGGAACTCCATCCCGGCGGCGATGAACCCTGCTTCGATCCTCGCGATGTTCAGCGCCACGTACCCGATTGCCCGCAAGCCCCAGTTTCGCCCCGCCGCCCAAAGCCTGTCCCAAAGCGCGCCGGCGCCGTCCCAGCCGGTCCACAGTTCGTATCCCAGATCGCCGGTAAAACCCGTGCGAGAGATCATCAGACCGGGTTCGACCTGACGGCAGTCGAACGGTTTCATATCCCCCAGGTCCAGCCCCGCCTCTTTCAGCAGCGACCAGGATGTCGGCCCCTGCAGCGACAGGCCCGCGACGCGGTGACTTTCGTCGATGATCTGCACATCGAACCCCCATCCCGCGTCCAGCAGCCAGGAATACATCAGCTCCTGGCAGCACAGGCGGAAATCGGCATCGCCCAGGCGGAACAGGGTGCCGTCGTCGATCACCATGCCGTCCTGGTCGCACCACATCACGTAGCCGACCCGCCCCGGTGCGATCCGGGTCACGTCGCGGATCACCATCCGGTTCAGCATCGCCTCGGCACCCGGTCCGGTGATCCGGTACTTGTGCATCGGCGAAATGTCGAACAGCGTCGTCTGGTTGCGGATCGCGAAATACTCGAACTCCGCAGTTTCCAACACCGCGGGAGAGATATAGCCCGCCCAGCCCATCCAGGATTTCGCGCGACTTAGCGCCTCCAGACGGTCATGGACCGGACCTGGGACAAGGCCGATGGGAACCGTGTGCGTGTTCATGCAGAGCGCTCCTGCAACAGCCGCCGCGCCGCATTTGGGCCGGGCGATCCGGTCACGTCGCCGCCGGGATGGGCCGATGCCCCGCACAGGTAAAGCCCGGAGACCCCGAACGCATAGCGCGCCATGCCGTTCATCGGGCGCACCGTAAGCAACTGGTCGATGCTCATCTCTGCATGGTGCCAATGCCCGCCCGGTGCACCCGTGAGATGTTCTATATCTGCGGGGGTCAGCAGGGTTTTACCCTCGATGAGCTCCGGCAGACCCGGCATGTAGGCGGCGAGCGTGTCGATGATTCGCCGCGTCAGCGCGGCCCGCCCGGCATCGGTCCAGCCGCCTTCGGGCGTATGGGGCACGTATTGCACGACGGCCGACAGAACCTGCCGATCACCGTCACACAGCGACGGGTCGGTAAGCGAGGGGATCACCGCCTCGATCACAGGATGCTTCGACACGGCGCCGTATTTCACTGGGTTGAACGCCGATTCCACGTAAGCTGCCGAGGGGGCCACGATCAGCCGCCCGGCCGTCTGCGCATCGGTCAGCCCTGGAATATCCGGGGCTGATTTTAGAACGATGTTCAGCTTGGCCACTGTGCCTTTGGCCCGGACCTTGCGTGCCCGGCGCGTGGTTTCCACGTCGAAATGCGCGGCGCCGGCCAGGTGCAGCGACGGCAGCGGCGCAAGGCTGGACAGCACGGCGGTTGCCGCGATCTTCGTGCCATCCTCAAGCGTCACGCCCCGCACCGTGTCGGCCTCCACCTCGACGCTGGCGACACCCGCGCCAAATCGCAACTCGGCGCCGGCAGTCGTCGCCGCGCGGGCCAGCGCGTCCGTGACCGCACCGATGCCGCCAATCGGCAGAGCTGCGCCGCCGCCTTGCCCCATCCGGTAGAGCAATGTGAACACACTGCCCGGACCGCGCGGACCGGCCCAGACTCCACGCACGGCATCAGCGGCCAGTGCCCCGGCGATCGGACCATCCGGCAATTCGTCCAGGATCAGGTCATGGGCGTTGGACAGGATGACGCGCAGAAATTCCCGCATGTCAGCCTTGCCCATCCGCTTCAGCCCCAACCCCAGCCTTGCCATACCGCCGATGTCGCGCAAGCTCGCCAGCCCTCCGGCGAGCGAGGGCGGTGGCTTGTCCGACAATTGCCCCAAAAACGCCGCGAACCGACACAAACGCTCGTGCAGAGCCGCATAATCAGCCGCCTGCGGATGCATACCGCCCGCCGCAAAGATCAGCGAGGCACCGTCCATCACAGCGTGGGCGCCGTCCGGTGACAAAGCGATGGTCGGCAAGCTGCGCGTATCCAAGGACAGCTTCAGGTCGCGCGTCACGGCGGGGCTGAGATTGTAGAGAAGATGCGCAATTTCCGGCCCCTTGGCGCCGGCGCCCCAATCGACGGTCTTCGCCATGCCGCCAACCGTCTTGGCCCGTTCCACCACCAGCACGCGCATGCCCGCCCGCGCCAGCGTCGCCGCCGCCGCCAGACCGTTATGCCCGGCCCCGATCACCACCGCGTCGAATACCCCGCTCATGACGCCAGTCTCGGCATTTTTCGCCCGCGACCGGCCCGGCGCAGGATTTCCCGCGCCGCGTTCGCTCCGGGCGCCGCCATCACGCCACCGCCCGGGTGGCTGGACGAGCCGACCATGTAGAGCCCGTCTATCGGAGTGGAATAATCCGCGTAGCCCGGCACCGGGCGGTTGAATAGAAGCTGATCGAAGGTCAGCTCGCCCTGGAAGATGTTGCCCTCGGTCAGACCCACCTCGCGTTCGATATCCAGCGGGGTGCGCACCTCGGAATGGACGATACGGTCGCGGATATCCGGGATCGCCTGCTGCATCTTTTCATAGACGCAATCGGCCAGCGCATCGCGGGCGCCATCGGTCCAGTTCGCGCCCGACCGCACGCCATCCACCTCAAGATCATAAGGCGCATACTGCACGAAAACCGTCATCATGTGCTGACCCGCCGGAGCCATCGTCGGGTCGATCTGGCTGGGGATCAGCATGTCGAAATAGGGCTCGGCCGACCAACGCCCGTCCTTCCAGTCGTCATAGCCCCGCTCCAGCTCCGCCAGAGAGGTCGAACAGTGCAGATCGCCGCGCAGGAAGGGCGCGTTCGGCGGTGCGGCGGGAAACGCCGGCATCCGGTCCAGCGCGATGTTGATCTTGGCGGAGGATCCGCGGATCTTGAACCGCGTCACCGCCTTGTGGAAATCGTCGGGGATGCAGGCGCGGTCCACGTGGCGCAGGAAGGTGCGCTTCACATCCATGTTCGACGCCACGATGGGCGCGTCGTAAGTATCACCATTCTCCAACGCGATGCCGACGATCTTGCCGTCCCTCACCCGGAACCGGTCGATCCCCGCGCCGGTCCTGATCTCGCCACCCGCCTCGGCAAATGCCTGCCCCAGCGCGTTGCTGATCGCCCCCATGCCACCACGCGCGAAACCCCAGGCGCCGATGGAGCCGTCCACATCGCCCATGTAGTGATGCAGCAGGACATAGGCCGTGCCGGGCGAATAGACGCCAAGCCCGGTGCCGATGATGCCTGACCCGGCCAGATGCGCCTTGATCAGGTCACTTTCGAAGTGCTCGTCGAGGAAATCGCCGATAGACATCGTCCAGAACCGGATCGTCTCGCCCAGTTCGCGCGCACCAAGGCCGTGCGCCTGTTTCACCAGGAACGCCAGCTCGCCCAGGTCGCGCGGATGCAGCGAAGTCGGGTCCGGCGCATTCCGCAGCAGGAATGGGCGGATGAACCGGCATTGCCTCATGACGGTCTGCGCGAACCGGTCATAGGCGTCCACGTCTCTTGGGCTATGCCGGGCTATCTCGCGCCGCAAAGCGTCGTGATCGGACATGTAGGCAAAATAATCGCCGTCACCGGTAAAGGTCGCGCCACCCTCATACGGGATCACCTGCAGCCCAAAGCGCGGCAGGTCGAGGTCACGCACGATCTCACGCCGTAGCAGAGAGCAGACATAGGAACAGTTGGAATAGGTCCAGCCGTCGTGCAGGGACCGGCTGACCGCCGCGCCCCCGATCCAGTCGTTCTTCTCGACGATCAGTGTGCGCAGACCTGCCTTGGCAAGATAGCAGCCGGTCGTCAGGCCATTGTGCCCGGCGCCCACGATGATTGCGTCATAGGTATCGTTCTGCGTCACGCGCCATGCCCCGTTGCCTCTTGTTGCGATCCTATCGGGCAGTGCGGGGCTGGTAAAGTTTTATTTGAGCGCTCAAATAAAAACAAATCGGCTGACATTTCCACTAGACTGTGAAAAAACCGTTAGACCCGCAGCAACGGAGCCGCCGCTTGACCGACCAGAGTTCTACCAAGCCCCGCAAGGAGCGTAAGGACAATGCCGACCGCCGCCGCAAACAACTGCTGGACGCGGCGCGCCGGTCGGTGATGCAGCACGGGCTGGCCAAGACGACGCTGGCCACCGTGGCGGACGAGGCGGGACTGTCCCAGGGCGTCGCGGTGTTCTACTTCAAGTCCAAGAACGGATTGCTGACGGAAACGCTGCGCGCGCAATATCAGACCTATGCGGATACCTGGAAGCAGGCGCTGACCAAGGCCGGGCCGGACCCGATGGACCGGCTTCTGGCCCTGGTCGACGCCGATTTCGCACCGCATATCTGTGCTCCCGAGGCGCTGTCGATCTGGTTCGCCTTTTGGGGCGAGCAGAACTTTACCCCCCAATATGCCGAGATCTCGCGCCAGTTCGACCAGGAGCGCAACTCGGTGATCCGCGAGACCTGCACCGAGTTGATGCCCGGCGCCGCACCCGAGGATGCCGCCCGCGTGGCCGAATGGATCGACACGCTGACTGATGGATACTGGCAAAATATCCACCTGCATCCCGCCCGGATGTCAGCTGATGCGGCCATCACTTCCACCCGCGCGATGATCGCGCAACTGTTCCGGACCTATTCGGCGGACTAGCGACTTTGCCAATCCCCCGGCTGATACCACCATGTTTCACAGGGCTTGAGGATCGCGTCTGCGCCTGTGATCAGCCCGCGCGTGATTGTGCCGATGACGATCTTGTGCGGCATTCCGCGCTCCTTGAGGCGTTGTTCAACAGCTTGCCGGTTCTGCGGCAGGCGAACCCGGCGACCGAGGGGGGGGATCAGTGCGAGGCGCCCGGGCGCGCACCGCGCCAGCGGCAACAGAAAACAGCAGCATGCGATCAACGCCGTTGTCGGGCCTGGTGCAACCTGGACTAGAATGCGCCGGGGCCATCAAGTTGCCTGTTCGAACCATAATCTGGTCAAATTCATGCCAATTCTGTTGAATAGAGACAACCATAGTCCACAGCGCAAGAGGTCGAGCCTATGAGTATTGCTGCAGATTACGACGGATTGTTTGATGCATTCCACGATGCTGGCGCCGCGTTTACCCGACTGCGCGAAAAAGGACTGGAGCGGACCGATCAGGAATTGGCACGCGACGAAGACTATCTCCGACTGCACAAATCCGGCATGCGCATCGCGCTGATTGGCGGAGAAGCCGCAATTCGTGGCGCAATCCAGTCGATCTGCAAGCTCGACCAATCCAGGCCCGATCGAACAAGACGTGCACTTGAGCGCCTGTGGTCCGGAATGGGAACCTGGAAGCATTGAGCAAACGTGATTGATCGAGACGCCTGGGCGAACGTTCTCGATGCAATCTTCCAGAATCCATCGCGGGGCCGTTTTGCTTGGATCGGATCAAATGATGCTTCCAGACCTGTCGAACCAGCCCCCGAAAGTACAGTGATGCAGGGGTGGGCCTAATTTTTGACATGATCTTTCGATGAAGTGGAGACGATGGTTTGGCCTTCCCGCTTGGCGGTCACCTCGGCGACTGCAGGGTCTGACATGGCGGGAATTGGCGCGGGGGGCAACACACCCGCAACTGTTCCATCCTTGCCGCTGCGCTCGGTCTGCGGAACGGCACAACTGGTTATCGGTCAAGAGTCTTTGATAATGGCGGAAACTATAATCCCGTCCAATTCAGCAAAAACGGAATGATCAATGAGCCACCAAAGCAAATTTCCAACCGGCGACGTAGACAGCGAAGATCTGGATCGATGGTTTGACGATGCCTTCCCTGATCGCGATGCGCCAAGCTGGGGGGCTCCACCAAAGGCTGGCCTGGTAATCTTTGTCGTCAGTCTGTTGGTGGCATTCGTGGTCATCGCAGCACTGCTCAACCGAGCGTAAGGTGACCCAAGTCGTCACTGACGCCGCCGGCGGGAACAGTCGCAGCACACACAACCTTCCGGTCCGGAACAGCGACAATGCGTCCGCGGCAGATCGGCCGCCAAGCAAGCCGCCTGCCAGCGCAGATGCCAACACTTGCTCAAGACCTGCTCCCGATAGGACAAGTTTTAGTTTCTTGTCACAATCTTGGCCACTACTCCCCATTCTCAACACATTTTGGCCAGAATACTGCGGGACGATGTGTCTTGAGCGAAGTGCCAAACCTACTGATTGAGATAATCGGCCTGCGGCTTGGATGGACGAAAGATGAACTCACTCACAGAAAAATCCAGCCCCTCGGGCAGCGTTTCCACCGAGGAACTGAAGCCCGGTACCACCCTCTTGCAGGGTCAGTACGTGATCAAACGATTTCTCAATAGCGGTGGGTTTGGGATGACCTACCTTGCACATGACAGCCTCGATCGAAAAGTGGTGATCAAGGAGTGTTTTCCCGCATCAATGTGTTCTCGCGCTGATACCGTTGTCAGGGCACGGTCGCGCGCTCATCAGAAAGAATTTCGTTCAATCGTGCAGCTGTTTGTTCAGGAAGCGCGGCGGCTGGCACGACTCAAGCATGCGAACATCGTCGGTGTCCATCAGGTGTTCGAAGACAATGATACCGCCTACATGGCGCTCGACTACATCGACGGTCTCGACCTGCTGGACATTGTCGATGGCGAAAAGGAACCGTTCGGCGCAGAAGAGCTTCGGCGCATCCTGATGAAGATACTGGAAGCGATAGCGTTCATCCATGGCCAGAACATCCTGCACCGGGACATCTCTCCCGACAACATCTTGTTGGACAAGACGGGTAACCCGATCCTGATCGACTTCGGTGCGGCGCGCGAAAAGGCAACCAAGTCCTCACGCGCGTTATCCGCGATGCTGACGGTCAAGGACGGCTACTCGCCGCAGGAATTCTACATCGCCGGGACACAACAGGGACCGGCCAGCGACATATATGCCCTTGCGGCCACGTTCTATCACCTGATGACCGGAGAGCCGCCGCCCAACAGTCAGACCCGTCTGGCCGCAATCGCGGCCAAGCGGGATGATCCCTACCGTCCCATCGCGTCCCGCGTGAAGAATTTTGACCGGGGCTTTCTGGCAGCGATAGACAAGGCCCTTTCGGTCTTCGCCAAGGACCGGCTGCAGTCGGCGTCAGAATGGCTGGACGAAATAGACGTCGAGAAACGTCGTGCGAAGGCATTGGCGGACGCCCGCAGGGACAAGAACATAGACTTGTCGATATCCCGACTCGTATCCGAAACAAATCGCGCCGTGTCCGAAGCGATCGGGCAGGAAGACCAGAAAGATCCTGCGTTGAACCCGGCGCGGGGGCCATCGTCGGATAAAAGCAACGGCCCGCACCGCAACTGCGACGAGGTGAATCGAGGTTCGGCGAAAACCGACGTTGCCGCCAAGAGATGGTTTGTCAAACGGTCATCCGGCCAGTCCAGCCAATCCCGTTTCTCGTTCTTTGGAAAATCTCGAGCCGATCAGCTTGGAAAGGCGAACACATGAAGTTCATCCGCGAAATGATTGCCAGAAAAAATCGGTCGCCTGAATTGGACGCGCTGCCGGATGGAGGCGATTTCGAGTTGGACGATGGGACAGAAGACGACTTCGGTGCCGTAACTCCGGTCAGTACGCAGTCGATTCAGGCCAGATTGCAAAGCGCACTGGAAAGGGCCGACATCAAGTATGCCAGAAACGCGGAATCAGACAATGGCCGAACCCCCGTCGAGGATTTCCGTGACATCGTCGGCAAAAGGACCAGGGCGCAGCCAAGAGCCGCCGAGCAGCGCAGCACTGCTAGCGATCCGGGTCCGGATGACGAAGTCGATTTGGGCGAGTTGAGCGACCTTGCCCAGGCAGAGACATCCGATGCGGATGATTCACCACTAAAACTGGCCGTGGGCTCTCCTGATCGTCAACAAACGCGCGGGTCGAACAGCATGGACGCACATGAGATGTCGTCGCCGGACCTTCGATCCGGCGACGGACAAGCCGCGCTTTCAGACCAAGCATCGCCTGACACGTCAAGCGAGTCCGAGACGCCTGAAGCTGTCACCCCGATCAACTTGCGCGTAGCGACATCATCGGACTCAGAGTCGCCGCGTATCCTGTCGCAGACCCAACCCAATCGGGAATTTGCAGTAATCGAGCCGGAAAACGACGTTCCCGACCCGGTTGAAGCCGATGCATCGACGACTCTGGACAGGGTCGCCAAGAGCGTCCTTTCAGAAGTTTCCAAGATGCCGCCGCCGGTCACTCAGATGGTCGAGGTGCCGGCCCCCGCCGCCGGAAGATCCGGGCGCCGGGCCGGGCGCGTCAAGACGCGACTGCTGGGGTTTGAACATGCGCATGGCTCTGCATCCGACCCGTTCGATGCGGCCCGCGGCAATGCTGGAACAATGCAGGGCGAATTCCCCGTCGGCTGGATTGTCGTGATCAAGGGCCTGGGCCGAGGTTCGTCATTCATGTTGAGCAACGGTGTCTCGCAGATAGGTCGCGGCGAAGACCAGGCCATCAGACTGGATTTCGGAGACTCGAGCATCTCGCGCAACAATCACGCGGCGATAGCCTATGACAGGGAGCAGCGCGCGTTCTTCATTGGACATGGTGGCAAGTCAAACCTTGTGCGCCTGAACAACAAACCAGTCCTCAGCACCGAAGAACTGGCAGACGGCGACCTTATTCGAATTGGCGAAACAGTCCTGCGATTCGTAGGTCTGTGCGGCCCGGATTTCGATTGGGAAACCAACGAAGAAGACGTCGGCGATGCCGCGATTGCCTGATATCCGCTTTGATGCGGCCTCCGCCATAAGCGTGGGCCGACGGGAGTGTCAGGAAGACGCAATCGTCACAGATTTCCCGCTGGGCGCAAACCTGGGTTTCGTGGTGCTTGCCGATGGCATGGGGGGCCACGCGTCCGGGGATGTGGCAAGCAAGATCGTGGTTACCGAGGTCTTCAGCGAACTGAAGTTGCAAAGTGGTGACGAAAAGGCGTTCGAGGCCGACATCACCGACATTCTTCGAGACGCGGCCCTGGCCGCAAATGAGTGCGTGAAGGGGCATGTCGCCGGGCATCCCGAAACCGCAGGGATGGGGACAACACTTGTGGCTCCAGTCTTCGTCCGGGACCGGCTGTTCTGGATTTCGATCGGCGACTCTCCGTTGCTGCTTTTCCGCGACGACAAGTTGAGGCAATTGAACGAAGACCATTCAATGGCGCCGCAGATCGAATACATGGTCAAGTCCGGCCTGCTCTCGAAGGCAAGCGGAGAGGATCACCCCGATCTCAATTGCCTTACGTCGGTGCTGATCGGACGTGAAATTGCGCGCATCGACTGCCCCAAAGCGCCCGTCGAACTGGCCGACGGTGATATCGTGATCGTGGCCAGCGACGGTCTGCAATTCCTGAGCAACGAGCAGATCGAAAAAGCCTTGATCGAGAACAAGTTGGATAGCAGCCTGCATATTGCACAAGCCCTCTTGAATGAATTGAAGCATCTGGATGACCCGGAGCAGGACAATACATCGTTATCAGTCATCAAGGTGCACAAGCAAACCGCCGCGGTGCCACGCCAAGTCAAGCTGGTTGCTGAAACCGGATCAGGCCACGAACAATTCGTGCATGCCGTTCGCCCCCGCTCTGCAATTGGGAACCTCTTCCAGTCTCGCAGGGCCTCCCATGCAACGGACCAAAACGGATGAGCCCTGCCCCTGCCGACGACTCTCCTCTGACAAGACTTGAGCAGGCGTTGGTATCAGGCGGGTTGCCGGGCCACGCCAGAAAGGCGGGCCAGCGGCTTCTGGATCGACTGAAATCCCCGGTGAGTTGCGTCATACTGGGGCCTCAGGACAGTGGAAAGTCGACACTGCTCAATTTTCTGGCAGGAAAGGCTGTCGTCCCAAAGGACGCCTGTTTTCCAATTCTCGAACTGGCTTGGGGCGACTCTTCGCGCACGATTTTCACAAGCAGTGATGGTGCCATTACAGTTCTGGAGGGTGTCGCCCCTAAGGCCCCTTCCGGCGAAGTCCCGGCATCCGTCAAGATCGAGACTGACCTGCCGATACTGAAACGGCTAAGCCTGTTTGAAGTCGATCTGAGCGGGCCAGCCACCCGGCAGTCGACGGCTTTCGATTGGGCCCTGAGCCAGGCAGACATGGTGCTTTGGTGTACGCAAGAGTTCCTGCCAGAAGAGCAGAATCTCTGGACTGGAGCCCCGGACGCATTGAAGGATCACGGCTTCCTTGTTCTTGCGAAGGCAGACCTGCTGGTCGCTCAGGGCATCCTGACCCAAAGGATCGCAACAGTACAAGACGTGGCCGCTGACGAGTTCCATAGCGTGTTTCCAATTGCGACCTTTCAAGCCATTGATGCTGCGAAACAAGACACTCAAGCCGGGGCATCCGCCCTCAAGGCAAGCGGTGGCAGCGCCTTGATGGCTGCAGTGCTGCGGCTGGCAGGACAGGGTCGCGGCGCGGACATGGACAGCGCCCTTGCGTTTCTCAGCCGGCACGGTCGAAAGACACCTCTCAAGCAAGATGGCGCAACAAAGATTCAGCACGCCGACCTGGCGGCAGCGACAACACAGCAAGTGGCTGACAAGGGCGTCGAAGGGGCTGCGATCTCGGCAGCGGATCTGGCCACGACCGCGTTGGAATATCTCAAATGCCGCGCGTCGGAACTTCGCGGGATCAGTGCGGACCCCTCACATCCGGACCCGTCCGTCATCCTGAACTACTGCGGTGAGACCGCCAACGGACTTGCGGACCTTGTCGCTGAACAAGACATCGCTGATCCTGTGCTGGTCGAGCTTCAGGAAGACCTTCTGGACGCCGCAGAGCTATTGCTGTTGATGGAGACAGAGAACGGCATCAACCCAGCTGCCGATGCGGTCACCCTGTTGCTTCAGGTGCGGCGAGGTCTGGAATACCGTCTGGCCGCCTGATTGCGGCCAAACTGCGCAATCGAGCCCCGTTTCTGCCTCACAATCACCTTCTTTTGACAGACAATCGACAGAAATGGGACCAAGGAACGAGGTTTGTGATCTCTTGGTTAACAATGCCGATAGCTCTTCCGCTATGGGGCGAAATGAAGTCTGCGAAGGTGCTGAATGAACGCCGAAGCCAGAATTGACGATCACCATGAACTTCCGCCGCCGATCAACACTGACCTTTTGCGCATGGGATCGGAAGGGCTGGCCGACTATGCCAAACGGTCCCAAGAACTGAAGGCGATTCTGGCGCAACTTGCCGACATTGGCGATGAAACGACTGCTCGCATAGCGATCCGGCTTCAATGCCAACTCGACGATTTCGAGCCAAGCGTGACCTTGATCGGCCAGGTGAAGGCCGGCAAGACGTCTCTGATCAACGCCATGGCCGCGACCCCGAACCTTCTTCCGGCCGATGTGAATCCGTGGACCTCGGTCGTCACGTCGCTGCACATGTCACCCGTGGCAGACCCGGCCGACAACAGCGCGCTGTTTCAGTTTTTTGATGAGGATGAGTGGAACAGGCTCTTGCTGAAGGGCGGCAGGATTGGTGAACTTGCCAGCCGGGCGGGTGCTGACGACGAGTTGAGGCAGCTGCGCGAACAAGTTGAACAGATGCGCGAGAAGTCGCGCGCGCGGCTTGGCCGCCGGTTCGAGCTCTTGTTGGGTCAGGAACATGACTACGGCTATTTCGACCAGGACCTGATCGAGCGCTATGTTTGCCTGGGAGAAGACCTGGACGAGGGGGAAGCCCCGAGGGATTCCCAGGGCCGGTTTGCCGATATCACGAAATCTGCCGATCTGTATTTTGCCCGGCCCGAGATTCCGACGCGTCTGTGCATCCGCGACACGCCTGGCGTGAACGATACGTTCATGATGCGCGAACAGATTACGATCCGCGCGATCCGGGACAGCCGTTTGTGTGTGGTGATCCTGTCCGCGCATCAGGCACTGTCTTCTGTGGACATGGCCCTGATACGATTGATTTCGAACATCAGGTCCCGCGATGTGATCATCTTCGTGAACAGAATTGACGAACTTTCGGACCCCGCCAAACAAGTGCCCGAGATCGAATCGAGCATCCGAAAGACCCTGCAGAAGCATGAAGCTCCGTCGGACCTGCAGATTATCTTCGGCAGCGCTTACTGGGCAAACAAAGCGCTTTCAGGAAGCGTCGACAGTCTGGCCGGCGAAAGCGCCGAGGCGCTGATCAACTGGGCAGAGCAACAGCTGCCGAACATGCCGGAAGCCGATGGCCCGACCGAAATGATCTGGGCCCTTTCCGGCCTGCCTGCCTTGTTCACCGCGCTGGCAGACCGGATCGCGAACGGTACGGCGCAAGAGGCGCTCGACAAGGTTGCCCGGAACGCGATCAACTTGGCAAACGGCTTGAATGCCGCCAATCAGGCCGCGATGTCGAAGCTGGACGGCTGGGACGGCAAACTCATCAATACGGAGGTGGTTGCAGGCAAGCTGGACGAACTTGCGGCGCAAAGCGTAAACACGCTCGAAAGCACCATGAACGACCTGGTGAGCGGTTTTCAAACACGGATCGACCGGTCCCATCGCAGTTTTCTGGATCGCGCGACGGCGTCACTGATTGCACATCTTGAGAACTTTGGTGAAGAGGCCGTTTGGAAATACGATCCGACGGGCCTGCGGCTACTGTTGCGATCCTCTTATCTGGTGTTTGGAACACGTACCCAAAGCGCCGCACAAAAAGTATTCGAGGCGGCGGCAAACGATCTTCGTGAAATCTACAGCAATACCTTCAGTGGTCTTGGGTCCTCTTTTCACGTTGAAGCGCCAAGTGCGCCGCAGGCCCCACCGCCAATCTTCCTGGGTCAGACGATTGCGCTCGACCTTCAGTCAGGCTGGTGGAAAAGCTGGTGGCAGCGACGCCGCGGATATCAGGCTTTTGCATCAAATTTCCACAAGATGATCATGGAAGAAACCGACCCGATCGTGAATGAACTGAAAGTGAAACAAGCGGTTGCAGTAGGCGCCGAAGCGAGCAGCGTTCTGAAGGAATTCCTGGCCGACCAGCGGGAAATTCTGATGCGCGCGGTCGATCATGCGGGCGCCGAACCAGACGAACTGAAAAAGATGTTTGGTGTCCAAACCCGCAGCGATCGCCAAAGCGTGATCGACTCTGCACTGAAGACACTGAACCTGCATCTCGCGTGACAAACGGAAAGAAGGGCAGAACCAGCATGACCAATCTGGAAACCTCAACGGCCAACTCGGAAGCGCCGGCACCGCGCAAGCCCCGGATAGCAATCATGGGAGAATTCAGTGTCGGCAAGAGCACGCTCGCCAATCTTCTGATCGGCTCGAATCCCTTACCGGTCCAGGTAACGGCGACCCAGCTTCCACCCGTCTGGATGTCCTATGGGGATGATGCCGCCTACCGGGAGGACCTGGAAGGAAATGTCATCCCAGTCGACATCGCGCAACTTGACCGGGCTCCGCTGGCGGACACCGCCGTTATCCGGATCTTCCTGAAATCCGATATTCTGGAACTTTGCGATCTCATAGACATGCCCGGCATCTCGGACCCAAACATGTCAGCCGAAGTGTGGCAACGTGTCCTTCACAATGCCGACGGTGTCCTGTGGTGCACACACGCAACTCAGGCATGGCGTCAGAGCGAGGCCGCGGTCTGGAAGACCATGCCACCGGAACTCTTTGAAAAGAGCTTCCTGCTGATAACCCGCATCGACAAATTGCTGACGGAATCGGATCGTCAGAAGGTCGTAAAGCGTGTTCGCCGAGAGACCCAGGAACTGTTTGCAGGACTGTTTCCGATTTCGCTGAGCGAGGCCCTGGAAGGGCATAATGATCGCGACCTTTGGACGACGAGCGGCGCGGAAGCCTTCACGCAATGCCTCGTCGATCTGACGCACGACCTGTCTCAAGCCTTGCGATCATCTGCGCCCAGGCAGTCGGCGGGTACATTGCGGGCATCAGAAAGCAGCGATTGCCGGCCAAATGCGCCACAGACCTCCGCAACCGAAACCACCCTTGCGTCAATCCCGAATGATCCCAAAGTACGCCGGCTGGACATCGCGACAAACAAGAATGAACCGAATGCACCCAATGTCATGCCAGCACGGGTCAAGGTCGCTTCACCTGCTGGCCCGACAACACCACGACCGGACAGCAGCGGTTCTGGCGCCGTTGGTTCACGCCGCCCCGCCGGCAATCGGCAGGACCACATACAATTGGCTTCCAATCAGGAAGGCTTGTGAGCGATTCAAGATTTCTCTCGAGAGGTGCGGCAAATGAGATATGCTTGCAGTTGAAAGGCGGTTGAAACGACGCCTCGGGCCAGTCTTTGCAATGACGTCGTGTTGCCGCGCCAGGCAAAATGCGGCATGCAAGGCGGGCGTTTGTCATCTGGCAAGAGAACAAGTTGACCCGGCTGTTCGCGCGGGGCGTTTCACAGAGTGTCGTCAAAAATGATTCAGGAACATCTGAAAGCATTGCTAGAAGAGTTCCCCGAGTCGCAGATTGTGGCGTTGGTCGATATGTCATCGGGTATCGTGCTCGGTGTCAGCGCCAGGGTCAGGCAACCCCAAGAGCGGCTGGACGCCTTTTGTCAAGCAGCCACCGTTCAGTTTCTCGGCCAGGCCGCAACGGCTTTCGCCAATGCGCTGGACCTGCCCCAGATCACGATGCTGCGGCAAAGTGTGGTTGTTTCACAATCTCAGACAACCGTATTCTTGCGGTTGCCGCAGGATATGTCCGAAGCGCTGATACTTGTGTGCTCTCCCGCGGTTGACATTGCCCGGTTGCTTGAGGCTGCAAAAAGCAGATTTGACGAGATCGCGGCAAGCAAATGATCCAACGTGGCAATCCAACTGAAATGGGAACTTCGAAGTGACAGATGTTCGCAGACTGGAACACAAGATCGCAAAGTTCGCCTCCCCCGCCAGCCCAGTCGCGGCAGATGGTCGAGAAATTGGCGCCGTGGGCAGACGCGATCGCTTGCAGGCGATCCTGCAAGAGATCGACGAGATCATCCTTCCCAGCACCCTGACCTTTCGCAACGATGGCGCGGATGCCCTGGTTCTGGAAGTCGCAAACAGGCGCCTGCTGCGTTTCAACGGTGCAATTGCGCCGCAAGGCGAAGAGGGCGGTGAACTGATGACCACAGGACTTGTCCAGGCCATCGACGACCTTTTCGCAGGTGCGAAACCCCCAAGGATCAGGACTTCCCGGCTGGGCCGCGATATCGACCCCGAAGAGATCGGCTGTTCGTCTGCTGCGCTGGCAGAGGCTTGGGGGATCGATCTGTATGGCAGCACCTCGCAAGACCCGGCAGAAAGACTGGACACCTTCATGAAAGCCTGCTCGGATCTTTCGACGGCCTGGTTTCGACTCGATGCTCCGGGAATCATTCAGAAATCCGGGACTGAAGAGGATACCGGGCGACTGGCGGCGCTTGCCGAAAGCGACCTGTCGGCAATCGATCGCAGCTTGAACAGCTGTGCGGCGGATGCAGACGGCGCTCGGTGCGCGATCTTGGGACCGGGCGATGATGGCGCAAGATCAATCGCCTACATCAAAGCCGAAACTTCCCTGGCGCTCGTGATGTTCGCATCAGAAGACGTTTCGGCGTTCAACGCATTGTGGCAGCGAGTCTATCAGTAGGTTCAACCGGGCATGTCTTTTGTTGCTCTGCCCCCGGGTTGGAGGTCGGAGCAAAGCCACACCCACATGAACCGTCATCCGGCCGTAACCACTACCAGGCGTCTGGCCCCTTGTCGGCGAAGGTCTGAACCAGAAAGTCGATGAAGGCGCGAACCTTGGGCTGGGTGAACCGGCCTGGTGGGTAGACTGCGTAAATGCCCTGCGTCTCGACAGGCAAGCCCGGTATGGCTTCTTCGACCAGGCCACTCGCAAGAGCTTCCGCGTAAAGGAACGACGGGAGATAGGCGATTCCGAGGCCGGAAATGGCGGCGTTCAATTGGGATTGTCCGTCATTCACCGTCAGCCACCCGGCCGTCCGCACCTGACGCTTTTCGCCCGAGGGGGCGGTCAGTTTCCAGACGGCATTGTTGGCCTGAGTGGAATTGTGCAGAAGCTTGTGCTCGTTCAGGTCGTCGATCCTTTGCGGGCGGCCATGCTTCTGGAAATAGCCGGGCGAGCCGACCATGCGCTTGGTAGTTTCGGTCAGCTTGCGGGCGCGCAGCGTGCTGTCTTCCAGCTCGCCGATCCGGATCGCCATGTCGAAACCTTCGGAAATCAGTTCGACGTAGCGATTGTTCAGCACCATGTTCATGGTGATATCGGGGAATTCCTGAAGGAATTCACCCAGGATCGGCGACAGGTGGTTGACGCCGAAATCGGTGGCGACCGAGATCCGCAGCAAACCCGATGGTGCGGACTGCATCGACGTCACCAGCGAATCCGCTTCGCCGGCATCGTTCAGCACACGCCGGGCGCGATCATAATACGCAAGGCCAATTTCCGTGGGGCTGACCCGCCGCGTGGTTCTGTTCAAAAGCAGCACCCCCAGGCGCGCCTCAAGAGAAGAAACATGCTTCGAAACGGCAGATTTCGAAATTCCCATCTTTCTGGCCGCATCGGTGAAACCTCCTTGGTCCACGACGGCGGCGAAGGACTCCATTTCAGACAATCTATCCATGACTCGTTACCTGTTTTCTTGCCCCCGCAGCAAATGGCATCGCCTGCAAGTTCGGCGACAAAGCGATGCAGCGCGGTCGGGAGAGTGTTGTTATCTTTAACCGGAGATTAACGACCAGGAGGGCAATGAGATCACTGCTGTCAAATCTCGTCATGCCTTCGCCGCAAACGGAAGAAAATCGAGAATTGCCGGAGCTATTCCGACAGCAATCGCTTCTTTGTTGCCGTTCGAATGACAGTCATACAGCTCAGAGGTGAACTGGAATTATGGCAAC
>JAGXFH010000042.1 GCA_024637315.1 Brevirhabdus sp.
CTGCGACGGCTCAAAGCCCGAACCTTCGATGCACTATTCCAGTCGGTCGCAAAAACCTGTGAACTCTTCCCGCCCGAGGAGTGTCGCAACTTTTTCAAGGCTGCCGGATACGTTGCAGATTAAATGGACGATGCTCTAGATTGTACACCAGCACCTCGCGCTGTGCCGACTCATCCTCGATGATCAGAACGCTCGGATGATCCGCGGACATTGCAGTCAGGCCTCCTCGCCCATGAACGGTGTCTTGTCCTGCTTGGGAAGCTCGCCGGTCACCAGGTAGATCACCCGCTCGGCGATCGAGGTCACGTGATCGCCCATCCGTTCCACGTTCTTCGCGATGAAATGCAGATGCATGCAGGGCGTGGTGTCCCGTGGATCTTCCATCATGTGGGTCAGCAATTCGCGGAACAGCGCATTGTAAAGCTGGTCGATATCCTCGTCCTTCAGGATGACCAGCATGGCCTTCGCGGCGTCGCGCTGGATATGGGCATCAAGCGCTTCCTGCAGCATCAGCAGGACATCGCGCGCCATGCGGCGGATCGATACCGAGGCGCAGCCGATCGACTGGCTTTCCGCCAGGACGCGGGTCCGTTTGGCCATGTTCTTGGCTTAGTCGCCGCAACGTTCGAGGTTGGCGCTGATCTTGATCACCGTCATGACCGTGCGCAGGTCGCTGGCCGTAGGCGATGTTGTCATAGATCGGCTTGGGAAAGGGGTTCGGTTTCTGAAAGACCATGCCGACCTTGGCGTGCAGCTGGACAGGGTCTATCCTGGGAACGTAGATGTCCTTGCCATCGAGCGTTATGTCGTCCGTGACCCGGCAGATATAAATCGTGTCATTCATCCGGTTCAGGATGCGCAGGAAGGTCGACTTGCGGCAGCCGGAAGGAGCGATGAACGCTGTGAAGTCCTGTCCTAGATCTCGACCGGGACGTCCTATATGGCGCGCGCGTCGCCGTAATAGAACTTCGCGCCCTTGGCCGCGATCTTTATATCATGCCTTCGGGTGGTCCTGTTGATGATCCGCATGTCATTCATCTGTCGTCCCCTCACGTCCGTCGCTGGAAGCGGTGCCGCAGGAAGATGGCGATGGCATTCATGGTAATCAGAAAGCCGAGCAGCACGAGGATCGCGGCCGAGGTCCGCGACACGAAGCCCCGCTCGGGACTGTCGGCCCAGATGAAGATCTGCGTCGGCAGCGCGGTTGCGCTGTCGAACGGGCTCGACGGGGCCGAGGTGATGAACGCGTTCATGCCGATCAGCAGCAGCGGCGCGGTTTCCCCCAGCGCCTGCGCCAGCCCGATGATGGTGCCGGTCAATATGCCGGGCATGGCCAGCGGCAGCACGTGCTGGAATACCACCTGCTGCTCCGATGCGCCCACCCCCAGGGCAGCCTCGCGGATCGAAGGAGGAACCGCTTTCAGCGCCGCGCGTGTGGCGATGATGATGGTCGGCATGGTCATCAGGGCCAGGGTCAGGCCGCCGACGAATGGCGCAGATCGCGGCATGCCGAACCAGCCTATGAACACCGCCAGCGCCAGCAGGCCGAACACCACCGACGGCACCGCGGCAAGGTTGTTGATGTTCACCTCGATCAAGTCGCTGAGCCGATTGCGGGGGGCGAATTCCTCGAGATAGATCGCGGCGCCGATCCCCAGCGGGACGGAGATGATGAAACAGGTCAGCAGCGCCCAGAACGATCCCACCAGCGCGCCCTTGAGTCCCGCAAGTTCGGGAAAGCGCGAATCCGCGTTGGTGAACAGCGCCCAGTTGAACGGCGTGGTGATCAGCCCCTCTTCGTCCAGAGCATCGAACCAGGCGATCTGGCGGTCATCCAGACGGCGATTCACCTCGGCCGTTTCACGCTCGATCAGGCCCTTGTTCAGCTGGTCGTAGGGATCCGACAGAGGCGCGCGGACGGTCACGGTCTGGCCGATCAGGCCAGGATCCGCCACGACCCGGTCGCGCAGTGTGAATTGGGCCCCGTTCGAGAAGATGCGGCCCAGCTCGCGCTGTTCGGCGCGTTCGGTGACCGAGGGGAATCGCGCCAGCAGCGCGGCCTCCAACACGTCGTCGAACCCGCCGCGCGGCAGTTTATCGACCTCGATCTCGTCAGGATCGACATAGACCTCAAGCTCGATATGGGTCTGGGTGAAGGCCTTGTAGCCGCTGCCCACCAGCGAGCCGACAAGGATCAGCAGCATGGAAAAGGCAAAGAGGATCGCCGCCAGACCCGCGGCCTTCAAGATCAGTTCGCTTCGGTGGCGGCGGGCCAGCCCGGCGCGCACGATGCGGCTGGTCTTGTTGCCGCCGCTGCCGGGGCCGAGGTCGCCATTGGGAACATCGGTCATTGCTCAAGTCTCAATCATAGGCTTCGCGATACTTGCGCACGATGCGCAAGGCGAAGATGTTGATGATCAGCGTCACGATGAACAGCATCATGCCCAGCGCAAACGCCGCCAGCGTCTTGGGGTTGTCGAAACTGGTGTCGCCGATCAGCAGGGTCACGATCTGGACGGTCACGGTCGTGACGCTGTCCAGCGGGTTGATCGTCATCTTGGCGATCAGGCCTGCGGCCATCACCACGATCATCGTCTCGCCGATCGCCCGGCTCACCGCCAGCAGGATGCCGCCGACGATGCCCGGAATGGCCGCCGGGAACAGCACTTTCAGCATCATCTCGGACCGGGTCGAGCCCAGACCAAGAGCACCGTCGCGCATCGCCTGCGGCACTGCCGACAGTGCATCGTCGGCAAAGGACGAGATGAACGGGATCAGCATGATGCCCATCACCCCGCCTGCCGCCAATGCGGTGTTGGGCGCGATGGGCAGGCCCAGCGATTCGCCGAAGGCCCGGATCGCCGGGGCCACGGTAAGAATCGCGAAGAAGCCGTAGACCACCGTCGGAACCCCGGCGAGGATCTCGAGGATCGGCTTGGCCACGGCGCGGAATTTGGGCGCAGCGAATTCGTTCAGGTAGATCGCCGAAAACAGGCCGACCGGCACCGCGACCGTCATTGCGATCACGGTGATCACCAGGGTCCCCAGCATCACCGGCACCCAGCCAAATGCACCCGCGGCTGCAATCTGGTCGTCGCGGATCGGGATCTGCGGTTCCCAGTTGGTGCCGAACAAGAATTCGGTCAGCGGCACCATCGACAGGAATTTCATTGTCTCGAAGATCAGCGCCGCGACGATGCCCACGGTGGTGAAGATCGCGACGACCGAACAGAAGATCATCAGGCCGGACACGATCCGCTCGACTCCCTGACGAGCGCGGAAGTTTGCCCTTACCTTGCTGCGGGCGAATGCGATCAGCGCCAGAGCCAGAACGCTTACCAAGATAACGAGGGCGATGGTGGAATTGTTCTGCAACCGCACCAGACGTTCAGCGGCGTCGTATTTCCATGGCTCGGGGGTGCCGAAGACCAAACCGCGCGCCAGGCTCTTGATTTCGGCCAGCACCAGCTGAATGCCGCCGCTGTCCAGTCCATCCAGAGAGCCGTCGGGCAATGCCCCCATCACCAGCCGGTCGATGACCGGGCCCTGCAAGACCAGCCAGAACAGCATGAGTACGAGCACCGGCACGAGTACGACAAGCGCAGAGAAAAGCCCGTGAAACCCGGACAGGGAATGAAGTCGTTCGCCGCCCTTCCAGATCTGCGCCGCAGCCTGGCGGTTGAGGAAATAACCGATGAGGGTTGCGGCCAGCAGGATCGCAAATGCGGCAAGTGTCATGGTACCAAATCCGAAAAAAGAGGATGCCCCCGGCGCATCAGCGCCGGGGGCTAAGCACAAGGAGTATTATTCCGGGGCAGACATGTTCTCGCCGTCGATGACGGCGGTTTGCAGCGCTTCCATACGTTCAGCCTCCAGCGACACCAGACCGCGCTCGGACAGGTAGCCGCCCTGCTCCAGCGCATCGTCGGACATGTATTCCTCGACGAATTCCTGCAAGTTCGGGATCACGCCGCGATGCGCGTTCTTTACGTAGAAGTACAGCGGGCGCGACACCGGGTAGGACTTGTCAGCGATGGTGTCGGAGTTGGGTTCGACGCCGTTGATCATGACGCCCTTCAGGTTGTCCAGGTTTTCATACAGGAATGAATATCCGAAGATGCCCATGGCATTCGGATCGGCATCCAGCCGCTGCACGATCAGGTTGTCGTTCTCGCCGGCTTCGACGAAAGGCCCATCGGTGCGCATGCGCGAGCAATTCTCTTCAACCCAGTCGCCATCAAAGCCGCCGTCCTTGACGAAATCCAGCTCTTCACAACCGGCCCACATGGCCAGTTCGACCCAAGCATCACGAGTGCCCGAGGTCGGCGGGGGGCCATAGGCCAGAATTTCCACGGCAGGCAGTTCGGGGTTGATCTGATCCCATGTGGTGTAGGGGTTGTCGGCCCACTCGCCATCGACCGGCACTTGAGCGGCCAGAGCAAGATAGATTTCCGGCAGCGTCACATCCCAGTCGAAATCATTGGAGCGCGATATAGCCATCGACAGACCGTCGAATCCGATCAATGCCTCGGTGATATCGGTCACGCCGTTCGTTACGCAAAGATCGTATTCCGACTTCTTCATGGCGCGCGAGGCGCCTGTCAGGTCGGGATGCGCTTCGCCGATGCCGCCGCAGAAGATCTGCATGCCGCCGCCGGTTCCGGTGGATTCGACGACCGGCGAAGGTGCACCGGTGTTGTTCGAGAATTGCTCGGCAACGGCTTGCGTGTAAGGGAACACGGTAGACGAGCCGACGATACGGATTTCATCGCGCGCAACGGCCGCTGTCGCGCAAAGGGCGAGCACCGACAGCGCGGATGTGGAAAACTTGACGTATGACATGGAAACTCCTGGTTGCTTTCATAGGCCGCAGCAGTTCGACCTATCGCGGCGTTTAGTCATGCTTCGTGAACCCTATGCAAAAGTTTTGTTACGGTTTTGTGACATCGGTCAGCGAGGTGATGAATGATGGGGAACTATTTTTGACCGGTCGAAATTGAGCGGTCAGTTTCATCGAACACCCGGATCTGGTGACGAAAGAGGAATTACGACCGCCGGGTACCGGGCATGGCCAAGCAGCAATCTCGTCCGGTTCATTCCTCTTGATGCACTTCGGTTATCCTCGATTCCCCAACACTAAGGGCGGAACAGCACGGTGGACGGGCACCACCACCGGCGTCCTCTGGCCCAGGACTTCCTTGTTGTCACCAGGTCCAACGGGTCGATGACCATTTCTGGATGTGCCAGCTATCGGACCGGCGGGTCAGGCGCGGTCACTCGGCCGAGTCCGCATCGGCCAGACGGCTGGACAGCAGATCGCCGCTCTGGCTCAGGATTGGATAGGCAATCATCGAGAACGCGGTGTTGATCTGCTTCAGCGACCGCAGTGTTTCCTGGTGGATGTTGCTTGTGGCAAGGCTTTCGGACTTTTCGGCGCGCAGCCGGTCGATATGGTAGGATTGCAGTTGCGACTCGACATCTCGGACCTGTTCTTTTTCCTCGACCAGTTGCCGCGCCGCATCCGGATCGCCGGTCAGCAGCACGTTTAGCGCGAGTTGAGCGTTCGAGAGCACCCGGTCATGAAAATCGCATAGCTCGCGCCAGCCGGCCTGGGAAAACCGCAGCCGTTCGACCTGCATCTTGCGGGACAACCCGACCAGATTGCGCGCGATCAGGTCGCCGGCGGCTTCGAGGTTAACCGAAATGATGGTCAGATCCATACTGCTCTGCGCGGCTTCCTCGCCGATCGCGTGGCCTTGTAATCTTGCCAGGAAGACCTTGGTCTTGAAGTGGAGTTTATCGACCTCGGCTTCGTTTTGGGCGATCAGTTCCGCGACATCGTCGTCCCAACGGTCATAAAGCCGGATGACGGTGCTCAGCATGGTTTCGACCGTTTCGCCGATATGCAGGATTTCGCGGGTGGCACTGGCCAGCGCCCGATCAGGCTTGTCCAGCAGGCTCTCATCCAGTGCACTGATCCGGGTCAGTTCCTGTGGCCGGGCCGGTTCGACCGGGAGCAACAAAGTGGACAGCGCCAGAACCGGCCGCGCAAGGATCTGCCCGACAAGTGCGATGACAAAGTTGAACGCGATGTGCAGGTTGATCGCCTGCTGCGCTGCTGTCGCGCCCAACCAACCATAGTCCGGTCGGATGAATACCAGCAGGGCCATGGCCGCCACCGCGCCGCCACCGCGCAGCAGCACATTGGCCAGGATGACCTGACGCGCCTGCCGGATAGAGGCCAGGGTCAGCGCGAATGCGATCATCGCGCCGCCGAAATTCGCGCCCAGTATCAGGGCCATCGCGCCAGAGATCGGCAATGCACCGTTGCTGGCCAGCGTCACGATCAGCAGTACCGCCGCGACGCTGGAATGCGCGGCCCAGGCGAAGACCGCGCCGATGACGAATGCGGTAAAGTAGTCGTTGCCCAGATAGGTGAGGATCGCCGTCAGCCCGGCGACTTCTTTCAGCGGTTCCGTGGTGGTCCGGATCATCCCGAGCGCCACGAAGATCAGCGCCAGGCCTATCAGGATCCGGCCGATCTGCCGGGTGTTCTTCTGCTTTCCGCGCAGGAACAATGAGACGCCCAGAACCAGCAGCGCCGGGATTACCCATGTGGGCGACAGGATCAGCAGTTTGGCGACAAGCGCCGATCCGAGATCACCGCCCAGAAGGACCGAGAGGCCAACAGTGGCTGTCAGGGTTCCTGCCGACACGAACCCAGCCGTCAGGATCGCGACGGCTGTCGAGCTCTGCATCAGAACGGCGGCCACCAAACCGCTGCCAAGTGACAGGAACGTGCTGTTGGAACTGTTCCGAAGCCATCGCCGCAGTTCGACCAGAAAACCGCGCTCGACCCCCGTGCGCACAAGCCGTACCGCCCAAAGCAGAAGCGCTACAGCACCGGCCAGGTTGAACATAAACAGTGCCAATCACAGTGACCTTTCCTCGCGCGGTCAACCTTGCCGCGCCCCCCTGCCGATTTTCACGGCAAGCGGATTTTAATTGCCAGAAGAGGCAGCCGTACATACGCTGTCACAAAACTATAATAAAGAAAAGTTGCAAACCTGGGAGGGAAAATCATGAAAAAACACCTGATTGCGCCAGCGTTCTTGGCGCTGGCGAGCGGCATTGGGTCCACGTCCGTTTCAGCCGCGAACCTGACGCTCTATTGCAGTGCGCAGGAAGAATGGTGCCAGTTGATGGCGCGCGGGTTCGAGGACGCGACCGGCGTCGATGTCGCAATGACCCGCAAGAGCTCTGGCGAAACCTTCGCCCAGGTCAAGGCTGAAGAGGCCAACCCGAAGGGCGATGTCTGGTGGGGCGGCACTGGCGATCCGCATCTTCAGGCCGCCGAAGAGGATCTGACCGAACCCTATGTCAGCCCGATGCGCGAGCAGCTGCATCCATGGTCCATCGCACAGGCCGAAAGCGCCGGCGACAAGACCATTGGTATCTATTCGGGGGCGCTTGGCTATGGCTACAACACCGATCTTCTGGCCGCCGAGGGCTTGCCGGAACCCGCCTGCTGGAAGGATCTGCTGAAGCCGGAATTCAAGGGTCATGTGCAGATGGCGAACCCGAACTCTTCGGGCACGGCCTATACGACGCTTGCCACGATGGCGCAGCTTTTCGGCGAAGATGAGGGCTTCGAATACATGAAGGGCCTGCACGCCAACATCAACCAGTACACCAAATCCGGCTCGGCCCCGATAAAGGCTGCCGGCCTTGGCGAAACCACCATCGGTATTGTCTTCATGCACGATGCCGTGGCGCAGGCCGTCGCCGGATTCCCTGTGAAGGTGGTCGCCCCCTGCGAGGGCACCGGTTATGAGATCGGCTCGATGTCGATCATCAAGGGCGCGCGCAACATCGACGAGGCCAAACAGTTCTACGACTGGGCGCTGAGTGCCGAGGCGCAGAATCTCGCGCTTCAGGTCGATGCCTTTCAGGTGCCGTCGAACATGTCGGCGGAAACCTCTGACAAGGCGCCGGACCTGTCGTCCATCAAGCTGATCGACTACGACTTCAAGACATACGGCTCCAGTGATACGCGCAAGCGGCTGTTGGAAAAGTGGGACAACGAGGTGTCGGTGCTGCCGCAGTAACAGGTGAGGATTGCGACCACTGAACGAACCGTCCATCCGGTTCTGATCTTCTGGACCATTGTCGGGTGGGTCGGCTTTCTGGTCCTGCCTTGGTACGGGATCGACGAGGGGTTCTTCCGTTTCGAATGGCTGTTCGACGGGTATCCGATGGACACGGACCATGCCCCGGCTGCGATGCTGTTGGCGATGGGTCAGAAGTGGTGGCTGGCGCCGCTGCTTCTGCCCCTGATCTTGCCGCTTTTCGTTCTGAACCGCCGCAAGACCGAGCCGATCTATGCCAAGGTTCTTATCTCCGCCGGCGCTTTCGGGTTTGGATGGCTGATCGCTCAGGGTTTCGGCATCGGCATCCGCGGATGGTCCTTCGATTGGCTCGAGGCTCTGTTCGGCCCGCTCGATGATCGGCAGTTCGGCATGGGTTACGGTGCATTGCTGCTGGCCAGCGCCTACCTTTTCTTCTTCACCCAGGGCATCGCCGCGCGGGGTGCGGTGAATGGCGACGTCTTCGTCGTCTCTTCGATTGGCGGCGTCATCGCGATCGTTTCGATTTTCGTCTTCTTCCCCATCGCCAAGACACTGCTGGCGGCTTTCATAACCGAAGACGGCAGCTACTCTGTCGCTGTCTTTCTCGCCAAGTTTTTCGATGACCGGATCTGGGCGCTGGGGTGCCTTTTCGGCGGACGCTGCGGTGTAGCGTGGAATTCATTGTTCCTGGCAGTGCTGGTCGGCATCATCACGACGCTTCTGGGGCTGGTCTTCGCGCTTGTCGTTACCCGTTCCGGCTTTCGCTACAAGCAAGGCCTGCGGGCGCTGACTGTGCTGCCGATCATCACACCGCCCTTTGTCATCGGTCTGGCAATCATCCTGCTTTTCGGTCTGTCCGGGTCGGTCACGACTTGGGTCGCCGATCTATTTGGGATTCGCCCGACCCGGTGGATCTATGGCCTTCCCGGCATTCTTATCGCACAGGTTCTGGCATTCACGCCGATCGCCTTCCTCGTCCTGATCGGCGTCGTCGAAGGCGTGAGCCCGTCGATGGAGGAAGCCGCCCAGACACTGAGGGCCGACAAATGGCAGACCTTTCGCACCGTGTCGCTACCGTTGATGCGACCGGGCCTCGCCAACGCGTTCCTGCTGGGCTTCATCGAAAGCATGGCCGATTTCGGCAATCCGCTGGTGTTGGGCGGCAATTACGACGTGCTCTCGACCGAGATCTTCTTTGCCATCGTCGGGGCACAATACGATCAGGGGCGCGCGGCCGTCCTGGCCATCGTTCTGCTCGCTTTCACGCTGGGCGCGTTTTATGCCCAGCGGTTCTGGCTGGGCAAGAAAAGCTACACGACCGTATCCGGCAAGGGCGATGCGGGCGTGCATCCGCAAATGCCACGCAGGCTGTCGATTCCGGTCTATGCGGTCGCGGCGGTCTGGACCGCTTTCACCGTCATCATCTACCTGATGATCCTTTACGGCAGCGTGGTCGAACTTTGGGGCGTCAACAACACGCTGACCTTCAAGCACTACATCACCGCCTTCTCGCTGCGGCTGGACGAAGGCGGCATCCGCTGGACCGGCTCGGCCTGGGACAGTTTCTGGACCACGATCCAGATCGCGACGATTGCGGCGCCGCTGACCGCCGCCGTCGGGTTGATTACCGCCTACCTTTTGACGCGGCAGAGCTTTGCCGGAAAGAACGCCTTCGAGTTCGGGACAATGCTGAGTTTCGCAATCCCCGGCACGGTCATCGGCGTCAGCTACATCCTTGCCTTCAACGTGCCGCCGATAGAGCTGACAGGGACCGGCATCATCCTTGTGGTCAGTTTCATCTTCCGCAACATGCCGGTGGGCGTACGGGCTGGTATCGCCAGCATGAGCCAGCTCGACAAGTCGCTCGACGAAAGCAGCCTGACGTTGGGCGCGAACAGCTGGCAGACATTTCGCGGGGTAATCCTGCCGCTGTTGCGCCCGGCAATCCTTGCGGCATTGGTTTACAGTTTCGTGCGGGCGATGACCGCAATCTCGGCGGTGATCTTTCTGGTCTCGGCCAAATACGACATGGCCACAAGCTATATTATCGGGCGGGTCGAGAACAACGATTACGGTCTGGCGATCGCCTATTCCACAACGCTGATCGCCGTGATGCTGACCACGGTCGGGCTGCTGCAACTGATGGTCGGCAAAACAAGGATCGGGCGGCGCATGGATCACGGGTCCGGAGGGTAGAGAGATGGCGAACGCAGTGATTCACGGCAAGGCGGCCTCGGTCAGCTTTCACAACGTGTCGAAGATGTTCGGCAAGGATGTGCTGGCCGTAGATGACGTCTCGCTAACGATCGAGGCCGGCACATTGGTGACGTTGCTTGGCCCGTCGGGCTGCGGCAAGACCACGACGCTGCGGATGATCGCCGGTCTCGAAATGGCCACGAGAGGCCGGATCATGATCGGCGACAAGGACGTGACCGGTCTGCCTGCGACCGACCGCGACGTGTCGATGGTGTTCCAATCCTATGCGCTTTTCCCTCATATGAGCGTGATTGAAAACGTCTCCTACGGTCTCAAATTCTCGGGCTTCAACAAGGCGGAGACCAGGGACCGCGCGATTGCCGGACTCGATCTGGTCGGGTTGACGCAATATGCCGAACGTCTGCCAAGCGAGCTTTCGGGCGGACAGCAGCAGCGCGTCGCGGTCGCCCGCGCGCTGGTGCTTGAACCGCAGGTGCTGCTGTTCGACGAGCCGCTCTCGAACCTTGATGCCAAGCTCCGTCGTCAGGTGCGCGAAGAGATCCGCGAGATCCAGCAAAAGCTCGGCCTGACGGTCGTCTACGTGACCCACGATCAGGAAGAGGCCTTGGCGGTTTCTGACCGGATCGTCGTGATGCGCAATGCCGGCATCGCACAGATCGGTACGCCAAGAGAGCTATACGACGCGCCCAGCGACGCCTTCGTTGCCGACTTCATCGGAGAGGCGAACCTGATCCCCTGCTCTGTCGACAGGATTGCCGGCGATATGGCCGAGGTCAGTCTGGACGGGTACAAAACCACGCTGTCCGCCCGCGGTTTGCCGGTCGGCCCCGCAATCCTGGCGGTTCGGCCCAGCCGCGTGGTCGTTACGCGGGGTACCAAGTCCAGCGGTGGAATGGCCGCAAGGATCGAGAAGGCGACCTATGTCGGCAGCCGCATGGAATACACTGTCGCAGCCGATTTCGGGCAGATCTTCGCAACGGTCGAGGATGTTGATACCGCCTTTGCCGCTGGCGACGAGGTGACGCTGGGATTCGAAGATCGGGGGCCCGTCCTGTTGCCGCCCTCCTAGCCGAAAGCCGCGTTGGATATCCGCAGCAGATCGGGCCAGACCCCTGGCGCAGCTGCAATCACACGTCCGCCCTTGGCGATCATTTCGCCTGCATCCTGCTTTTCCACGACTCCGCCGGCCTCGGCCACCAGAAGCTGCGCGGCGAGGCAATCCCAGGCGTTCATGTGCTCTTCGGTGTAGCCCAGCAGCTTGCCGCAGGCGACATAGGTCAGCATGAGCGCGCCAGAGGCATTGCGAAAGAACACGCCGCCTTCCCCCACGATGGCTTCGACCACCTTCACGACACCTGCGTTGCTGGTCCTCCCGGAAAACCCCACGCCGATCGACCCCTCGGTGATCACCGAATCCGAAGCCACCCTGATTGCCCGGTCATTGCAAAAAGCGCCGCCATCGCGCCGGGCGTGGTACATTTCACCGTGCACAGGGTCATGAACCACCCCGGTGACAACATCGGCGTCTCTGGTGACGGCAATGACAACCGTCCATGCCGGAATGCCCCGGACAAAATTTGCGGTGCCGTCGATCGGATCGATTACCCAAGTGTAGCCGCTGGTCCCGATGACGGGGGCATGTTCCTCGCCAACGATCCCGTCCTTGGGAAAAGCCTCGGCGATCTCTTTGCGAACCAGAAGTTCGACGTTCCGATCGCCCTCCGACACGAGATCCTGGTGGCCCTTCCGATCGATGGTCAGCGTGTCGAAGGATCGGAAATATCGTAATGCTTCCGTCCCGGCGACCGCCGCAATCCGCCGTGCCGCCTCGTAGCGTGTGTTGATGTCCGAGTCTGTCATCCTGCCTGTCCCCTTGTCGCACATGCCCCACTTTCAGGCACAATTGAACAGGCTTAGCGAAGTATGCCCGGCAAGTTCAATCCATTCTCCCGCGCGCAGTCCAACGCGATGTCATATCCTGCATCGGCATGGCGCATGACCCCGGTTGCCGGATCGTTCCACAGCACATTGGCGATACGGCGGTCGGCATCTTCGGTCCCGTCGCAGCAGATCACCATGCCCGAATGCTGGCTGAAGCCCATACCGACGCCTCCGCCATGATGCAGGCTGACCCATGTGGCACCCGAAGCGCAATTCAGCAAGGCGTTCAGCAGCGGCCAGTCGGAAACTGCGTCTGACCCGTCCTTCATCGCCTCGGTTTCCCGATTGGGCGAGGCGACAGATCCGCTGTCCAGATGGTCGCGACCGATTACGATGGGGGCGCTCAACTCGCCATTCCGCACCATCTCGTTGAATGCCAGCCCCAGCTTGTGCCGCAGCCCAAGACCGACCCAGCAGATCCTTGCCGGAAGTCCCTGAAAGCTGATGCGCTCACGCGCCATATCCAGCCAGTTATGCAGATGCGGATCGTCGATCAGTTCCTTCACCCTGGCGTCGGTTTTGTAGATATCCTCGGGATCGCCGGACAAGGCACACCACCGGAACGGCCCGATGCCGCGGCAGAAGAGCGGCCGGATATAGGCCGGAACGAAACCGGGGAAGGCAAATGCGTCCTCAAGCCCCTCTTCCTTCGCCACCTGCCGTATATTGTTGCCATAATCCAGCGTCGGCACGCCGGCATTCCAGAAATCGACCATCGCGGCGACATGCGCCTTCATGCTGGCCCTGGCGGCTTTTTCGACCTTCTTAGGGTCTGTTTCTTGCGCTGCCCGCCACTCTGCCACGCTCCAGCCCACTGGAAGATACCCATGGATCGGGTCATGCGCAGAGGTCTGGTCGGTGACGACGTCGGGCCGTACGCCGCGCTTGATGAGTTCGGGAAACACCTCTGCCGCATTTCCGATCAGGGCGACCGATTTCGCCTCTCCGGCCTTGGTCCAGCGCCCGATCATCACCAGCGCCTCATCCAGATCGTGGGTCTTTTCATCGACGTAGCGGGTCCGCAGCCGGAAATCAGCGCGGGTCTCGTCGCATTCTACCGCCAGACAACAGGCGCCGGCCATGACGGCGGCCAAAGGTTGGGCGCCGCCCATGCCGCCCAAGCCAGCGGTCAGAATCCAGCGCCCGGTCAGGTCGCCGTCGTAATGCTGCCGCCCGGCTTCGACGAAGGTCTCGTATGTGCCCTGAACGATGCCCTGAGTGCCGATATAGATCCACGATCCGGCGGTCATCTGGCCATACATCGCCAGGCCCTTCTTATCGAGTTCGTTGAAATGGTCCCAGGTGGCCCAATGTGGCACCAGGTTGGAATTGGCGATCAGTACCCGCGGCGCATCCTTGTGGGTTCGAAACACCCCGACCGGCTTGCCCGACTGCACCAGCAGCGTCTGATCCGCCTCCAATTCCTTCAAACAGGCTACAATAGTGTCGAAATCCGCCCAAGTCCGCGCCGCCCGTCCGATGCCGCCATAAACCACCAGTTCGTGCGGATTCTCGGCCACATCCGGGTGCAGGTTGTTCATGAGCATCCGCATCGGCGCCTCAGTCAGCCAGCTTTTGGCGGTGATCTCGGGTCCGGTCGGGGGATAGATGTCGCGGGTGTTGTGGCGCGGATTGGTCACGTCGGTCATTCCTTTGCAGCGATGGTGTCGGTTGTGCGGTCGCCGGGCTCGAATGTCTGCACCGGCCCCTGGTTCAGTGCCATGATCGTTGGTGACAGCGCGGCAATTTGCGGGCCGGTCAGCGTCGGCTCGCCGACGAAACCGGCGAACGCGGGCAAGATCGAGACGAGAGCGAGGATCAGCCTCATCGCGGTCTCCATGCGGCAAGAGCGGACAGGATCGAGCGTAGAAGAACGCGCAGCCTGGCGGCCTTGGTTTCGTCGTAGCGCCAGGGGGGCGCTTCTTCGATCAGGTAGGTCGATTGCGCCAGTTCCATTTGAACGGCGTGAACCGCTGCTGCGGGCTGGCCGTAGCGACGCGTCGTCCATCCCCCCTTGAATCGGCCGTTAAGGATCGTCGGGTGATCCGACGTTTGGGCAATCTTCTGAACCGTCGTTTCGATCGTGGTATCGCAGGAAAGGCCCGAATTAGTGCCTATGTTTAGGTCTGGCAACGTGCCATCGAACAGGTACGGAATATGCGACCGGATCGAGTGGCAGTCATAGAGCAGGGCAAATCCGTGTCGTTCGCGCGCCCGGGTCAACTGTGCCGACAGCGCAGCGTGATAGGGGGCGTGATATGCTTGCCTGCGCGCTTCGATTTCGGCCTTATCCGGCTCTGCCAGCCAGATCGCCTTGCCGTCGAAATCGGTCAGCGGCACCAGCCCGGTGGTGTTCTGGCCGGGGTACAGGCTTGTTCCGCCCGGATCGCGATTTGCGTCGATCACATAACGGTGGAATGTGGCTCTGACAGAGGTCATCCCCGGCAACAGGTCATCATACAGCCGGTCGATATGCCAGTCGGTATCGGACAGGTCCTGTCCGTTCGGGTTCAGGCGCGCCCAAATGTCGGCCGGGACATGCGTTCCAGTATGCGGCAGCCCCAACACCAGCGGGCTATTGCCCTCGGCCACCTCGACCGGTTTCATGCCGCTGCCCCGCGGATGTAGCTCGGCAGATCAAGTCCGGCGATTATGGTCCCGCCAGCGATCATCTCCGCCGCATGATGAAGATCGGGCGCCAGGTAGCGATCCCCAACAACGGGCGGTATCGCTTTGCGGAGAGCCGAAATTACACCCTGCAGCGCCGCGCTCGTCTGCAACGGTGCACGAAAGCCGATTCCTTGCGCCCCGCAGAGCAACTCGACTCCAAGGATGACATTCAGATTGACATTCATCCGTTTCAAGCGCCGCGCCGCATGGGCGGCCATGCTGACATGGTCCTCTTGATTGGCAGAGGTCGGCGTCGAATCTGTCGAGCAGGGATTGGCCAGATGCTTGTTCTCACTCATCAGGGCCGCTGTCGTCACTTCGGCGATCATGAAGCCGGAATTCAGCCCCGGATCGGGGGTCAGGAACGGCGGAAGATCGAAACTCAGCGTCGGATCGACCATCAGTGCCACCCGGCGCTGGGCAATTGCGCCAATCTCGGACAGCGCCAGCGCGATCTGGTCGGCGGCAAAGGCCACGGGCTCGGCATGGAAATTTCCGCCCGATACGATCAAGCCCTGATCCACCAGTACCAGCGGATTGTCGGTGACGGCATTGGCCTCGACCTGCAGAGTGCGGCCCGCGAAATGCAAAAGGTCCATTGCCGCACCCGAAACCTGCGGCTGACAGCGGATGCAATAGGGGTCCTGCACGCGAGTATCGCCGTCGCGGTGGCTCTCTCGGATCTCGGACCCATCCATGAGCGCCCGCTGGGCTCGCGCGACCTCGATTTGCCCGGTATGTCCGCGCAGCGTGTGGATTTCATCGACCAGCGGTGCGGTTGACCCCATGATCGCATCGGTCGACAGCGCCGCCGTCACCACGCAGGCCGCGGCATTGCGCCAGGCGCCGAACAAGGCTTCCAGCGCACAGGCAGTCGAAAACTGGGTGCCATTGATCAACGCCAACCCCTCTTTCGGACCAAGCTGAACAGGCTCTAACTGAGCGCGATGCAGCGCTTCTTCGGCTGGCAGACGCTCGTCTGCGAAAAACGCCTCGCCCGCGCCGATCATCGCAGCGGCCATATGGGCCAGCGGCGCCAGATCGCCCGATGCGCCGACTGAGCCCTGAACCGGAATGACCGGCAGCACCGACTTTGCCAACATTGCCTCGATCAGTGTGACCGTCGCCAAAGACACACCGGACGCGCCACGGCCCAACGACAGCAACTTCAGCGCCATCATCAAGCGCGTCGTGTCTTTGTCCAGAACCTCTCCGACACCACAGCAATGCGATAGAATGAGGTTCCGTTGCAAATGAGCGGTGTCGCCCGCAGCGATCTTGACGCTGGCCAGCTTACCAAAGCCGGTATTGACGCCGTAGACCGCCGCTTCGCCCTGCGCCGCATGTCGTACCATCTTGGCCGCCGCTTCGATGCCGGGCCTTGCATCATCATGCAACCGGACTGGCTCTTTGCCGCGCCAGATCGCTTGCAGTTGGCTAAGGTCCGTTTTGCCGGGGATGAGGGTGATGGTCATACGTGCCGCTCCTTGATCACGCCGGCGAAGATGCTCAGATGCAAGGGGTTGAAGCCGATGCGGTAGGCCAGTTCGGCGGGGTGGTCGACATCCCAAATCGCCAGGTCGGCCCGCAGCCCGGCGCGGATGATCCCGCAATCCGCCAGGCCCAATGCCCGCGCTGCATGGCGCGTAACGCCGGCCAAGGCTTCTTCCGGTGTCAGCCGAAACAGCGTGCAGCCCATATTGATGGTCAGCAGCAATGAGGTCAGCGGCGAAGAGCCAGGATTACAGTCGGTCGCCAATGCCATCGGAACATTTTGGTCTCGGAATGCCTGGACGGGTGGCAACTGCGTTTCGCGCAACGTGTAGAACGCGCCCGGCAACAGCACCGCTACCGTGCCGGCTTCAGACAGCGCCAAAGCGTCACTAATATCGGCATACTCGACGTGATCGGCAGATAGGGCGCCGTATTTCGCTGCCAGTGTCGTACCTCCCGTATGCGACAGCTGTTCTGCGTGAAGCTTGACAGGCAGACCCAGAGATTTCGCCCGGTCGAAGACCCGGCCGATCTGCATCGTGTTGAAGGCGATCCCTTCGCAGAACCCATCGACCGCATCGACCAGACCCTCGGCATGCGCGGCATTGAGCGCGGGCAGACAAACATCGTCGATGTATGCGTCAGCACGGCCCTTATAATCGGCCGGGACGGCATGCGCGCCCAGAAAGCTCGTACGGATCCGCACTGGCCTCTCCCTCTCGATCCGGCGCGCGGCGCGCAGCATGTTGCATTCGGTTTCCAGATCCAGTCCGTAGCCCGACTTTATCTCGATCACGCTGACGCCCTCGGCCAGCAACGCATCGACGCGCCGCAACGCACCTTCAAGCAAGGCGTCCTCTGTCGCCTCGCGTGTCGCCTTGACGGTCGAAACAATTCCGCCACCTGCCCCAGCAATCTGTTCGTACGACGCGCCTTCAAGCCGCATCTCGAACTCCCGGGCCCGGTTGCCGCCATGCACGATATGGGTGTGGCAGTCGATCAAGGCGGGCGTTACCAGCCGCCCGCCCAGATCATGCTGCTCTGCATGGCGGTGTTCTTCGGGCAATTCTGCTTCGGGCCCACACCACAAGATATGGCCGTCGCGGATCGCAATGGCACCTTGAGGGATAAGGCCGAATGGCTGTTCCGGCGACATTGTGGCCAAGGTGGCGTTCAAGAGCAGCATGGTTGGAATCGCCTGTTGATCAGGGGCAAGTTTCGCGTATTATGTCTGCACATAACAATCTGTCAAGACAGGACCGACATGAAAGTCATCTGGGCAAAACAGGCGCTGACCGCGCGCGGATGGGAAAGCGACGTGCGGGTCGAGATCGGTGTTGATGGCCGCATCCGCTCGGTCAGTCCCGGCCAAACGCCCGAAGGTCTGCGCACCGATATCCTGCTGCCAGCACCAGCCAATGCCCATGGCCACGCCTTCCAGCGCGCCATGGCCGGACTGACCGAGCGGCGTGGCCCGGACCCGCGAGACACGTTCTGGACGTGGCGCAAGCTGATGTTCCGCTTTCTTGACCAGCTGACCCCGGAGGACGTGCAGGATATCGCCGCGTTCGTGCAGATGGAAATGCTAGAGGCCGGCTATGCCGCCAATGTCGAGTTTCATTATCTGCACCACCAACCTGGCGGCACCCCCTATTCGAACCTCGCCGAGATGTCGGAACGCATAGTTGCGGCGACAGAGCAAACTGGAATTGGCCTGACATTGCTGCCCGTCCATTATCAGTTCGGCGGCTGCGATGGCCGCCCGCTCGGCCCCGGCCAGATCCGTTTCGGCAACGATCCGGCCCGTTTCGCGCAGCTTTGGGACGCGGCCGCCGATGCGATCAAGGCGCTGCCGCAGGATGCAGTGATCGGCGTCGCGCCGCACAGCCTGCGCGCGGTCGGACGCGACAGCCTGACCCAGACGACCGCGCTTGCGCAAGGCGGGCCGATCCATATGCACCTTGCAGAACAGGTCGCCGAAGTCGAAGAGGTTCTTGCCGCCTGGCATCTGCGCCCAGTCGAGTGGCTGCTAAAACACGCCCCTCCTGGCCCCGAATGGTGCCTGATTCACTGCACGCAGATGACGCCGCACGAAACCGAGGCCCTGGCGCGGTCAGGTGCGGTTGCGGGTCTTTGTCCGATCACCGAAGCCAATCTTGGTGACGGCATTTTCGACGGAGTCCGCTGGATGCATAATGGGGGTCGGATCGCCATTGGTTCCGACAGCAACATCCGCATCTCGTTGACCGGCGAACTGCGGCAGCTGGAATATTCCCAGCGCCTGCGCGACAGGTCACGGGCGGCGCTGGCAACACCTGAAAAGTCCACCGGTCGTGTGGTGTTCGAACAGGCAGCGGCCGGCGGCGCGCAGGCCGCAGGTCGCGGCGCAGGCCAGATCGTTGCGGGAGGCTGGGCCGATCTTCTGGCGCTTGATTGCAGCGTCGTCGATCTGGACGGGTTGCAGGGCGACACGTTGCTCGACACGTTCATCTTTGCCTGCGACGACAATATCGTCAGTCAAGTCTGGTCCGCCGGACGGCACCTTGTTCAGGACGGCGAGCATATCCGCCGAAACTCGATCACCCGAAGCTACCGCAAGGTGATGCACAGGCTTCGGGGGGAGTTGTGAATACGCAAGAGATCAACAACTGGCAGGCGGTCCACGAAGAGGTCCGCAGGCGCATCCATGCCCGTGACTGGAAGCCGGGCGATTTGATCCCGAACGAAGCGGATCTTGCCCGTGAATTCGGTTGCGCCCGCGCCACGGTCAACCGCGCCCTTCGGACGCTTGCCGATGCCGGGCTGCTGGACCGCCGCCGCAAGGCCGGCACCCGTGTGGCGCTGCATCCGGTTGGCAAGGCGGTGCTGGACATTCCAGTGATTCGACAGGAAATCGAAGGGTGTGGCATGGCCTACAGCTACGTCATGCTGGACCGAATAACCGAACCTGCAGCCACGTCGCAGCAGGCTCGCTTGCGGATCCGGGCGGAAACCCCGCTTTTGCATGTCACGGCGCTGCATCTGGCGGACGGTCGGCCATATGTGCTGGAAGATCGCTGGATCGACATCGCCGTCGTCCCGGACGCCACCAACGCGCCCTTCGATACAACCAGCGCCAATGAATGGCTGCTGGCGCAGGCGCCCTATACACATGGCGACATAGCCTTTTCAGCGGTCGCTCTGCCTGAGATGGCCGCGCTCGCACTGAAGGCCCGCCCCGCCGCCGCTGCGTTCCGGATCGAACGCAACACATGGGACAATGACCGCGCCGTGACGGCCGTCGATCTGTACTTCGCCCCCGGCTACCGGATGCAGACGCAACTCTGACCCGGCAAAGGCTGGACATCCCCGGTCAAAAGCCTGTCTTTTGCCGCAATGGCGCTAAGTCACGCGCCAGAACGGGGAGCGCCGGAAATGCTGCAGGTCGAGAACCTGACGAAAAGTTACGCGACGGCCGATGGCAGAACGCAGGTGCTGGATGGCGTCTCGTTCGGCATGGAACGCGGCGAAACGCTGGCCCTGACCGGTGAATCCGGCAGCGGCAAAAGCACGCTTCTGCATCTGATTGGCGGTCTGGATCGACCGGATTCCGGCCAAATCTCGCTGAACGAAAAAAAGATGACGGGCCTTGATGACCGGGGCCGCTCGGCGCTGCGGCGCGGCACGGTCGGGATCATCTTCCAGCAATTCAACCTGATCCCCAGCCTGACGGTCGCCGCCAACATCGCCTTTCATGCGCGGCTGGCCGGTCGGCATGATCCTGACTGGGTCGAAAGGCTGACGGACCGCATCGGCTTGACGGATCAGCGCGACAAATATCCCGAGGCGCTGTCGGGCGGTCAGCAACAGCGCGTCGCGATCGCCCGTACGCTTGCCGCCCGTCCCAAGCTGGTCCTTGCCGACGAACCCACCGGCAATCTCGACGAAGATAACGCCGAGATCATCCTGATGCTGCTGCTGGAAACGGCACGAGAGGCCGGCACGTCGGTTCTCATGGTCACTCACTCACTGAACCTGGCTGCGCGTCTTGGCCGGCGGCTGCATCTGAGCCATGGCAGGATAAGCGCATGACGGTCGCCGGGCTTCAGGCGCTTTTGTCGCACTGGCGGCGGAACCCTTGGCAGCTTTTCACGATGATAGCAGGGCTCGCCATGGCGACCGCGCTCTGGTCCGGGGTGCAAGCCATCAATGCCGAGGCGCGGGCAAGCTACGATCGCGCCGCGAACGCCCTCGGGCAAGGGCAGTATGCGCAGATCGTCGGCCGGGACAGCGCTCCACTTGATCAGGCACAATACATTTCGCTGCGCCGCGCCGGTTGGCTGGTCAGCCCGATCGTCGAAGGCGAACTGGACCTCGAAGGGGAACGGTTCCGTCTGACAGGGATCGAGCCGTTGACCCTGCCGCGCGGGGCGGATGCGCCCGCGCCGCTTGAGCTTTCGGCTCTGGCAGGGTTCATTGCGCCCAACGGCGAGATCCTGGTTCACCCGGATGACGCTGGCACACTCGCCAACACCGACCACTCCTTTCGCCCGGATCCCGGCCAGACCCGCGGCACGCTGACGGCCGATATCGGGCTTGCGCAGCGCCTTTTGAAAACCGATGCGATCACCATGCTTCTGGTGCTGCCCGACCAGCCGCTTGGCCAACCGCCGCTGTCCACGATCGATCCCTCGCTGGTCCTTGTCGAAGGGCAAGGTCAGGGAGATGTCGCCCGTCTAACCGAGAGCTTCCATCTCAACCTCACCGCCTTCGGCCTGTTGTCCTTCGCCGTCGGCATCTTTATCGTCTACGGAGCCATCGGCCTTGCTTTCGAACAGCGCCGCCCGGTGTTTCGAACTCTGCGCACCCTTGGCCTGCCGCTGGGCAGGCTGCTGGCCCTGCTGGCGGTGGAACTCACGCTGTTCGCACTGGCCGCCGGCGCAATCGGCATCGCCCTTGGCTATATCTTCGCCGCGGCGCTGTTGCCCGACGTTGCCGCGACACTGCGCGGTCTCTACTCAGCAGACGTTACCGACACACTCACTCTGCGCCCTGCATGGTGGCTTTCGGGCCTTGCCATGGCGCTTGGCGGGACCGCAGCCGCTGCGTCAGGCGCGTTCTTGCGCCTCAATCGACTGCCGCTGCTGGCCTCGACGCAGCCCCGGGCCTGGGCCGCCGATGCCCAAAGCTCCCATCGCCGGATGGCGATTATCGCCGCATTCCTTGGCCTCGTCGGCGCGCTGTTCGCGGCGTTCGGGTCAGGATTGCTGGCGGGCTTCGCACTGCTCGCCTGCCTGCTGATCGCGGCGGCTCTGGCGCTGCCGCTGACGCTCGACCTGATGCTGCGGCTGGGGTCCCGGCTGGCACGGGGCGCGGTGCCACAATGGTTCTGGGCCGACACCCGCCAGCAATTGCCCGGTCTTTCGATGGCGCTGATGGCGCTGCTGCTGGCGATGGCCGCGAATATCGGCGTCTCGACCATGGTTTCCAGCTTCAGGTTGACCTTCACCGGCTGGCTCGACCAGCGCCTTGCATCCGAACTGTACCTTAACACGACGTCGCCCGAAGAAGCTGCCCTTCTGACCGGCTATCTTGAGGACAAGGTCGAGGCGATACTACCGATCATCTCGATCGATACCCGTATCGGCGATTTGCCCGCAGAGATCTTTGGCGTCCTCGACCACGCCACCTATCGCGACAACTGGAAGCTGCTCGATGCCGTGCCGCTGGTCTGGGACCGGTTGGCTGCGGGAGACGGCGTCCTGGTCAACGAACAGCTTTCCCGACGCGAGAATCTGTCGGTCGGCGCGCGGTTGGGCCACGATACCGTGTTGGGCGTCTACGGAGACTACGGCAATCCCGCCGGGCAGGTCGTTCTGGGAATGGATGCCTTCCATGCCCGTTATCCCGACGTTGCTGCCCTGCGCTACGGCTTGCGCACCGGCGTTGCCGACCCTAAGGCAGTGGCCGATGACCTGCGCCGGAAATTCGATCTGCCGCCCGACGCGCTGGTCGATCAGGCGCGGATCAAGGCGGTCTCGTTGCAGGTGTTCGAGCGGACCTTCTCGGTCACGGCCGCACTCAATATCCTCACCCTCTCGGTGGCGGGTTTCGCCATCCTGATCAGTCTTCTCACACTAGCCACGATGCGCCTGCCGCAACTGGCGCCGGTTTGGGCGCTGGGCCTGACGCGCGCCAGGCTGGCGGCGCTGGAACTGGTCCGCGCGGTCTGCCTCGCCGCCTTTACCGGGCTGGCCGCAGTCCCGCTGGGGCTTGGGTTGGCATGGGTGCTTCTGGCGATCGTCAACGTGCAGGCCTTCGGCTGGCGGCTGCCGATGTACCTGTTCCCGCTCGATTACCTGCATCTGGGAGGACTGACGATCCTGGCAGCGTTTCTTGCCGCACTCTGGCCCGCCTTGCGGCTTGCCCGCACACAACCCGATGCGCTGTTGAAGGTGTTCAGCAATGAGCGCTAGATCAATCTTCCTTGCGCTTGCAGTCCTGCCTGCGGCCGCTTTGGCGCAAGGGTTTGCCGGGCTCGGCACCAACGCCGATGGCTTTGCCATTCCGCAGCCCGATCCGCAGTTCGTGTTTCCCGCCGATCATGGCCCGCATCCCGATTTTCGCATCGAATGGTGGTACCTGACCGCTAATCTGACCGGACCGGACGGCACCGATTACGGCCTGCAATGGACGCTGTTCCGCAGTGCCCTGAGAGCCGGAACCGGCGACGGCTGGCAAAGCCCGCAACTCTGGATGGGCCACGCCGCCGTGACCACGCCCGACGCGCATTTCGTCACCGAGCGGCTGGCGCGCGGCGGCATCGGGCAGGCGGGGGTCATCGCCGACCCCTTCAGGGCCTGGATTGACGACTGGCAGCTGTCCGGCGCGTCGGACTGGTCGGACATGACGCTAAGCGCTTCCGGGCCGAGCTTCGCCTATGACATGACCCTAACCGCAGAAGGCCCGTTGGTGCTAAACGGCGCGGATGGGTATTCGGTCAAATCGGCAGAAGGCCTGTCCAGCTACTACTATTCTCGGCCCTTCCTCGACATCAGCGGGACGCTGACCTTGCTCGATCGCCCAGTGCCGGTAACCGGTCACGCCTGGATTGACCGGGAATGGTCCTCGCAACCGCTAAGCCAAGCGCAGGAAGGCTGGGACTGGTTTTCTCTCAGCTTCGAAACCGGTGCGCACCTGATGGGATATCAGATGCGCCAGACCGGCGGATCGACCTACACCACAGCCACCTGGATCGAGGCGGATGGCGTGGCAACATCTTATCCCGATGGCGCATTCGATGCGCGGCCGCTCGACTTCACGACTATTGCAGATCGAACCGTGCCAACGACCTGGCGGGTCATGCTGCCCGAACGCGGCGTTGATGTCACGGTATCGGCGCTGAACGAGCATGCCTGGATGACGACCTCGATCCCCTACTGGGAAGGTCCCGTCAGCGTCAGCGGCAGTCATTCAGGCAAGGGTTACCTGGAAATGACCGGATACGACGGCGATTGAGCCGTCTCCGTAGCGTCACGCAAAGATCTTGGACAATGGCATTTGATTTCGGATTCGAGCGCGGCGGGAGGCAGCGGACCGCCGATTCAACATTTCCCGAAATGCATTAGGCACAGGCGCTTTCGGCATCTGTTCGACTCGTCTTGACCCAGGTCAGCAACGCCACCGGCGACGGCTCGACGAATTCGGCGGCGCCGCCAGCGAAGTCCAGAAACGCGGCCAGGCTCAACTTGCTGACGCCCAGCACCACCGGAATGTCCCGCGCCAGCGCCTCGGCAATCAGCGGCCGGAAGCCACGCCCATCGGCCTCGTGCTTGCCGAACTTGTTGACGATCATCACCTCGGCCCCGTCCAGCGTGCCCGCGACCGCGCCGACCGCCTGTTCCAACGCGCCGGGATCCAGCCGGCAGCCCCGCGCCGCCTTCCCCAGAGATTGAGAGATCCGATAGACCGGCCCGGCCGGCAGAACCCGCACATCCATGTCACACAAGTGATGATCGCAGCGTTCGGAATTGGTCTGAACTACCCCCGCCAGCACCACCCCCTGATCTGTCAGTGCCTCGGCCAGCGCCGCCAGGGTCCGGTCAGTATGACCGGGCTTTTCAGAAATCGTATATGCCAGCCGCATGGACTTTCTCCTTGATCAACCGCACATCAGAGCGGCACGAATTCCAACAGATCACCGCCTCGGACCCACTCTGTTTCGGCCGGGATGATCACCAGCCCATCTGCCTGTTCCAGAATTGTCAGCCGTGCAGAGTGCGTCGCCTCGCCTGCATCGACAACCTCGCGGCCGGTTTCGTCAAGGCCCGAAAGTTTCGCTGGCCGGAATTCGCAGCGACCCGGCTTGTGGTGCAGGTCTGAGCGCGCGACCACCAGCCGCCGCTGCGACAGGGGCTGCGCCAGTCCGGCCAGCCGGTTCAACAAGGGTCGGCCCAGCAGCGCCCATGTGACATGCGCCGCAACCGGATTGCCGGGCAGGCCGATCACCGGCGCCCCGCGCAACTGGGCAAGCATCACCGGCTTGCCCGGCTTGATCGCGACGCCGTGAAACACGGTTCTGGCGCCCAGCAGCCGCAACGCCGAAGTCAGATGATCCTCGTCACCAACCGATGCGCCGCCCGAAGTCACGACAAGGTCGGCGCGCTTCGACGCCCAGGCGATGTGATTGGCGATGTCGCGGCAATTATCTGCGACAGGGATGACCTCGACAGAAGCGATATCCGCGCGGGCAAGCTCTGCTTTCAGCATCGGTCCATTGGCATCGCGGATCTGTCCCGGCCGCAACGCGGTGCCGGTGGCGCAAAGCTCGTTGCCTGTGCTCAGCACGACCACCCGAAGCCTGCGATACACGACGACCTCTGCCGCACCTGCCATTGCTGCCAGCGCGATCTGCCGCGCAGTCATGACCTTTCCAGCCTGTAGAACGACTGATCCATCGGTCTCTTCGCTACCCGCAAAACGAATATTCGCGCCCGGCTTCGGAAGTTCACGCAACACCACGCTTTTGCCTGAAAGCTGAACGGCCTCCTGCATCACCACCGTATCGGCGCCGTCCGGAAGTTTCGCACCGGTCAGGATCCGCACCGTGTGGCCCTGCTTGACCGAGACCGGTCCGGCAGGACCGGCCACCGCCCGCCCGCCAAGCCGCAACAGCCACGGCCCGGGACCTGTCAGATCAGCGTGACGGATCGCGTAGCCATCCATCGCGGCATTGTCGAAGGCCGGCAGCGGCGTCTCGGTAAGAACCGGCCGTGCAAGCACCCGCCCGACCGCTCGGCCAAGCGGTACTGTCTCGGTCCGCGACGGCGCGATTTCCAGAGACATCAAGAGCCGCACCGCTTCGTCGTAGGATACCAGGCCCGATAACGTCGTGGCGCTGTCGCATCCACACATCTGCGGGTTGACGGGCTCGATCATCGGCATTGCACAGCCTCCATCGTGGCGTCGTCCAGCCGGATGCTGCAGCCAAGGTCACGCAGCAATCCGTCCTTCAATCCATAGATCAGCCCATGCACCGCGATCCGCGCGCCGCGCGCCCAGGCGCGTTGCATGATCGGCGTTTCGGCGATTCGCCGTACGCCCTCGATCACGTTCAGCTCGGCCAGCTTGTCGCGTCGCGCCTCGGCGTCGCGAGCTTGCGCGAGGTCTATCGCATATTGTCGCGCCAGCCGCCGGATCGGTTCCAGCCAGTGATCGGCCAGCCCGTGCGGCAGATCCTCGGTCGCGGCCTTCACCCCGCCGCAACCATGGTGGCCACAGACGATCACCTCGCGGATTTGCAACGCATCGACCGCGAATTCCAAGGCGCTCAGCAAGTTCATATCCGAGGAATGGATCACGTTCGCCACATTGCGATGCACGAAGACCTCACCGGGATCGAGCCCAGCGACCACATTCGCCGGAACCCGGCTGTCGGAACATCCGATCCAGAAGAACTCTGGCGACTGCTGCGTCGCCAGCCTGGCAAAGTAATCCGGCTCTTCAGCATGACGGCGGCGAGACCAGTCGAGGTTGCGTTTCAGAAGATCGTTCAACACCAGCTTGTCCCGTCAGGCATTCATGTCGAGGCCAGTGATGCTGGCTTTCGACACCAGGCCGGCAACAAATGTCGCCGCCGCTTTGGCCCAGGCCTTACGCTCCAGCGCCACCTTGATCCGCTCCTGGACCGCCTCGAACGGCAGGACGGCGCCACGCGCCCGGGCATCCAGCCGGATGATGTGAAAACCATACCGGGTCTCAACCGGCAATCCGGTGATCTCGCCTTCCCGCATCTGGTCCAGCGCCGCCTCGAACTCCGGCACCGTGTCGCCTGCAGTCAGCTGCCCCAGCCGACCGCCGTTTTCCCGAGACGAGCAGGCACTTTCGGATGCCGCAATCGCCGCGAACTGCTGCGGTTGCTTTACCAGCGTCGCGGCGATCGCCCGCGACTGCTCGCGGGCTTTTTCCCGCGCCGGGACATCGTCAGGCGCGGCGGCAAGCAGGATGTGGGCGGCTTCGTACAGCGAGGGCGCCCGAAACCGGTCCGGCTTGGCTTCGTAGATCTTGCGCGCCTCGGCTTCCTGAGGCTGCGCCGGGTCGATCCCGGCTTCCATCAACGCCCGGATATTGGCCTCGTCGGGGGTCTCGAACCGCTGCCGACCCAGGTCCTCTGGCTCGGCCGCAATCAGTTGGCGGGCCGCTTCCTCCAGCAGGAGATGCCGGACGACCAGCGCCTTGGCCGCCTTGCGCCAAGCCAGTCCGGGTTTGCCCTTCGGGGCAGCGTGGTTCTGCGCCTCTGCCGCGATATCCGCGGCAGAGATGACCTGGCCATTGACCGTGACCTCGGGGAATAGCGGTTTGTTCATCGCACTCACTCCGCCGGCGTGCGCGGCAGCGGCGTCCTGCGCCGCGAGCGCACGATCTGATAGCCGGGCCGAGTCAGAAGGTAGCGGAACGGCGCGGCAAATCCTGACCAGATGTGCACGAGCCGTGTGAACGGAAACACCATCGTGATGATCAGACCGAGGAAGATGTGCAATTTGTAGAGCCAGTGCACGTCGACCACCGTGACCCAGGCGTTGATGTTCCAACTCACCACGCTTTGCGACCAGGTCATGAAGCGAACCATCTCGGACCCGTCCATGTGCTGCAGCGTCTGGGTGATCGTCAGCAGGCCGATCGCAAGCTGCAGCCAGATCAGCGCCATGATGGCGATATCAGCAAAGGAAGAGTTGATGCGGATGCGCGGATCGGCGAGGCGACGGTACAGCAGCATCGTGGAGCCGACCAGGGCGGCGATGCCGGCAGGCCCGCCGATCAAGACTGCCATCCATTGCTTCAACCCGTAAGGAATACCCAGGGCATCCAGTACCCAGACCGGCGTGAAAAGCCCGATCAAGTGGCCGAAAAACACCGTGATGATGCCGACATGGAACAGGATAGATCCCAGGATCAACTGCTTGCGGCGCAGTAACTGGCTGGACGAGCTCTTCCAGGTGAAGGGGTCGCGTTCGTAGCGCGCGATGGAGCCCACAAGGAACACCGTCAGCGCGACATAGGGCATGATCCCGAAGATGATGAAGTTGATGTCGAAATTGACGAACATGTCATGCACTCCTGTTCAGATGCTTGGGGGCGGGGTCGTCCATCTGCGCCAGCATGTCGCGAACCTGCGGACAGCCAGCATTCGGATCGGGGCCGAAAGTGACCTCGGATTCCTCCCAAACTGCGTCCAACGCCTCCAGATCCTCGGGATCGGACTCTTCGGCAGCCAGCAAGATTGCCAGGGCCTCTGCGTCGGCGCTTTGGGCTGAAAGTTGAACCAACGCCCCGAAGACCGCCGCATAATCGCTTTCGCGCCGGGTCAGACGGACCCGCAACGCTTCGAGGATATGTGCTGCATCAGCCAGGATGTCGCGCGCGTCCTGAAGCGGCTGATGTGCCAGAAATTCCAGCAGCACGGGCAGATGGTCTGGCAGTTCCGATGTCGCCGGTTCAAACCCTGCGGCACGGTAGGTTTCGATCAGATCGACCATCGCGCTGCCGCGATCGCGACTTTCGCCATGCACATGCTCGAAAAGGTTCAGGGATAGCGTCCGCGACCGGTCGAACAGCGAAACATACTGCTCTTGCAGGGCGTAGACGTCGGCGGCACCCAGATCGGCCAACAGTGGTTTGAAGGTTTCGACCTGCGCGGCGGAAAGCAGCCCGTCGCTTTGCAGGGCCTCGGCGATCTCACCGGTTGCCTCTTTCAGTTCGGGTGTCGGATAGCTCAACAGCGCCGACAGAGCCTTGAATGTCATCAGCATCAGCTTGCCTCCGGTAGTTTGAATTTGCGCTTCTTTTTGCCACCGAACAGCGACCCTTCACTGATCCCGGTCGAACAGCCATTGCCATCGGTGAAACCGCAGCCGCCACGAATATCCATCGCTTCTTCCTTGGTTTCGCGATGCGAGGTGGGGATCACGAAACGGTCCTCGTAGTCGGCGATCGCCATGATCTTGTACATGTCTTCGATCATCCGCCCCGACATGCCGACGCGGGCCGCGATGCCTTCGTCGATCACGCCGTCCACGGTCTTTGACCGCATGTAGGCGCGCATCGCCAGCATCCGTTCCAGCGCCGAGATGACCGGCGCATCGTCGCCCGCGGTCAGCATGTTGGCCAGGTAACGCACCGGTATGCGCAGGGACCGTACATCGGGCATCTGGCCGTCATGACCGATCTGCCCTGCCTCTGCGGCGTTCTGGATCGGGGACAGCGGCGGCACATACCAGACCATCGGCAGGGTGCGGTATTCGGGATGCAGCGGGAAGGCGATCTTCCAGTCCATCGCCATCTTCCAGACCGGGCTGCGCTTGGCGGCTTCGATCCAGTCGGCGGGCACGCCATCGGCCAGCGCCTGCTTCTGGACACCCGGGTCATTGGGGTCGAGGAAGATATCCAGTTGCGCCTGATAAAGATCCTTCTCGTCTGGCGCGCTTGCCGCCTCTGCGATCCGATCGGCATCGTAAAGAATCACGCCAAGATAGCGGATCCGTCCGACACAGGTTTCCGAACAGACCGTGGGGTTGCCGCTTTCGATCCGCGGATAGCAGAACGTGCATTTCTCGGATTTGCCGCTTTCCCAGTTGTAGTAGATCTTCTTGTACGGACAGCCCGAGATGCACATCCGCCAGCCACGGCATTTTTCCTGGTCGATCAGCACGATGCCGTCCTCTTCGCGCTTGTAGATCGCGCCAGAGGGGCAGGAGGCCGAGCAGGTCGGATTCAGGCAATGCTCGCAAAGACGCGGCAGGTACATCATGAAGGTATTCTCGTACTCTCCATAGATCTCCTTCTGGATGCCCTCGAAGTTGTAGTCCTGCGATCGCTTGGCGAATTCGCCGCCGAGGATCTCTTCCCAATTCGGACCCCAGACGATCTTGTCCATCCGCTCGCCGGTGATCTTCGACCGGGCCTGCGCGGTCGGGAAGTGGTCCATCTCGGGGGCCGACTTCAGGTGGTCGTAGTCGAAATCGAAGGGCTCGTAATAGTCGTCGATCTCGGGCATGTCCGGGTTGCCGAAGATGTTGGCCAGGATGCGCCACTTGGCGCCCTGCTTTGGATGCAGCTTGCCGCCGCCGGTCCGGGTCCAGCCGCCATTCCAGCGCTTCTGGTTCTCCCAATCCTTGGGGTAACCTATGCCGGGCTTGGTTTCGACGTTGTTGAACCACGCGTATTCAACACCGTCACGGCTGGTCCAGACGTTCTTGCAGGTCACGGAACAGGTGTGACAGCCGATGCACTTGTCCAGGTTCAGCACCTTGCCGATTTGCGCACGAATTCTCATTCCGCTGCCTCCTTGGTCTTCGCGGGCTGATCCAGCCAGTCCACCTTGTTCATTTTTCGGACCACGACGAATTCATCACGGTTCGATCCGACCGTGCCGTAATAGTTGAAGCCGTAGCTTAGCTGCGCATAGCCACCGATCATGTGCGTCGGCTTCAAAACCGCGCGCGTGACCGAGTTGTGGATGCCGCCGCGCCGCCCGGTCCGCTCTGACCCAGGCGTGTTCACGATCTTCTCTTGGGCGTGGTACATGTAGGTCGTGCCCTGCTTCAGCCGCTGGCTGACGACCGCCCGCGCGGTCAATGCGCCGTTGGTGTTGTAAAGCTCGATCCAGTCGTTATCGACAATCCCTGCGGTCTTGGCATCAATTTCGGAAATCCACACGACCGGGCCACCGCGGTTCAGCGTCAGCATGTGCAGGTTGTCCGAATAGGTGGAATGGATGCCCCATTTCTGGTGCGGCGTGATGAAGTTCAGCACCACATGCGGCGTGCCATTCTGCTCGTCGGTATTGACCTCTTTGGTGATGGTCTTCAGGTCGACCGGAGGCCGGTAAAGGCAGAACCCCTCGCCGAAGGCCCGCATCCAAAGATGGTCCTGATAAAGCTGCTGCCGCCCGGTCAGCGTCCGCCACGGGATCAACTCGTGGACATTCGTGTAACCGGCATTGTAGCAGACATGCTCGCTTTCGATGCCTGACCAGGTCGGGGACGAGATGATCTTGCGCGGTTGCGCCGCGATGTCGTGGAACCGGATCTTCTCATCCTCTTTCGGCCGCGCCAGATGCGCGTGCTCTCGCCCGGTCGCCTTGCCAAGTTGTTCCCAGGCCCTGACGGCAACTTCGCCATTGGTTTCGGGGGCCAGCATCAGGATCATCTCGCAGGCGTCGATCGCAGTGTCGAGCTTCGCCATACCCTGCGACACACCCTCGTCCAGCACCACGCCGTTGAGGTCACGCAGATGCTGCACCTCGATCTCGGTGTTCCAGGTGATTCCCTTGCCGCCATTGCCGAGTTTGTCCAGCAATGGCCCGATTGAAGTGAACTTCTTGTAGAGGTTCGGATAGTCACGCTCGACCGCAATGAAATTCGGCGCCGTCTTGCCGGGGATCAGGTCGCATTCGCCCTTCTTCCAGTCCTTCACATGGTCCTGCGCGATCTCGCCGGGCGTATCATGCAGGATCGGCAGCGCCACGACGTCGGTTTCCGTGCCAAGGATCTCGGGCGCGACTTCAGAGAATTTCTTGGCAATAGCCTTGAAGATCTCCCAGTCGGACTTCGACTCGTAGGCCGGGTTCACCGCCGCTTGCAGCGGGTGGATGAAAGGATGCATGTCGCTGGTGTTCAGGTCGTCCTTCTCGTACCAGCTTGCCGTCGGCAGAACGATGTCGGAATAGACGCAGGTCGTGGACATCCGGAAGTCGATGGTGACCAGAAGATCCAGCTTGCCGCGCGGTGCTTCGTCATGCCAGACAGCCTCTTTGCAGGTGACGCCGGCCTCTTCCCGCAGGTCATGGCCCAGAACACCGTTGTCGGTGCCCAAAAGGTGCTTGAGGAAATATTCATGCCCCTTGCCGCTGGATCCCAGCAGGTTCGACCGCCAGATGAACAGGTTGCGCGGCCAGTTTTCCGGCGCATCGGGATCCTCGCAGGACATCTGCAGTTCACCGGACTTGAGCTGCTCGGCGACGTAAGGCGCAATCTCCTTGCCGGCCTTCTTGGCGGCCTTCGCCACCTCCAGCGGGTTGGTCTTGAACTGCGGCGCTGACGGCAGCCAGCCCATCCGCTCGGCGCGGATGTTGTAGTCGATCAGGCTGGCATCCCAGTCGCCCTCGGGCGCGGTCGGCGACAGGATCTCGCGCACATTCACCGTCTCGTATCGCCACTGATCGGTATGCGCATACCAGGCGCTGGTCGAGTTCATGTGCCGCGGCGGGCGGCTCCAATCGAGCGCGAAGGCCAAGGGTTGCCAGCCGGTTTGCGGGCGCAACTTCTCCTGCCCCACATAGTGGCTCCAGCCACCGCCCGACTGGCCCACGCAACCGCACATCACCAGCATGTTGATGATGCCGCGATAGGTCATGTCCATGTGGTACCAGTGGTTGATCCCGGCCCCAAGGATGACCATCGACTTGCCTTGCGTCTTCTCGGCATTCAGCGCGAATTCGCGGGCCACCGTGATGATCTTGTCGCGGGAGACACCGGTGATCTTCTCGGCCCAGGCAGGGGTGTAGGGCATGTCGTCGTCATAGGACTTCGCCGCCCATTCACCGCCCAGACCCCGGTCGAGCCCATAGTTGGCGCAGAAAAGGTCAAAGACCGTGGCCACCATCGCCTCGCCATCAGCCAGCTTCAGCCGCTTCACCGGCAGATCGCGGGTCAGCACGTCGGGATGCTCGCACTTGACGAAATTGGAACTGGCGGCACCGCCAAAATACGGGAAATCGACGCCAACGACCTCGTCGTGGTCATCGTCCAGTATCAGTGACAGTTTCAGATCGGTCGTGGTCTCTCCGGCGCGTTCCTCCAGGTTCCACTCGCCTTGCTCACCCCAACGGAAGCCGACCGAACCGTTCGGCGCCACGATATCCTTCGACTTCGCGTCAAAGGCCACCGTCTTCCATTCCGGATTGTTCTTCTCGCCCAGCTTGTCGCTGAAATCGTCGGCACGAACGAACCGTCCGGGGACCAGCTTGCCGTCCTTTTCCTCCAACCGCACCAGCATCGGCATGTCAGTATATTTGCGGCAGTAATCCTCGAAGTACTCGGCCTGACGGTCGAGGTGGAACTCGCGCAGGATCACATGGCCCATCGCCATCGCCAGCGCACTGTCGGTACCCTGTTTCGGGGCCAGCCAGATATCGCCGAACTTGGCGGCCTCGGAATAGTCCGGGCAGATCACCGCGGACTTGGTGCCGCGATACCGCGCCTCTGTATAGAAATGCGCATCAGGCGTCCGGGTCTGCGGCACGTTCGAGCCCCACAGAAGCAGGAAGCCCGAATTGTACCAGTCGGCGCTTTCCGGCACGTCGGTCTGCTCGCCCCAGGTCTGAGGAGATGCGGGCGGCAGGTCGCAGTACCAGTCATAAAAGCTCATGCAGACACCGCCGAGCAGCGACAGATAGCGGCTGCCAGCGGCATAGCTTACCATCGACATCGCCGGGATCGGCGAAAAGCCGAACACTCGGTCCGGGCCATAGGTCTTGGCGGTATAGGCGTTAGCGGCGGCGATGATCTCGGTCGCCTCGTCCCATGTTGCGCGAACGAAACCACCTTTGCCGCGGGTCTGGACGTAAGAAGCGCGCAGAACCGGATCTTCTTGCAATGCCTTCCAGGCGGCGGCAGGGCTCATCGACTCGCGCATCCGGCGCCAGGCCTTCATCAGCCGGCCACGCACCAGCGGGTTCTTCACCCGGTTGGCGGAATAGAGATACCAGCTGTAGCTCGCCCCACGCGCGCACCCACGCGGCTCGTGGTTCGGCATGCCGGGCCGGGTGCGCGGATAGTCAGTCTGCTGCGTCTCCCAAGTTACGATGCCAGATTTGACGTAGATCTTCCACGAACACGACCCGGTGCAGTTCACCCCGTGAGTCGAGCGCACGATCTTGTCGTGCCGCCAGCGGTTCCGGTAGGTATCTTCCCAGTCTCGGTTCTCGCGCGTGACCTGACCATGGCCATCCGAGAAAGTCTCAAGTTGCTTGGACTGGAAGAAGTTCAGTCTATCGAGCAGGTGGCTCATGTCTCTCTCCTCAAAATGTATGGGGGCCGCCGGTTCGTCCGGCGGCCCGGATCAGTTCAGCATGGCACCGGTGCGTTGCGGCGGGCATAGTACCACCAGGTCAGCACGGTACAGATCGCGTAGAAGAAGCCGAAACCCCACAGTGCCATCTCGGGTCCGCCAGTCATGGCGATCGAGGTGCCGTAGCTTTTCGGGATGAAGAATGCCCCGTAAGCGGCGATGGCAGAGGTGAAGGCGATGATCGCGGCGCTTTCACGCTCGACCTGCTTCTGGCTTGCCGCCGCATTCAACGATGGCATCAGTCGCGGCACTTCCTGTTTCATGATCGAGGGGATCATCTGGAAGGTCGAGGCATTGCCGACTCCGGTCAGGAAGAACAGTGCCATGAAGCAGGCGAAGAACAGCCAGAAGTTGCCGCCCGACCCGTTCAGGGGCAGGAATTGCAGCACTCCGAAGACCGCGATCATCATGCCGACGAACACCCAAAGCGTCACCCGCCCGCCGCCGAACTTGTCGGAAATCCAACCCGTCCCAGCGCGGCTCAGCGCCCCGACAAGCGGCCCGAGGAAGGCGTAGGACAGCGCGTTCACTTCCGGGAACTGCGTCTTCATCAGCAGCGGGAAGCCCGCCGAGTAGCCGATGAAGCTGCCGAACGTACCGGTATAAAGGATGCACATGATCCAGTTGTGAAAGCGCGAGAAGATGATCGCCTGATCCGAGAAGCTGGACTTCGCCGAGGCGATATCGTTCATCCCCAGATAGGCGGCGATGGTCGCGATGACGATGAACGGTACCCAGACAAAGCCGGCGTTCTGCAGCCAAAGCTGGCCACCATCCGACAGTGGCTGCGGATCACCGCCGAGCGCCCCGAACACGCCGATCGTTATGACGATCGGCACAAGGAACTGCATCACCGACACGCCCAGATTGCCAAGCCCCGCATTCAGCGCCAGCGCGTTGCCCTTTTCAGCCTTCGGATAGAAGAAGCTGATATTGGCCATCGACGAGGCGAAGTTGCCACCGCCGAGTCCGCAAAGCAGCGCTAGCACCAGGAAGATCAGGAAGGGCGTCTCGGGGTTCTGTACCGCATAGCCGATGCCCATTGCCGGCAGCAGCAGCGATGCGGTCGAAAGCGTCGTCCACAACCGGCCGCCAAAGATCGGCACCATGAAGCTGTAGAAGATCCGCAAGGTGGCGCCCGAAAGCCCTGGCAAGGCCGCCAGCCAGAACAGCTGGCTTTGGCTGAAGTCGAAGCCGATCGCGGGCAACCGCGCCACGACGACCGACCAGACCATCCACACCGAGAATGCCAGGAGCAGCGCCGGGATCGAGATCCACAGGTTGCGGCGCGCGATCTTGCGGCCTTTTGTGTCCCAGAATTCCTTGTTCTCGGGATCCCACTCGGTCAGCGTGGCCGCCGAGGGTTTGGCCGGGATCGGCATGCCTTTGAATTCCGGAAGTTCCGGAAGTGCGTCCATATCGCCCGGTGCTTCGGCCCGAGCCTCTTGCTCCATGTTGCGGATCGCCATGTGCATCCACAACAGCGCGATTCCGACAAGTCCGAAGAGGAAGGCGAAACAGGTCGTGTAAACGCCGGTCAAGTCCAGCAATGCGCCGAAGATGATCGGCAGGATGAACCCGCCGAGGCCGCCGATCATCCCCACAAGCCCGCCGACCGATCCGACATTGTCGGGATAGTAGACCGGGATATGCTTGTAGACCGCTGCCTTGCCGAGGCTCATGAAAAAGCCCAGTGCGAAGATCGTCAGGATAAATGCGCCAAAGCCCATCTGTGTGGAAAAGCTGATCGTGCCGTCCTTGCCGTAAATCGTGTAATCGGTCGGCGGATAGGACAGCATGAACAACAGGATCAGCGAGAAGCCGAAGGTCCAGTACATCACCTTGCGCGCGCCGAACCGGTCGCTGAGGTGACCGCCATACGCGCGGAACAGGCTCGCCGACAGCGAGAAGGCCGCCGCCGCCATGCCGGCGGTGCGGATATCGACATTGTAGACATCGACCATGTAGTGCGGCATCCACAGCGCCAGTGCGACGAACGCGCCGAACACGAAGAAGTAGTAGAGCGAGAAGCGCCAGACCTGCAGGTTCTGCAGCGGCTTCAGCTGCTGCATGATGGTGGGGGGTTTGATGCCTTGCGCGCGCAGCTTGGTGCGGACCGGATCGTCTTTTGCAAAGATGAAGAACACCACCGCCATGAGGCCAAGGACCAATGCCCAGACGTTGGCCACCGCTTCCCATCCGAACGCCACCATTACGAAAGGCGCGCCGAATTTGGTTACCGCGGCACCGACGTTGCCGGCCCCGAAGATCCCCAGGGCTGTGCCCTGCTTTTCACGTGGGAACCAGCGCGAAACATAGGCAACGCCGATGGCGAACGAGCCACCGGCAAGGCCAACGCCCAGTGCGGCGACAAGGAACATCATGTAGGTGTCAGCAGCTGTGAGCAACCAGGTTGCAATCGCGGTCAGCGCCATCTGAAGCGAAAAGACCAGCCGCCCGCCGTATTGCTCGGTCCAGATTCCCAGGAGCAGCCGCGTCAGCGATCCGGTCAGTATCGGAGTCGCCACAAGGATACCGAATTCGGTCTCGTTCAGACCCAGCTCTTGTTTGATCTGGACGCCGATGATCGCGAAGATCGTCCATACGGCGAAACATAGTGTAAAGGCGACCGTAGATAGCCCCAAGGCCCTCGTCTGGTCCTGTCTTGGTACATCAGGACTCATTGTTGTTACCTTTCTTGCTGCGTGATCCGCCCGGATACGGACAAAGTAATTCGCAGGGAGGAAAAGCAGGGCGGGACGGCGAAAAGGTTGATTCAGGTCAAATATCGCCGTAGGGGCAACGAAATAAACGCCAACTCCAGATATATCCGGCCCTCAACCTGAATACTTGGTCTGGCAACTTTTGATCTTCACGACCGAGGTTGACATCACTCGCGCAATTGCTTGATGTTAATCAAGACAAAGGGTACCGGGTCAAAATGCGCGCGAACGACCAGACAGAAATCCGCGTCCTGCCGCTTTTTCGGAGCATGACAGAGGACGCCTTCGACAACCTGATGCGGGGGGCCTATGTGCAGACCTTTCCGCCGCATGTCGATCTGATCGTGGAAGGCGATCCGTGCGATTTCTTCCACATCGTCATCGAGGGCAGCGTTGAGCTCTTTGCTGCCTGGAATGGCCGCGAGACCACGATGGCAACGGTGAGCCCGATCGCCAGCTTCATCCTCGCAGCGACGATCAAGGATGCGCCCTACCTGATGTCCGCCCGCACGATCGAGAAATCCCGCATCGTCCTGATCCCGTCGTCGGACGTGCGCGCCACATTTTCAACCGACCTCGCCTTTTCGCAGGCGATCGTCGACGAACTTGCCTCGTGCTACCGCACGGTCGTCAAGAACTCGAAAGATCTGAAACTCCGCAGTTCGGTCGAGCGTCTGGCGAACTACCTGCTGCGCCAACAGCGCGATCAGGGCAACCGCTTCGATCTGCGGATGGAAAAACGCCGCCTTGCCTCTTATCTCGGCATGACGCCGGAGAACCTGTCGCGCTCGATCAAGGTGCTCAGGGCCTACGGGGTCGAAGTCGACGGCATGTCGGTCACGCTGACCCACATCGCCGATATTGAGAAACTTGCGAAACCCACACCGCTGATCGACGACAAAGACAGCTAGACTGCATCCTGGGTCGTGATCTGCCGGATGATCTGGGGCAGATCGGCAAAGGCGCTGAACCGCGCAACATGCGGGATCGCGTCCAGCCCGGTCTTGCGATATCCCTCGGTAAACAGAACGAACGGCACCTCTGCACGCAAGGCGGTTTCGCTGTCCACTTCGCTGTCGCCGACAAAGACGCACGTCGCAACCCCCAGACCGTCCATTGTCGCGCGCAGCATCGCCGGGTCTGGCTTGCGCACCGGCAGGCTGTCGCCACCTGTGATCGCGCCGAAATGCGCGATCAGGTCGAGGGCGGTCAAGATCTCGCGGGTCGGTGCGGCCGGCTTGTTGGTGCAGATGCCCAGCCGCACCTCTGCCGCCAACACGCCCAGCGCGTCCGCAACGCCGGGATAGGTCCGCGTCAACGCCACGGCGTCGGCTTCGTAGAGCCTGAGAAACGCCTTGACCAATCGGTCATGTTGCACCGTCGCCAGCCCCCGCGCCTCCATGATCCGCTGCACCAGAACCGGAACGCCATTACCAATGAAGGAAGTGATTTCGGCCAGATCGAACCGGCCTGCGCCGAGTTGATCCATCAGCGCATTCGCCGCGCGGTGCAGATCCGGTGCACTGTCCACCAGCGTACCATCGAGGTCGAAAACGACCGCGGTCACGTTAGGCTCCTTGGTCGTGGCCAGATGACCGGAAACCAATCCTCGCGCAGCCGTTCACCGGGTTCCATCCCGTGCCCCGGAAATGGCGGAGAGGTTCGGCCCGGCCGCTCCACATAGCGCGCGTCGTCCCCGACCCAGCGCAAACTCAGCGCCCGCCTGCGACGGCCCGCCAGGTTCCCGCGCGCTCCATGTGCCGTCCGGTAGTCGAATAGAACCACATCACCGGGTTCCATCTCCCATTCCAGAACACATGACTCGTCCGGATTCGCATCCGGGTCGGGCACTGGCACCCAATCCTGCTGAGCCTGGTAGAAATCGCTGTCATCCGCCCAGCTTATCGGCCGAACCATCCGTTCCCACAGATGCGAGCCCGCGATGAACCGCAAGCTCGCCTCGCGCACCGGATCAAGCGGGATCCACTGGCTGACTGTCTGCCGCCCCTCGACGAAATAGTACGGCGCATCCTGATGCCAGGGCGTCGGCTTGGGCGTGCCCGGTTCCTTGACCAGAACATGATCGTGAAAGAACTGCGCGGATTTCGACCGCATCGCGGCCGCCGCCAACTCTGCCGCCGGGCTTTCCCGCACCACGCGCTCGAATTCAGGGATTCGGGTCCAGTTGCAGTAATCGTCAAAGAACCGCCCTTCAGACACCGCATTCTCGCTGGCGTAGGGGCCTGGTTCGGCGATGTTCCGCGCCACGCCTTCGGCCATCACATCGACCCAATCACCGAACACCCCTCGCAATACCACCGCGCCGTCACGGTGGAACGCGTCGATCTGATCCTCGGTCATCATCGCCCGCGCCACGCCCCGAGGATATAGGCGCTGGTCATCAGGTCCAGATGCGCGCCGCCGCCGTTCTTGAACAGCGTTAACTCCTCGTCGGACTGCCGGGCGAAAGCGCCACCGGCGAGATCGTAAAAATCGGCCACGATATCGGCTTCGTCGATAACCCCTTCTGCCAGCGGGGTCTTCAACTCGCCGATATGCCCCATTGTCGTCGCCCGGCTGTCGACGAAAATCCGTGCCCGCCGCAACGCCTCGTCATCCGCCTCGCGCATGTCCGGGCGGTAGGCCCCGATCAGATCGACATGCTGCCCCGGCTGCAACCATTCCCCGCGCAGAATCGGTTCGGTCGTCATCGTCGCCGAGGTCACGATATCGGCCGCTCGCACCGCAGCCTCCAGATCTGCGGCCACGGCCATGCCCGGAAATGCCGCTGCCAGGTCTTCGGCGCCGCCGCGCGTTCGGTTCCACACCGTGAACTCGGCCTCCGGAAACGCCGCGCCATAGGCCTCGCGCAATGAATGCGCCACTGTCCCCGCCCCGACGATCAGGATCGACCGGCTGTCGGGTCGCGCCAGCTTGCGCGCCGCCAGCAGGCTGTCGCCGGCTGTCTTCCATTTCGTCACCAGATGGAAGTCGACGACCGCCTCCAGTAATCCGTCGGCATCGCCAAACAGACTTACACCGCCATTGACGCTGGGCTTGTCCGCCGCCTTGTTGCCCGGAAAGATCGTTGCCGTCTTCACCGCGATCCCCAGCCCGTCGATCCAGGCCGCCCGCGACAGAACCGTATCGTCCCCCCGATAGAGAAACGAATCCTTGATCTCGGCCCGAGGCAGGGAATGTCCGGACTCCAATGCAGCGGTCAGCACCAGCCAATCCAGCAGCGCCTCGCCCTCGTCGAAGGGAATGATCTCCACGCTCATGCCACCGCCTCCCTAGCATCCACCAGTCCTTCGGCCACCAGCCGATCGGCGAATCCCTGCGGTCCCTCGAACAGGTGCACCTGCCAGCCCCGCGCCGCCGCCATCTCGATATTCTCGACGCGGTCATCGGCGAACAACATCGCCTCCGGCGCCACACCGCAATCCGCCTCGACCATCCGGTATATCTCGGGATCTGGCTTGACCACCTTCATGTAGCCAGAGACGTAGCGCCGGTCGAATTCGCGCAGTACCGGATAGAAGGTCTCGGCATATTCGAAGCTGCCCACACCGAAATTCGACAGCGCGAAGACTGGTACGCCCCGAGCCCGCAAGGCCCGCAAAAGGCTGATCGAATGCGGAATTTCGGGCGTTGCCATCTCGATCCAGTGATCGAACCACATCCGGACTTCGTCGGCGAAGGCCGGATAGTCCTCGGCTGTCCGGTAGATCGTCTCCTTGAACGGCGCGCCTCGATCCACAAGATCATTCATTCCGTGCAGATCGACGCCGGCAAACAACGCCCTGCGACGCTCTTCGCCGATCCTGGCATCGTAGAACCGCTCCGGTTTCCACTCGATCAGCACGTTGCCGATATCGAAAACCACTGCTTCAACCGCCATCTTTCGCATCCCTCGACGCCGCCTGCACCGCCCGTTCCAACGCATCGAGGAAACGGGACCGATCCGACTTTGTAAAGCCCTTGCCGCCACCCTGCCGGAACGGATCGGCGGCACGCAGATCGGCCATCAGATCGCGCGTTGCCAGCACGTTGCCAATATTGGCGCGGCTCAGCGCCTCACCGTTATGCTTGATCACTCGCGCACCTGCTTCGACGCATTTCGCAGCCAACGGGATGTCTCCGGTGACGACGACATCGCCGAGACCTGCCCGCTCGGCAATCCACATATCCGCGACATCCGGCCCGTCAGGCACGATCACGGTTTCGACCCAAGGGTTCTGTGAAGGTCGCAGCCCGCCATTCGAGACGATGAACACGGTCAGCCGATGGCGGGTTGCCACCTTCTCGGCCTCGGCCTTGACTGGGCAGGCATCGGCATCAACGTAGATCATCCGCGCAACGTCATGCGTAAAGTGCCTCGGCATGGAACGCGATGTGCTCTTCCATGAAACTCGACACGAAGAAATAGCTGTGGTCATAGCCCGGCTGCATTCGCCAGACCGCCTGCTGACGCCGCTCGGCAATCGCCCGGGCCAGGGTCTCGGGCCGCAGAAGGTCCATGTTCGCATCCTCCGTCCCGGTATCGACCAGCACCGGCCCGTCGAATCCGCGTTCTGCCATCAGCGCCGCCGCATCGTGCATTGCCCAGACCGACTCGTCCTTCCCAAGATACGCTGCCAATTGCTTGCGGCCCCAGTCGCTGGCCATCGGATTGCAGATCGGCGCAAAGGCCGAGACGGCACGGAACCGTCCCGGATACCTCATCGCCAGTGTCAGCGCGCCGTGCCCGCCCATCGAATGCCCGGTGATCGCCTGCCGCTCACCATCAACGGCGAATTCGGCCAGCACCAGATCGTGCAGTTCGCGGATGATATAGGTCTCCATCCGGAAATGCGGCGCCCAAGGTCTTTCGGTGGCATCGACATAAAACCCGGCCCCCTTGCCCAGATCATAGGCCTCGTCATCCGCCACATCGGCGCCGCGCGGCGAGGTATCGGGGAAAACGACTGCTATCCCGGCCTCTGCCGCCCAACCCTGAGCGCCCGCTTTCACCATCGCGTTCTCATGCGTGCAGGTCAGGCCCGAGAGATACCACAAGACCGGCACCGGCCCGAATGCCGCCTCTTCCGGCAGAAACAGCCCGAATGTCATTTCGGTCCCGGTCTCCGCAGAAGGGTGTCGGTAAACCCCCTGCACACCGTCAAAACACCGATTCTCGGACACAACTTCCATCGTACACCTCGCCTTCACCAACCCAGCGCTACCGCAGCCACGCCGCGTGCGCAACTCGCGGTCAACTGCGTTTATCCTCGATCCAGCATTGTTCTGGGGGGTCCGGCGGTGCGAATCCCCCGGCCCTAGCCTGCGCCGATCACCACCCCGGCCGCCAAGACCAGCGCCCCACCGACAACGACCTGGAATGTCGCCCTCAGGAACGGCGTGTCCATATAGCGGTTCTGAATCCAGGCGATCGACCACAACTCGATAAAGACCACGATGATCGCAATGGTCGTTGCGGTCCAGAAATCGGGGATCAGATAGGGCAAGGCATGACCCAGCCCGCCCAGCGTCGTCATGATGCCGGAGGCAAAGCCCCGCTTGACTGGCGATCCCCGCCCCGAAAGCTGCCCATCATCCGAAGCCGCTTCTGTGAAACCCATCGAGATGCCCGCACCGATCGAGGCGGCCAGCCCGACCAGAAAGGTCGTATGGGTGTCCTGTGTCGCAAACGCTACGGCAAAAATCGGAGCCAAGGTCGAGACAGAGCCATCCATCAGACCCGCCAGCCCTGGCTGCACCCAGGTCAACACGAACTGCCGATGCGCCGCCCGGTCCTCTTCGCCGCGGGCGCTGCTGTCCAGGTGCTTTTCCTCCAGTTGATCGGCCTTGTCGGCATGTCCGGCTTCGGCCGCCGCCAAATCCCCCAGCAGTTTGCGGGTATCAGCGTCAGTGGCTCGCTCTGCTGCCATTCGGTAGAATCGCTCGGCCTGCTTCTCCATCGCCTCGGCCTCTTCACGCATCCGGTCCAAGCCAAGGTTTTCCACCAGCCAGACCGGTCGCCGCGCGTAATAGCCCGATACATGCTCGCGCCGGATCAGCGGGATGACCTCGCCGAACCGCTTCTTGTGAAGATCGATCAGCCGGCGCCGATGCGTGTCTTCTTCCTCGGCCATGCCATCGAATACCTTGGCCGAGGCCGGAAAGTCGGACCGCAGCCGCTCTGCATATTGCCGGTAGATTCGCGCGTCGTCCTCTTCCGAGGATATCGCCAGCGCCAGAATCTCCTGCTCGCTCAGATCCGAAAACCGCTTGCGCGATGAAATGCCGGGGATCATGGGGGCCTCCTGGATGGAACGGATCCAAACTATCCATCGGACAGGCGAATGCAACGCCCTGCCGCCGCGACACAATCACATCTCTTGCCGATGGCAGAGCGAAGCGGCCGGGCTTCATCGCGTCAATGGATGGCCCGATGACCGACCAGTTCCACATGATCAAGCGCGACCGCAAGTTCGGACAGGTCCCAGACGGTGCGCGGCTCGTCTTCATGCCGACGGCTTCGAACGCGCCAGCGTCGAGGCGATCGCCAGCGTCGCCGGCGTTTCGAAGACGACGCTCTGCCGTTAATTCCCGGACAAGCGGATACTTTTCCGCGAGGTTGTGAGAAACGGATGTCGGGCGCAATCCAAGCGCGCTATGGCCAGCAGCGACGCCACCGCCCCTGCCGCGGCGAATTGCGGACTGACGCCCACGAACTTGCCGCTTTCCAGTTCACCGAGCTCTGCAAGGCCTACATCTTCAACCGTTTGCTCCTCGGCATCCAGTCCAGCTTCCCCGAAGCCGAGATCGCCCGTGTCATCGACGGCGCTGTCGAGGTCTTGCTTCTTGCCCGTTACGGAAACTAATCCACGCGCCGGATATGCAGTTGCGTGCCGACCCGCTTGGTCTCGAACCGCTTCAACTCCTGCACCAGATCGCTGAGCTTGCGCTTGCCGTAGCTGCGCGTGTCGAAATCCGGATTGTCGGCAACGATGTACTGGCCGATCTGGCCCAGCGTGTACCAGTCGTCCTCCTGCTCGATCTTGTCCATCGCGCGCAGGATCAGGTCGGTTGCATCCTTGGGAGATTTCTTCGTGCTGGGCTTGGCATCACCCCTCGGTCCCTCGGCCGGCTCTTCGACGATGTTCTCAAGAAACACGAACCGGTTGCAGGTGTTGCGCAACGCCTCTGGCGTCTTTGACGCCCCGATCCCGATCACGTCAAGCCCATGTTCGCGGATCCGGCTGGCAAGCCGGGTGAAATCGCTGTCCGAGGACACCAGAACGAACCCGTCGAACCGTCCGGCATGCAGAATGTCCATCGCGTCGATGACCAGGCCGATATCGCTGGCATTCTTGCCCTTGGTATTGGCGGACTGCTGATGCGCGACCAGACCAAGCTCCTTGGCCTTGCCGGCCCACTGACCCAATTGCGGGTTCGACCAGTCGCCGTAGACCCGTCGCAAACCCGGTTCGCCGTAGCTGGTGATCTCTTTCAGAATCGCTTCTGCGAACCGCGCCGGAATGTTGTCGGCATCAATCAGTACGGCGTAAAGCGGGCGCTCTCTCGGGCCCATCAAAACACCACGACGCTGCGGATGCTTTCGCCCGAATGCATCAGATCGAACCCCTTGTTGATGTCGTCCAGCGACAGCGTGTGGGTGATCATCGGGTCGATCTCGATCTTGCCGTCCATGTACCAATCGACGATCTTCGGCACATCCGTACGTCCCCGAGCGCCGCCGAATGCAGTACCGCGCCAGACCCGGCCGGTGACAAGCTGGAAGGGGCGGGTCGAGATTTCGGCACCCGCAGGTGCCACGCCGATGATGATGCTTTCGCCCCAGCCCTTGTGCGCCGATTCAAGTGCCGTGCGCATCACGCCCACATTGCCTGTGGCGTCAAAGGTATAGTCCGCTCCGCCCTTGGTCAGATCCACAAGATACGACACCAGATCGCCCTCGACGTCCTTCGGGTTGACGAAATCCGTCATCCCGAATCGTTCTGCCATGGACTTCTTGTCGGGGTTCAAGTCGACACCGACGATCTGGTCGGCGCCCGCAAGCCGCAGCCCCTGGATGACGTTGAGACCAATGCCGCCTAGGCCGAAGACGATTGCGCGGCTGCCGATCTCGGCCTTGGCCGTGTTGATCACCGCGCCGATCCCGGTCGTGACACCGCAACCGATATAGCAGATCTTGTCGAACGGCGCGTCCTGCCGCACCTTTGCCAGCGCAATCTCGGGCAGGACCGTATGGTTGGCAAATGTTGAACACCCCATGTAATGCAGGATCGGATCGCCATCGAGCGTACTGAACCGAGACGTGCCATCGGGCATCAGACCCTGACCCTGGGTAGAGCGGATCTTCTGGCAGAGATTGGTTTTCGGGTTCAGGCAATATTCGCATTCCCGGCATTCCGGCGTGTAAAGTGGAATGACGTGATCGCCCTTCTTCAGGCTGGTGACACCCGGACCCACATCGACGACCACGCCGGCACCCTCATGGCCAAGGATCGCAGGGAAAAGCCCTTCCGGATCGGCGCCCGACAGGGTGAACTCGTCGGTATGGCAGATACCGGTCGCCTTCACCTCGATCAGAACCTCGCCCGCCTTCGGGCCCTCAAGGTTCACCTCCATGATCTCCAGTGGCGCTCCGGCCTTGGTTGCAACGGCGGCGCGTGTACGCATGGTTCTTCCTCCCGAACTGATTTGCGGCTACCTTACGGAAAGAGCCACCCGTTTCAACCGAAAGCCCCAGCCCGTGATGAAAAGGTTCCTGATCGCCCTCGCCTGCCTGCTGCCGGTGGGCTGCCTGTCGCAGCCCGAAACAGATGCCGAGAAGGCGTGCGGCGCGGCAGAGCTTGCCTATCTCGTCGGGCAGTCCGGCTCGGTGCTGGACGCCATGCGCTTTGCCGGTCCGGTCAGGATCCTTGACTGGAACCAGCCGATGACGATGGATTTCAATCCCGAACGACTGAATATCCGCAAGGACGAGGCTGGCGTTATCGACCGCGTCTGGTGCGGCTGAAGACGTCCAAGGAACAAGAAGACCGAGACTCGCGAGCGTTGAGATTTCAGCACTTCGAGTCCGGCTCTCTTGTCAAAACCGAAAACCCCCGGCTTTCGCTCGGGGGCCGTTGGCCCCCGGCGCCACAGGCTGGGTGGGGGCTATTTATCCGTGACGCCGGGGATAGCGTTTGTCGCTACGGGATCATCAATGCCCCCAAAAACCGGCGGCACAATGGATCGGCTGAGGTATCACGCGGGTGATTTTGCGGCGAATTCGCGGCAGACTTGATTTCCTGACCACTTGCGGCCACTCTCGATCACATGAACGTCCAGACCCCCACGCCTTTTCCCGGCCAGAGCGGTGACTCGGATCAGGTGGCATTCGATCGCAAGGAATTGGGCGTGATTCTAACGCTTTACGGAAAGATGGTCGCCGCCGGTGAATGGCGCGACTACGGCATGTCTTTTCTCAAGGACGTGGCAGTCTTCTCGGTTTTCCGGCGCACCGCAGAGCATCCGATCTACCGTATCGAAAAGCGCCCCAAGCTTCGGCAGAAGCAGGGACTTTACGCAGTCATCGCGATGGACGGACAGGTGCTGAAGCGCGGCCATGATCTGCGCACGGTGCTGCGGGTTCTCGACCGCAAGCTGATCCGCCCCGTCGACTAGATCCGCCGACGTGATGTGACCGGGCCGCCCCCGCTCGCCGCGATCCGCTCGATCGCTGTGGCAATTGGTTCGTAGGTGACAGACATCGATCCGGCATTGGCATGGATCAGCATTTCCGTGTTCACCGCCATCGCCACGTGCCGCTTCCAGAAGAAAAGATCACCACGTTGGGTGCTGACCGCTTCTGACAGCGGTTGCCCGAGCATCTCTTCCTGCATGTCGGAATCACCTGGGCAGGGTATTCCGCAGGCCAGAAGTGCCGCCTGCACCAGCCCCGAGCAATCGATCCCCATGCTGGAATTGCCCGCCCACAGATAGGGTGTGCCAAGAAACATCTCTGCCACCGCAATCGGATCAGCAAACAGTCGGTCGATGTCTCGCACGTGGAGGTGCGGAAGATAATGGCCACCATGTGTGCGAACGAACGATCCTTCTTCTTCCATCAGGGTCAGGCGCGACCCAAAGGAAAGCGCCATGGAAGGTGGTACTTTGATGCTGGCAGCGGCGTAGGCATGCGTCAGGCGTGCCGAAACGATATGTGTCGGCTTCATCACCGCACCCAGATCGGCGCTGCGGACGTATCCGCAATACCCATCCTTCGCGGCCTGACCGAACGCGAAACCATCACGGTCTTCCAGAACTCTGAAAGCATCGCCGAACAGCATTTCCCGTTCACGGTTCTCCGGCGTAGGTTCGCGCAATATGGTCGTGACAGGAACGGCCACCTGGCGGAGGGTGCCCTCGACAAACCTCTCGGCCTCGATCTGGCCCCTGAGGTGCGACGCGGCGACTCGGTCGCTGGCGGGGGTCGTACGGCGATCCATCTAGAGACCCAATAGTTCGGGCAGCGCCTCCAGCACTGCGCGCGCGCCTTGGCCAACACCGCCTTTGGGTCGTCCGGGCGCGGCCTTGGGCTGCCAACCGTAGATGTCGAAATGGACGTAGCGCGGCGTGCCGGTCACGAAGCGGCGCAGAAACAGGGCTGCGGTTATCGAGCCGGCCATGCCCCCCGACGGCGCATTGTCCAGATCGGCAATTCCGGGTTCTATCATCGCCTCGTACGGATCCCAGAACGGCATTCGCCAGACCGGGTCGCGCACCTTTTCGGCTGCCGCCGAAATTGCGGAGGCATCCTGGTCCTTGGTGGCATAAAACGGCGCCAGATCCGGCCCCACCGCGACCCGCGCCGCGCCTGTCAGCGTCGCCATCGAGAGGATCAGATCGGGGTTGTCCTCATCCGCCAATGCCAATGCGTCGGCCAGAACCAGCCGCCCTTCGGCATCGGTGTTGTTGATCTCGACCGTGAGTCCTTTGCGAGAGGTCAGAATATCCTGCGGTCGGAACGCCGTCCCGCTGATCGCATTCTCTACCGCCGGGATCAGCACGCGCAGCCGCAACTGCAAATCGAGCGCCATGATCATCCGCGCCAGCCCCAGCACTGTCGCAGCCCCGCCCATGTCCTTTTTCATCAGTCCCATCGAGGAGCCAGGCTTGATGTTCAGCCCGCCTGTGTCGAAACATACGCCCTTGCCGACCAAAGTAAGTTTCGGGCCGATCTTGCCCCATGACAAGTCGATGAGCCGTGGCTCCCTATCCGAAGCGCGGCCGACAGCATGGATCATGGGAAAGTTCTGCTTCAGCAGATCAGCCCCCTTTATGGTTCTTGCCTTTGCCTTGAACTCTTTCGAGAGGGCCTTCACCGCCTTTTCCAGCTCGGCCGGCCCCATGTCGGAGGCCGGCGTATTGATCAAATCCCGCGTCATCGCCTCTGAGTTTGCGATGGCCGTCACGCGATCGGCGTCGATTCCCTCCGGGGCAACAAGGTTGGCCTTGGGCGCAGGCGCGTCAGCATAGCGGTCAAACCTATAGCCTGCCAACAACCAGCCCAAAGCGACCTCTTCCAGTGCTGCGCCGGACACGTCGGTGGAAATCCGATAGGTACCCTGAGGCAATTTCTCGCGCGCAGCGGCGGAAAGGAAGCGACTGCGGCGATGGTCATTTTCATCGCCCAAGCCTGCAGCAGCCAATGCGATACGGCCGGTAGCATCCGGCATCACGACAACATCGCCGGCGGCTGCCTTGAATCCGGTCGCTTTGGCCCATGCCGCCTCCCGCTCTGGCAATCCAGAGCGCCAAGTTTCCAATTCAGCCTTCGTTACTAGATGAAGGGGAATGGCGGCTTTCGTCTTCTTTGCGAATATCAGGGTCATCGGACAACTCGGTTCGGGTTTCTGCGCGCCAGACTATCCCCATCTAGGCTGCCCGCAAGGGTCAACCCGACAAACCCTGGATATCCCAAATCGCCATCAGAGAGGATTCGCCGACCCGGCCCAGCCTTGCCACCGTTGCGGCCAGCGCGGCACCGTCATTGCGCTTGGACAGACAGACCACGTCAAGCGCCACACGCGCTACGATATACATCCCGATCTGATCCGCCAAAGTGCCAATCAGCGGTGCGATCCTCAGCACGTCGTCGAGTTGGCCCGCACTGTAGCTCCGGTTCAACTTGGCAAGCTGTACTGCCAGTTCCTCCATCGTTCGTGATATGAAGTCCTCAGCACCGTTTGGCCCCAAACGCTCGTAAAGCGCCTCCAGATGCGCATTGTCCAGTCGCACCTTTTCCAAAGGCATTAGTTTCCCCTGCACGATCATCACCCCAAAATGCTGTTGCCCCCTCAGGCAGGGCCAATATTGACCGTCAGGTTCAAGAAAGAGTTGAAACCTTCCTCAGAAATGGCTCGAATCCATGTTAAATGCAGCCTACAGAGAAGCTGAAGTCGACAGGAACCGGGAAACCATGGATCACGCAAAACCGCTGCCGTCATACCTCGTGCAACGCTATCACGGCTGGAAGGCCACGACCTATTCCGAGAACAAGGCATGGTATCGCCGCCTTGCCGAGGATGGTCAGCGGCCGCGCGCCATGGTTGTCAGTTGTTGCGACAGTCGGGTTCATGTCACGTCGATCTTCGGCGCCGATCAAGGCGAGTTCTTCATCCATCGCAATATCGCAAATCTCGTGCCGCCCTACGAACCCGACGGCGAGCCGCATGGCACATCGGCGGCGGTTGAATTTGCCGTCACCGCCCTGAAGGTGGCGCATCTGATCGTGCTTGGGCATTCCAATTGCGGCGGCGTCAACGGCTGTCACGCCATGTGTTCTGGTAAGGCACCGGAACTAGAGGAAAAATCCAGCTTTGTCGGGCGTTGGATGGATATTCTTCGGCCGGGATATGAACGAGTCGTTTCAATTCCGGACGAGACACAACAGCTGCGCGCCCTGGAAAAAGAGGCCGTACTTGTATCGCTCGAAAACCTTATGTCATTCCCGTTTGTCAAGGAGGCCGTAGAGCAAGAGCGGCTGTCCTTGCATGGCCTTTGGACCGATGTCGGCGAAGGCGCGTTGCAGCAGTACAATCCTGACTCCTCGATTTTTGAGGAAATCTGAAGAAGCCGGCAGGGTCGACAACAGAACCCAGTTCTGGCGCGAAGAGTCTGGCAATCTCTTCCCGCGTTATCGGCGTCGGATTGTCGGATGCCGTTTTGACCTCTTTTGATCGCGACGCGAAGATCCTGTGCAGGATGCAGCTGAAAGGAATTGAATTTGCATCTTCTGGTCACCCATTCCGGGTTGCCTCGAAATCACGGGTCAGGTGCCACAGAAGTCTCATCAAGTTGAAACGCGAAGCGAACGGGCTTCGGTCTTGTCTGACCAAGGCTTAGATTTATTCGCCTGAATTCAGGCGCTTGGTTTCAGGCCGAAACCCAAGCCGGAATGCAACAACCGATCGTTGACGACCACCAATCCGATCCTGCGGTCAGAGACCTACGGCACCTGCGGGGAATATCTCAATGTGAATCGGGCGATTGGCGGCGCGACCTGTCCGGCGAAACACCCCCGCCGCCCTGGCGGCGGGGTTTGGTCGCCTAACCCTTTTTGAGAACCCGCTGACCAAGGACGTCGGCGATCTGGACCGCGTTCAGCGCGGCACCCTTGCGCAGATTGTCCGAAACGCACCACAGGTTCAGCCCGTTTTCGATCGTCGGGTCCTGACGGATGCGACTGATGAAAGTGGCATAGTCGCCGACGCACTCCACCGGAGTGACGTAGCCGCCATCTTCACGCTTATCGACGACAAGCACGCCAGGCGCTTCGCGCAGGATGTCGCGGGCTTCGTCCTCGTCAAGATGATCCTCGAACTCGATGTTAACCGCCTCGGAATGACCAACGAAAACCGGCACCCGGACGCAGGTCGCCGTGACCTTGATAGACTTGTCGAGGATCTTCTTGGTTTCGGCGACCATCTTCCATTCTTCCTTGGTCTGTCCATCTTCCATGAAGATGTCGATATGCGGAATCACGTTGAAGGCAATCTGCTTGGTGAACTTGGATGGGGCCACTTCCTGCCCCGGCACATACATCCCCTTGGTCTGGTCCCAAAGCTCGTCGATGCCCTCTTTGCCGGCGCCCGATACTGATTGATACGTGCTTACGACGACGCGCTTGATCCGGGCGCGATCGTGCAGCGGCTTGAGAGCGACGACCAGTTGCGCGGTCGAACAGTTCGGGTTGGCGATGATGTTCTTTTTGGCATATCCGACGATCGCGTCTGCGTTCACCTCGGGCACGATCAAGGGCACCTCCGAATCGTAGCGGTACAGCGAGGAGTTGTCGATCACCACGCAGCCGACCTTCGCCGCTTTCGGCGCGTATTGCTTCGTGGCTTCAGAGCCGACCGCGAACAGCGCGATGTCCCAACCGGTGAAGTCGAACCCGTCGAGGTCCTTGGTCTTGAGGGTCTTGTCGCCAAAGCTGACCTCCGTCCCGAGAGATCTGCGCGACGCGAGGGCCACGATCTCATCGACGGGGAACTGGCGTTCGGCCAGGATGTTCAACATTTCGCGGCCCACGTTTCCGGTGGCGCCCACGACGGCGATTCTGTAGCCCATTTCGATCTCCTTGGTGTCTTCGGATCAGACGCGGTCCCATACCCAATCGCTTTGGCAGGTGAAAGGGCTTTCATGGCGGAACAGGGTTTTACAGCGGTATCGCACCGCTTATCCCACACAGTGTTGCAGCAGAGTTATTCCATCGGATACAGCGTTATCCGAGGGTCGGCCTCGATCAGCCTGTGGACGAAGGCGGCCTCGACGCCGAAATCATGTGGCACGTCGGCGGCTGTGCGGCTGCCGGTCAGCGACAGGCTGTCGAAGAAATCAAACCCATACAGATCGATCACGGCCGCATTGGAGGCTGCGACCAGGTCGATCATCATCAACCCGGTTGTCGGCGGTGCGCCGAGGGTATCGCGGAGCGTCGCGAAAGCGCCTACCGGATGGAGATAGAACCCTTCCGTCTCCAAAGCCCAAAGAGGCAGCCGCTTGCGCTTGTGACTCATCCACAAGACCCGGGCCGCGCTGATCCGACGCGCCAAACGCCGGTCAAGCGTCGTCGCAAGCGCCAACCAGTCGGTTCGCGTGCCATGCGAAAACGCGCTGGGGCGCGGGGCGCGATTTATCCGAATGACCAGATCGGCCTCGTCGATATCCTCGCCGTAATCCATGTCGGCCAGCGCCCGCGCATTGCCGACGATAGCTACGCTCTTGCCGTCGAGATCGTTCATAAGATCGTCACGCGTCGCGGAATACTCTGTCAGCTTGTCGGCCTTGCCGTATCGGTTCAGCGCCAGTTCGGCCAGCGCCAGCAGGTCGGGGCGCGCCCGAAGCGCCAGAAGTTCGCGGTAGACAGCGATGATCGCCTCTGCCTCGCGCTCGATGGTGAAGTGTCTCAGAACGTGCAGACGGCCAGCCTCACCCATGCGCCGAAGCACGCGCGGATCCGAGATCATGGACTCGATCGCGGCCGCCAACGCGCTTGCATCACCCGGATCGACCAGCTTGCCGGTCTGGCCCTCGATCACCTGCGCCTCGAACGCGCCGACGCGGGTTGCCACGGCCGGTACGCCACAAGCCATCGCCTCGATCGGGGTCAGGCCGAAGCCCTCCCAGCGGGCGGGCGCCACGAACAGATCCATCGCCTGATAGTGCTTGATAAGATCATCCCAGCTGACTTCGCCGCGGAAGAGTACACGGTCAGCCAGTCCGGCGGCTTCCAGCCGGCCGCGAAGGTCATCGACGTAGCCCTGGTTGTCCGGCGTCACACGCCCGGTAAAGACGATGCGGGCATTCGGGTGCCGGGGCAGAATGTCCAATGCCGCCTCGACCAGAACATCCGTGCCCTTCTGGTGACGTATCCGCCCAAAGCAACCGATCAGGGTTCCTGGCGGCAAGCCAAGCGCATAGCGCAAAGCCGCCTTGTCCGTCGCCGGGTGAAAATCCTCGGTATCGACGCCGTGCATGATCACCGTGGCAGGGCGCTCGAGATACCCGGCCGCCTGCGGCGAGGTTGCGATCACCGCGTCCATTCGTGCAATCAGCGCCCTGGTGTAGCCCGAATGCGCACGCTGTGCCGCCGAGGTGAACAGCAGCCGCAACTTGCGCCGAAACAGATATCGCAGCACAAGCCCCAGCGCCATTTCGGTGTTGCGGCGCGCATGCCAAACCCGCCAGCGGTTGCGTGGCAGCACGAACATGCGCCAGAGTGGCAGATGCGGGATATTCTCGGGAAGTCCGGGGCCGGTTGTAGCGATGTTGATTTTCCGGGCCTGTGCAGGCACCAGTCGCAGCACCGTGGTGGTCACCCCCGACAGCCGGTACTTCAGGTTCGGCGCGATGACCTCGACCGAGCGAATGTCAGGATGGTTTGCCTTCTGCTGCATACTGCGCGGCTTACACGGCCCGGTCGCTGCTGAAAAGATAGATGGCGCACCCGGCCAGCAGCACCAGTGCCAGACCGAGGAACAACAGACCGTAAGCCTCTGTCGGCGAATTGCCGCCAGCAATGAACCTCGCGTAGAGCCCGCCGCTGAAAAACTGCATCAGGCCGACCCCGCCGATCCCGAAAAGGTTGAGAAGCGTGACACCACGCCCGGTCAGGTGCGGCGGCACAAAGCTGCGGCCATGCGCCATGATCAGCGGAAAGGACGCACCGAAAAGCCCGACCGCCGCGATCAGCAATGTGGTGTTCAGGATGTTACCCGCCGGGAAGGCCCACATCCCGATCAGGCAAGCGACCGCGATCAGGTTGCCGATCAGCACGACCCATTTGCGTGTGCCGAACACCCGGTCAAGCGGACCATAGGCAAAATTGCCAATGATCATCGCAACCCCCATCACCAGCGTGATCCGACCGATTCCACTCGCGTCATAGCCGTAGACATCGCCCAGATAGGGGCCTACCCAAAGCCCGCGAAGTGCCGCCGCGGGGGCGTAGTTCACCAGCATCATCGGCAGGATGAACCATAAAGCGGGGATCTTGAGCAGATCGAGTAGCGAGCCACGCCCCGTCGCAGTCGATTCCAGCCGATCGGGATCTTTCGTGAACATCGCGACCGCCAAGGCGACAGTCAGCGTTATCGCCGCAAGCCCCGCAAGGGTTTCGCGCCAGCCGAATCCCTCGACCGCCATTGCCAGCGGCACAGAACCCGCAAGGTTGCCAAGCGAACCGATGCCGATCATGGCGCCCGCCAGCGTGCCGAAGACGGCGGGCGAGTAGACCCTGGCAAAGATGTAGTAGCTTGCCATCAGGACCGGTGAACAGCCGATACCGATCAACACCATCGCAAGGTAGATGGCGCCTGGACCCTGCGCCAAGGCGAAGATCAGCGCCCCGCCAGCGCCGCCGATCCCCAGCAGCGCCGCGGCCGTGCGGCGGGGTCCAACCGTATCAAGCGCCCAACCGACCGGGATCTGCATCGCGGCGAAGGCGATGAACCAGAGGCCCGATGCGGCCGACAGAACGTCTGCCCCGGCACCGATGTCGCGCAGCAGCGCGGGGGCCATGACCGCAAGGAAAGCGCGATAGAACTGGCTAAGGACATAGGCCAGTACAAGAAAGAACAGTCCGGCCTTCATCCGCCGATCCTAGCGCCCCACCGCGACGTATGTCTCGAACCCTGCGCGTTTTGCATCCTCGGGCGCGTATATGTTGCGCAGATCGGCCATTCGAGGAGTGGTCATCTTGCCCGCAAGCCGTTCGAGGTCGAGGGCGCGGAACTCATTCCATTCGGTCAGCAAAACCACCGCATCGGCATCTTCTGCGGCGACGTAGGCGTCATCGACCCAGACGGCTCCGGGCAGCAGGTCCTCGCCCTCGCGCCGACCCTGCGGGTCGACGACCCTCACCTTGGCGCCGCCGCCGATGAGCGCCGGCACGATCGTCAGTGACGGTGCATCCCGCATGTCATCCGTATTCGGCTTGAACGTCACCCCAAACACCGCGATGGTCTTGTTTTTCACGCTGCCGTCGCAGAGATCGAGGATCTTCTCGATCATCCGGCGCTTGACCTGATCGTTGACCTTTATCACTGTCTCGACGATCTGCATCGGCATCGCATGTTCCTGACCGATCCGCGCCAGCGCGCTGGTATCCTTGGGAAAACACGATCCGCCATAGCCCGGCCCGGCATGAAGGAACTTGTTGCCGATGCGGTTGTCGAGGCCGATGCCCTTGGACACTTCCTTCACATCCGCGCCAACCTTTTCGCACAGGGCGGCGATCTCGTTGATGAAGGTGATCTTGGTGGCAAGAAAGGCGTTGGCGGCATACTTTATCATCTCGGCGCTTTCGAGATCGGTGGTGACGACCGGAAAGTCCCGCAGGAACAGCGGCCGGTAGACTTCGTTCATCACCTTGCCGGCACGGTCGGACTGGATCCCGACGATTACCCGGTCAGGCCGCATGAAATCGTCGATTGCCGCGCCTTCGCGCAGGAATTCAGGGTTCGAGGCGACATCGAATTCTGCATCCGGCCGGGTCCTGGCAATGATCTCTTGGACCTTGCGGTTGGTTCCGACGGGGACGGTGGATTTGGTGACGACGACGGTATAGCCAGTCATCGCGTTCGCGATCTCTTCGGCAGCCGCGAAGACATAGGTAAGGTCGGCATGGCCATCGCCGCGCCGGGTGGGTGTGCCGACCGCGATGAACACCGCCTCGGCCTCGGCGACCGAGGCCGCCAGATCGCCTGAAAAGGTCAACCTGCCGGACGCGACATTCTTGGCCATCAATTCATCAAGGCCAGGCTCGTAGATTGGCACTTCGCCGCGTTCCAGCATCGCGATCTTGTTCGGGTTGATGTCGACGCAGACGACTTCGTGCCCGAAGTCGGAAAAGCACACACCAGATACCAGACCCACATAGCCGGTTCCGATCATCGCAATCTTCATGCCATCGCCTCTTGCAGATAACCACTTGCAGGTGGATGGGCGATTGCGCCGTCAGTGTCAACGACCCGAGGCACCCGGCGATGTCAGCTGGTGACCGTAGGCCGCCGCGCCCTTGCAGGCATGAGTGGCGCATTCCATCTCGATCGTGCTGTGGTCGATGCCGAAGCGATCATGCAACGCTTCCTTGACCGCAGCCTTTATCGCGTCGGCTCTTCCCCATGCGCCTGCTTCGATCACCAGATGAGTGTCCAGCGCCGCGGCATGTTCGTCCATTTGCCACAGATGTGCATGATGCAAGCCGGCGACCCCGTCGATACTTTGGAGATCCGCCATGACCTTACCGGTTTCGATGTCAGGCGGGCTGCCCAGCATCAGGATGCGGATCACGCCTCTGATTTCGGCAAAGGATTGCCAAAGGATATAGCCCGCAATCAGAAGCGTCACGGCGGGGTCGATCAACCGCCAGTCATAGAGGATGATCAGCGTGCCTGCGATGATCACCGCCACCGATCCCAGCGCATCCGCAACATTGTGCAGGAACGCCGCGCGGATGTTCATCGACGTCCTTGACATGCGGTAGGTCAGAAGTGCCGTGACCACATCCACGGCCAGTGCGATGACGGCGATGATCACGACCAGCCAGCCATCGACGCCCTGCGGCTCGATGAAGCGCATCGTCGCTTCGTACAGCAGGTACAGGCCGATCACGATCAGCGTCGTGTAGTTGATCAGCGCCGCCACCACTTCGGCCCGGCCATAGCCAAAGGTCATCCCTTCATCGGCCGGGCGGCGGGCGATCTTGCGCGCGCCGAAGGCGATGATCAGCGAGATCGCATCGGAAAAGTTGTGCACCGCATCGGCGATAAGCGCCAGACTGCCGGAGAATATGCCGCCGATGACCTGCGCGACGGTCAAGCCCAGATTGACCAGCACCGCCAGCGCTACGCGGCGATCTCCGGCTTCGGGGTCGATGTGGTGATGTCCCTGGGCCATATCCGACTTGATCCAATACAGTTCATTCGGAACCCAAAGCCCGTCGCGGCAACAGGTTCAAGTAGTTTCGAATATCTTGCATCTGCAACCCCGCAAAGCGCTTCGGCGTCGGGACTGTCACCTGCCTGACTCGTTCAAGGGCCATGAGGCCTTTGAGATGGCGCTGCCTGAGAGGCCGCGATCGTGCTGAGGGGATACCTGCGGCCCGTCGCGGACACGTGACGACAGACGCGCACCAACCTCACTTGGAAACTGCGCTTCGGGCGCTCCTGTCTTGGCAGTGGCGGTCGCTGCCTGAGCGCGGGGCGTATGCTCTGGTCTGCTCGCATGTTCCGATCACGCTCTTTGCGCGACGACAGCGATGCAATCGCCCATCTGCAGAAGACCGGGCACATGGCGGGCGGTCAGGATACCGTCCAGCCGGGCGTGACATACGTCTGGAGCGACACCACTGCGGTCAGTGTTCCAGAGCCGGGCAATCGGTTGGCCCGCGGTCACTTCGGCACCAAGATCACAAAGCGGCTCGATCATCGCGGGACGCTCGGAGAAGACGAAACAGCGCTCGTCCGGCATGTCGAGCATCACCGATCGCTCAGCGGTTGGTTCGCCATCTAGGATGCCCGCATGAATCAACAGGTTGCGTGCGCCGTTGCTGGCAATCGCCACACTTCGGGCGGTGGCGGTGCCGGCACCGCCCAATTCGGTGGTCACGAACGTCTTGCCCTGGGTCTCGACCTCGGTGTCGAACATGCCGACATTGTCGATTTCCAGCATGCGCACCGAATAGGGCGCGTTGAAGGCCTCCATCGCGGCCATGCAGGCCGATTCCTGTGTCTTGTCCGGCAGGAAATGCGCCGCCGCGAAGGGCAGAAAATCCAGTGTTCGCCCGCCGGAATGGTAATCCAGCACGATATCGGCCATCGGCACCAGCCGTGTCGCGATGAAATGCGCGATCTTCTGGGTCACCGTGCCATCGGGGCGACCCGGGAAGCTGCGGTTCATGTTGCCGCCGTCGATCGGCGAGCAGCGCCGACCGACCGCGAATGCGGGCAGATTCATCATCGGCAGCAGGATCACCCGACCAGCGATCTGTTCGGGCTTCAGCGTCGTTGCCAGATTCTGCAGGGCAATCGGGCCCTCATATTCATCCCCGTGATTGCCCCCGGTGAGCAGCGCACAAGGCCCTTCACCGTTCGCGATTACTGTGATTGGAACCATCACTGACCCCCAAGCGCTGTCATCGCGGCTGTGGGGCAGGCGCAGGAACCCGTGATGCACGCCATCGGCGTCCAGCGGGATGGTCGGAGAAACGGGACTGTCGGTCATGTTTTCACGTAGAGCTTGCGGGGTGTGGTGCAGAAGCACTCGTACCCGGTTTCGGTGATGCGTATCGGTTCGGTGATTTCCAGCCCGCCATCATCAAGCCAGATCGCCGGCATGAAATGAAAGGTCATGTCCGGTTCCAGTATGGTTTCGTCGCCGCGCCGAAAAGAAATCGTACGCTCGCCCCAATCCGGCGGATAGCTGATGCCGATGGCATAGCCACAGCGGCTGTCCTTCTCGAAGCCCGCCTTGTTGAGGGTGGCATTGAACGCATTGGCGATGTCTTGCGCCTGATTGCCGGGCTTGGCCTGCTCAAGACCCGCGTCGATTGCATCCAGTACGGCCTGCTCGGCGTCACGGTATTTCTGCGGCACTTCGCCGAAGAAAAGGGTCCGCGATTGCGGGCATTGATAGCGTCGATGCGCCCCAGCGATCTCGAAGAAGGTGGATTCACCCGTTGCCATCGGCCGGTCGTCCCAGGTCAGGTGCGGCGCGGTGGCGTCCATGCCCGAGGGTGCCATCGGCACGATCGCCGGATAGTCTCCCCAGAACCCATCGGCACCGCGAATGCCGACCGAAAATATCTCGGCCACGAGGTCGTTCTTGCGCATGCCCGGCTCGGCGACCTCCAGAATATGTTCGTGCATCGCCTCGACGATACGGGCGGCGCGCTGCATGTACTCGATCTCGCGTTCCGATTTCACCGCGCGCTGCCAGTTCACCAGCCCAGTCGCATCCTGGAAATCGGCCTGCGGCAGGCATCGTTCCAGCGTGCGGTGCGCGGCGGCCGAATAGTAGTAGTTGTCCATCTCGACGCCGATCCGAACCTCGGCCAGCCCCAGTTCGGACAAGAGCCGCGACAGATCCTCCATCGGGTGCTTGTCGGGGTTCTGCACATAGGTATCGTCATAACCCCTGATGCGGTCATCCTCCATGAACACGGTCCGCCGTGCGCCGATTGCATCCATCTGCCGGCCCCACCAGATCGGTTCGCCCTCGCCAGTCAAGATCACCGCCTGATAGACATAGAACGACCACCCGTCGTAGCCCGAAAGCCAGGACATGTTCGACGGATCGCAGACCACGATCGCATCCAACCCAAGCCGGAACATTTCGATCCGGGTCTTGTGGATGCGGTCGAGATACTCGCCGGTGGTGAAATTCGACTGAAAGGTTGTCATGGCGGCGTCTCCTTCAACTGGCGACCGTGATGCCGGCCCCGGTCGCCGCTGCACGCGCTATCGCATGGGTAGCAATAGCGGTGTCCTGTATGCCGGTACCAGTCAGATCTGCAATGGTTATCGCGTCGGCACTGGCGCGGCCTGGTGACCGTCCGATCAGAATCGCGCCCAGCTCGGCAAATTCGCGATCGGCGGCGACGCTGCCAGCTGCCAGCGCGCCGCGCAACTCGCCAATGCACTCGGTCTGGGCCAGGCGGTCGGGCACGTAAAGGTCGGCGCGTGACAGGCAGGCCGGGTCCAGCTCTTGCTTGCCGTCCTGATCCGAGCCCATCGCGGTGACGTGCTGGCCTGGCCGCAGCCAGTCGGCCATCAGAATCGGCTTTCGCGAGGGCGTGGTTGTGACCACCACATCCGCACTTTCGACCGCGGATCGCGCGTCGCTTTCTGCAACGACCTCGATGCCGAGTGACGCGGCCATTTCCTGAGCAGCAGTTTCAGCCTTGGCCGGGTCGCGCGCCCATATCGCCGCGCGGCGGATCGGCCGTACGAGGCAGAGCGCCGCGAGTTGCAACCGGGCCTGCATTCCGGCGCCCAGGATTGTCGCGGCGGATGCGTTCTCGCGCGCCAAGGCCCGCGCCGCCACCGCACCGGCTGCAGCCGTGCGCAGGTCGGTCAGGTAGCCATTGTCCAACAGCACCGCCCGCACCATGCCGGTTTCCGTCGACAGCACCGCCATCATCCCGGAAGTCGAGGGAAGCCCGCGTGCCGGGTTGTCGAAAAAGCCGGGGGAGATTTTCACGGCGAAACCGTCCAGCCCCGGCATGAACGCCGTTTTCACATCGACCTCGCCATTGACCGCATCCATGTGCATCGACATCATGGGCGGCATCACCACACCGCCCCGGTCGAGCGCCCGGAACGCCTCGGCGATGCAGTCTACGGCGGCAAGGTCCAGTGGCACCGCCTTGCGCAGCTCGGCCTCGGTCAGAAGGATCACATCGGGCATGGCTCGCCCTCCGGTGTAGGGACCCGCCCGGCAATGATGTCCCGATGCAAGGCCATGTCGATATTGCCACCGGTGAGCAGAGCTACGATCGGCCCAGGTCCGCGCACCTTGCCTGCAAGGATGGCCGCCACACCTGCCGCACCCGCGCCTTCGACGATCTGACGCTCTTCTGTGTAGCAATGGCGGATGCCGGCGGCGATTTCGGCCTCGCTCAACAGCACCACGTCATCTGCCAGATCACGAACCATGCTGAAGGTCAGGCGATTGCCAAGCCCAATGCCACCCCCCAGCGAGTCCGCCAGGGTCGGCAGTTCCTCGACCTCTACGGGTTTCCCGGCCTGCAATGACGCATGCATCGCCGCGCCCCGTTCCATGCTGACACCGACAATGCGCGTTTGCGGGCGTTCGGCCTTGATCGCGGCGGCGACCCCGGCGAGCAGCCCGCCGCCCGATAGCTGCACGATGACCGTTCCGCATTCCGGCAGGTCCTCCAGGATCTCCAGCCCCAGCGTACCTTGCCCAGAAATCACCCGGGCGTCGTCGAAGGGGGGGATCGCGGTCATGTTTTCCTCGGCCACCAGCCGGTCGACCTCGTGCTGGGCCGCATCCTGCGAGACGCCGATGATACGCGTCTCGGCCCCGAGGGCGGCGATCGCGTCGACCTTGTTGCGGGGCACCAGCTTCGACATGCAGATAACGGCACGGCTGCCGGCCACCTTTGCGGCATGGGCCAACGCGCGCCCATGATTGCCGGTGGAGACCGCAACCACACCCGCTTTGCGCTCGGTGTCGCTAAGGCAGGCCACGGCGTTTGTCGCGCCGCGCAGTTTGAAGCTGCCGGTGAACTGCTGATGCTCCAGCTTCAGATGCACGGGTTGGCCGACCCGGTCAGACAATGCCGAAGAGCGGGCCATGAAACAACGCCGCACACGCCCTTCGATGCGTCTGTTTGCATCCCGGATCATATCAATACTCACCGGTTGGCTCAAGGCGTCACCTGAGCGACAAACTCCGACGGCAGAGCGCAGTCAAAGAGCTGACCGAAGCCCTTTGGCCTGCCGCGCAAACCGGCCAGCCCGGCCAGTGCCCAGCAGAGCGCCTGGTTCGAGGTGACGACCGGCTTGCCCAGCCGCGCCTCGATCCGGTCAATCGTGTCCACACCGGGCATGGCAGTGCAGGACAGGAACACCGCCTCGACGTCGCGGCTGTCCATCGCGCTAGCTGCCTCGATGATGCTTTCGGCGCTGATCCGGGCCATGTCGCGGTCATCCTCCAGCCCGAAACAGGCAGCCTGCACGATATCCAGCCCATCGCGGGCGAAACATTCGAGCAGGGGTTCAGTGGTCTCTTCAAGGTAGGGGGTCAGCACCGCGACCCGCTTGGTGCGCAGCGCCACAAGCCCGGCGACCGCGGCCGAAGCAGGCGTGACGACGGGAACGCCGGGCAAAGCAGCGGCGATCGCCGCTGTTACCGCATGATTGCCTATCGTGGCCGAGGCCGCGGTGCAGGCAAACGCCACGCCAGAGAGGTTCGCGCCGGGCACCAGCCGGGACGCACATTCGGTCAGCTGTGGTCCCATCAGGCGCAGCCGTTCGGGTGTCGTGGGATTTTCAAACGAAATCCGGGTCATATGCAGCACCGCCTGATTGCGGTCGATGAGCCGGGCCGCGTCACGCTCGAATGTCAGGTCGGTTTCCAACACGATTACACCGATCCGCGCAAGATCGCAGTCGGCCCGGTTCAGCTTGTGCGGGGCGAGCGCAATCTTCGAATTCACTGCCATTTGGAGCCGCCGTCAGACAACCAGCACCGGGCATTTGGACAGCCCTGTGACTTTGTGCGAAACACTGCCTAGCAAATACCCGTCGCCTGACCCCAGGCCCCGGCTGCCCAGCACGATCAGGTCCGTGCCGTGTTTCTCGGCGAATTCCACGATCATGCGCGCCGGACGGCCCGAACGCACGAAGGCGCGCACGTTCTTGACGCCCGCCTCGGCCAGCATGGCTTTGCCATGGTTGGCAATCTGGGTGGCATGTTCGCGCATGGCATTGTCTATGCTGCCGGGCTCCTGCACCCGCACCATCGACAGCGATGCCTCGAGCATCGAGTGGTGCCGGAACACGGTAAGAACGGTTACGTTGGCACCGGTCAGATCGGCCAGCTTGGCGGCCTTGCCAAGGGCGCGGTCGGCATTTTTCGAGCCGTCATAGGGCGCGAGTATCTCGGTGAACATGCCTCTCTCCTCTGCCCCGGTCATTTCGCGAAGGCCAGATCGCGCAGGAACAGGGCGATCTGCGGGAAATAGATCAGAGCTACCGAAACCGAAAGCAGCATGACGATGAAGGGTGGCGTGCCGCGCACAACCTCGGCATAGGGCCGCTTGAACACGGCGATGGCGGTGAAGATGTCACAGCCGAAGGGCGGCGTCGCGGATCCGATCGCGACCTGAAGCGTGATGATCGTGCCGACCAGCACGGGGTCGAGGCCGACAGCGTCAACCACAGGGGCGAAGACCGGAACCAGGACCAGAATCACGACGATCGGGTCGACGAACATGCAGCCGATGAAGAAGGCGATCGAGATGACGAACAGAACCCCGATCGGCCCCATCTGGTCAATGCCCACGGCACCGAGGATCTGCTGCGGAATCTGCGCGAACGAGATGACCCAAGAGAACGCCGCGCCAGCGCCCACCAGAATGAAGACGACGGCCGTGATCAGGCCGGTGGACTTGGCGGTTTCGTAGACGCCCTTCAGGTCAAGCTCGCGGAACACGATGACTTCGAGAATCAGCGCGTAAAGGACACAGGCGGCGGCGGCCTCTGTCGGGCTGAAAATGCCGCCGTAGATGCCACCGATGATGATGGCCGGAAATCCCAGCGGCCAGAGCGCCCGCTGCAGCGCGCGCAGCCGCTCGCTCCACGGTGTCTTGGGTTCCGCCGGCACTTCATTTCGAATGGCGTAGATCACCGAATAGATCGAGAACAGGACCAGGATCAGCAGGCCGGGCCCGATGCCCGCGATGAACAATTCCGCGATCGACGTGTTGGAGACCACGCCATAAATGATCATGCCGATCGATGGCGGGATCAGGAAGGCGATGTCGCTTGCATTGACGATCAGCGCCAGAACGAAACTGTCCTTGTAGCCGGCCTTCAGCATCCTGGGGCGAAGCGGCGAGCCGATGGCGACGACCGTTGCCTGTGTCGAACCCGACACCGCGCCGAACATCGTGCAGGCCGCTGCTGTGCTGACCGCCAGTCCGCCTTTCAAGTGGCCAACGAAACTCATCACCAAGTCGATCAGGCGCCCGGCGGACTGGCCGCGCGTCATGATGTCGGCTGCGAAGATGAACATCGGCACCGCGATCAGCGAGGCCGGGCGGATGCCAGCAATCATCTGCTGCACCATGGTTTCCATTTGGCCGAGCCCGCCGAACAGCATGATGAACCCGACCGAGGCGCCGGCGATCAGCGGGATCATCATCGGAAAGCCGACAAGCAACAGGATGATCATGATCGTGAAAATGGTCAGTGCCATGCCTCAGACCTCCGTCTCGTCGTTGTCGTAGCCTTCCAGCACATTGGTCGAGAGATAGATGTCGGGGCTGGTCAGGTTCTTGACCGCCGTCAGCAGGTATTGAACCCCGGTCATGAAGAACCCGACTGGCGCCCAGACCAAGATGATCCAGACCGGTATCTGCAGCGACGGCAAAACCCGGCCGCGGCCCTGCTGCGTGATGATATAGGCCAGTGAATACCAGCAAAGCGCCAACATGAAGACAGCGGTGATCAGCGCGATCGCCACCATCAACGCCTTGCGTGCCGCTGGCGGCAGCGCGTCGTAGATCGCCGACATCCGGATGTGTCGACCGTGCCGCGCGGCATAGCTGATCCCCGCAAACGTGATGAGGATGATCAGGATGCGGTTCAACTCTTCGGAAAAAAAGAGGCTTTCGCCGATCACGAATCGTCCGATGACATTCGCCACCGTATTGAGCGCCATCAGCAGGACGCCAACCGCCAGAAGCACCGCCTCGATCCGTGCGATGGCAAGGTCGATCGTTCCAAGTATTCCCGGCAAGGCCGAGACATCGTCGTGCGGTGCGTCCTGTTCGCCACCCGGCGCGACGGTTTCGGCGGTCTTGTCTTGGGGATCCCGGTCGCTGTTCGAAGGATGCTTGCTCACGTGCGATGTCCTCTGACAAGGGTGGCGCGCCGAGCCTTTGCAGCCCGGCGCGCGCCAAAGTTCAACGTCAGTTTCCGGCGGCGGCCTCGAGGTCGGCCTTCATCTGGTCGAGAATTCGCTTCCCGGATTCGCCGGTCATCTCGATGAACGCGTCCTCGACCTGTGCGGCGGTTTCCATGAACGGCTTGCGCTCTTCCTCGGAAAGGATGTTGATCTGCATTTCGGGCTTCGCCTCGGCGATTTTCGCCAGCGCATCTTCCTGCAGGCCGCTCTGGTAATCAAGGATGTAGTCGAACGCCGCGTCGATGGCGTCTTGCACAACTTTCTGATCGTCCTCGGAAAGGCCGTCAAAGAAATCCTTGTTGGCCATCACCGCCGTGGTGAAGTTGTTGTGCCCGATGCAGGTGATCACGTCGGTCACCTCGTACATCTTGGTCGATTCAAGGAAGAAACCGGGGTTTTCCTGGCCCTGAATGATACCGGTCTGCAATGCACCATAGACCTCGCCCCAAGGCAGCGGCGTCGGCGTCGCGCCGAATGCCCGATAGCTTTCCACCAGCAGCGGGTTGGTCATCACCCGGAACTTCACCTCATTGAGATCCGCCGGAGAAGTCACCGGCTCCTGCGTGGTCATGCACACTTCGCCTTCCGGGAACATGGTCAGCAGTTCCAGGCCCTGCTCGGCATAGAGCTCCGGGAATATCTCGTTGATCGCCTTGGACTCGCGGAAGAATGTCTGAAGCGTTTCCTCGTCCTGCGGCAGCAGGTAGGGCACGAAGAACACTTGCGCTTCGGGGATCAGTGCGCCGGTGAAACCGGGCGACTGGTCGACGAATTGAAGAATGCCGGCCTGCGCCTGCTCCATGATATCGGCGCTTTCGCCGAGCGTGCCGAACGGGAAGATCTGTACGGTGTGATCAGAGTTCGCCTCGATCGACTCCTTGAACTTCTGCGCGAATACGCCCTGAACCTCATCGGCGGCTTCCTCATGAGCATAGCGCCACGTCTCCGCCGAAGCTGCACCAAGCCCGGCCATCAGCGCCGCCGCGGCAACCATGCCGCCAATTGATGTTCTGTTGAACATGTTTTCAACTCCCTTTTTTTGACATTGTGGGCCCACGTATCCCCACGAAGGGCCTCTTTTACTGAAACCGGATCATCAGAATGCTAGGCAATCATGTCAATGTGAATATTGAACCATGACAATTTGCGCGGCGGCGCATCCGTCAGATCGGCATCAGGGCCGGCTCTGGAATGCCGCGGGCAAGTTCAGCAACGATACGCAGTCCGCGCGCGAATTCGGGAAAGCTTTGACCCCCCAGCGACAAGCGCACACCGGGGTGCCGATCATGGTGACCGATGGCAAAACTCTTGCCGGGTGCAACGGCAACGCCGGCCTGCAGCGACGCCTCGATCAGCGCGGTCTCGCGGTTGGTATCGGCGCAGTGCAACCAGATATGCAATCCGTTCTGGCTGATCCTGTGCGCAATGCCCTCAAGTGCAGTCGCGGCAAAATCCGCCCGGTCGCACAGGGCAAGCCGCTGGCGCTGCAACAGCATCTCCGCAGTGCCCTCACTGATCATTCGGGCCGCGATTTCCACCATCAGCGGTGTAGCCATCCAATTGGTCACCAGGTGACGGTTGGACGCCGCCGAACCAAGGTAGACCGGCACCGCCAGATATCCGACGCGCAAACCCGGCATCAGGCATTTGGTCAGGCTGGTGAAGAACAGCGTTATGTCCGGCGCCAACGCGGCGATCGGCGGCGGCGGTGCGTCCTGCAGCGGCCCCCAAGCATGATTCTCGATTATCATGACATCATGCTTGCGGGCAATATCCACCAAGGCGCGACGCCGCGTCTCGCTCATCGTGAAAGCCAGTGGGTTCAGGCCGGTAGGCATGACATAAAGGGCTTTGACCGGCTCGTCGCGACAGGCTTGCTCGAATGCATCGGGCCGCAACCCGTCGTCATCAGTCTCCAATCCATGCAGGCGCAACCCAAGGTAACGGGTCAGCGACCGCAGCGTGTGATGACCGATCTCTTCGGTTACAATCAGATCGTCGCCATGCGCCACTGTCATCAGGGCAACGGTCATCGCGGCGGTGCTACCATTGGTGGGAATGACGTGGTGCTGATCCGACTGCAATCCGCAAAGGCCGAGCCAGTGGCTGGCGGCGCCGTGGTCCCGCTCGATCAGCGTTCCGGGACGGAACGACCCCAGCACCGCGTCGGGCACTGACCGCGCGATGGCGCGGAGCGTTTTTTGAAACACATCTTGCTGGGCATGGTCGATGACCGGCTTGAGCAGCGACAGATCCAGTAGTTTCCCAGCCGTCTTGCCGGAAACGAACGGCACATGCGTGTCCTCATTCGGCGCTCTGACGAAAGTACCGCGACCGACGTGACCCGAGATCATGCCGGCTTCGATCAGACGGTCATAAGCGCGGCTGACGGTCTGGACGCTGAGGCCCAGATCGTAGGCAAGCTGGCGCTGGGTCGGCAGACGTTCGCCCGGTTTCAGCTCGCCCGATTGAATCGCGGCGTCCATCAGCCGGATCAACGAACGATAGGCTGGTCGTTGCAGCATTTCGCGCTGTGGAGGCCAGTTTGTCATGGTTTATAGCATGCCCAGATCATCACAATTGACAAGACCTGACTTAACCCGCATCACTTTCCGATGGGCCTCTTGAAACTTGACAGCCGCGATATCGCGATCCTTGAGGTACTCAGTCGCGAGGGCCGGATTTCCAAGACCGCGCTGGCGGCTCAGGTCAATCTCAGCGCGACCGCCTGCTGGGATCGGTTGCAACGGCTGGAGAAGGCCGGCGTGATCGAAGGGTATTCGGCCCGGATCGGGCTTCGATTCCTGGCGCCGCATGTCACCGTCTTCGTATTGGCCGAACTGAGTGCGCATCGCGCCGAAAGCTTTCAGAGGTTCGAGGCGGTGATCGCACGGCATGACGAGATAACCGGGTGCTGGGCACTGGGGGGCGGGTTCGATTATCTCATGCAGGTGATCACGCGCGACATCGACAGTTATCAAAGATTGATGGATGCGCTTCTGGATCAACAGGCCGGGCTGGCCCGATACTTCACTTATGTGATGACCAAGCCGGTCAAGAACGCGCCGCCGCCGATGGCGGCATTGATTGCCGCCACGGACATCTGAGCCCGAAGAATCTTTGGTGCGACCAATGTCGAACCGTGGGTTCCTCGCTGGATTGCCCCAAATACCGGCAAGAATCGGGTGTTCTTCATGGTACCCGGTGACTGCAATCGGAAAACCCGAAAGGAAGGAAACCAAACATGCAGGATGCAGCGATGGACTTTACGACATCGTTTCCCAAGCTCGACCAGCCGAAGCTGGCGCGCAGCTTTTCCTATGTCGGCGGCTCCTGGGTTGCGGGAACCGAAAGTGCCAGCCTTCCAGTGACCGATCCGGCGGACGGGTCGCTTCTGGGCGAGGTGGCAAAGCTGGACGCGGCGGATGCAACTCGGGCCGTGGCGGCCGCCCATGCGGCGTGGCCGGCTTGGGCCGCACTGCTGCCGCAAGACCGATCGGCAGTGCTGCGCCGCTGGTTTGAACTCATGCGCAGCAACCGCGAGGATCTGGCCCGGATCATGACGGCCGAACAGGGCAAGCCGATTTCGGAATCCCGAGGCGAGATCGACTATGCCGCCTCGTTCGTGGAGTTCTATGCCGAAGAGGCCCGCCGTCCGAACATCGAAGGCGTCACCTCTCACCTGCCAGATGCCGAAGTAGAAGTCTGGCGCGAGCCCGTGGGCGTGGCGGCGCTGATCACGCCGTGGAATTTTCCCTCGGCGATGCTGACACGCAAGGCCGCGGCGGCACTTGCTGCCGGTTGCACCGTCGTGGCGCACCCGTCCAGCGAAACACCGTTCTCGGCGCTGGCGCTGGCCGAACTGGGCGAGCGCGCCGGCCTTCCGGCCGGTGTCTTCAACGTGGTCACCGGCGACGCGCCCGAGATTGTCGGTGCCTGGATGGCCGATCCGCGCGTCCGCGCCGTCTCTTTCACCGGCTCGACCGAGGTGGGTCGGCTGCTTTACGCGCAGGGTGCCAGCACTATAAAGCGGCTTGTACTGGAACTGGGTGGACACGCCCCGTTTCTGCTTTTCGCCGACGCTGACATGGATCAGGCCGTGGAAGAGGCCATCAAGGCCAAGTTCGCGACTTCCGGTCAGGATTGCCTTGGTGCAAACCGGTTTTTCGTGCAGCGCACCGTCTATGAAGAATTCTGCGCTCGCTTCACCAAGGCAACCGAAGCGTTGCGCGTCGGGCGCGGCATCGACGATCCCGATATCGGGCCACTGATGAACAAGAACGCTGTCGCCAAGCAGGAAGAACATGTCCGGGATGCGCTGGACCGTGGTGCACGGCTGTTGTGCGGCGGGAAAGGCCACAAGGCGGGGCCGCTCTTCTTTCAGCCGACTGTGCTGGCCGACGTTCCCGCAGACGCGAAAATCATGCGCGAGGAAACCTTCGGCCCGGTGGCAGCCATCGCCCCGTTCGAAGACGAGGATGAAGCGATCCAGCGCGCCAATGACACCGAATACGGGCTGGTCGCCTACCTTCATACGCAGGATCCCCGCCGCATCTACCGTGCTAGCCGCGCAATGCGTTTCGGCATGGTCGCGGTGAACCGGACCAAGGTGACCGGCGCGCCGATCCCGTTTGGAGGCATGAAGCAATCCGGGCTGGGCCGCGAAGGCTCCCGGCTGGGGCTGGAGGCCTTCACCGAAGTCAAATATGTCTGCCGTGACTGGGCCTGACATCGTAACCCTATGATGGCGGCGCCGCGCCGCGCGAAAGGAAGAACAATGCTGAAGAACGACTTGCTCGAACAATGGGACCGCGAAAACTTTTTTCATCCTTCGACTCACCTCGCACAGCACGCCCGCGGCGAGAGTCCGATACGCGTCGTCACCGGCGGCGAGGGCTGCCACATCACTGACCGAGAGGGCAACCGGCTGCTGGACGCTTTTGCCGGGCTCTATTGCGTGAATGCTGGCTATGGGCGCACCCAAATCGCGGATGCCATCGCCGAGCAGGCGCGTGAACTGGCCTACTACCACTCTTATGTCGGGCATGGCACCGAGGCCTCGATCACGCTTGCCAAGATGATCCTCGACCGCGCGCCGAAGGGCATGAGCAAGGTCTATTTCGGCCTGAGCGGATCGGATGCCAACGAGACCAACATCAAGCTTATCTGGTACTACAACAACATCCTCGGCCGCCCCGAGAAGAAAAAGATCATCAGCCGGTGGCGCGGCTATCACGGCTCGGGTCTGATAACGGGCTCTCTGACCGGGCTCGAACTGTTCCACAAGAAATTCGACCTGCCTCTGGCGCAGGTCATCCATACCGACGCGCCCTATTACTTCCGCCGTCCCGATGCGGCAATGAGCGAACAGGCGTTCAGCGCCCATCTGGCAGACGAACTTGAAGCGCTGATCGAGCGTGAAGGTGCCGACACAATCGCCGCGTTCATCGGCGAACCGGTGCTGGGCACAGGCGGTATCGTGCCGCCGCCGGCGGGCTACTGGAGCGCCATTCAGGACGTACTGGACAAGCACGACATTCTTCTGGTCGCCGATGAGGTGGTGACCGGTTTCGGTCGCCTGGGCAGCATGTTCGGGTCGGATCACTACGGGCTGAAGCCTGACCTCATCACCATCGCCAAGGGCCTGACTTCGGCCTATGCGCCGCTTTCGGGTTCCATCGTGGGCGACCGGATCTGGAAAGTGCTGGAACAGGGCACTGACGAGAATGGCCCAATCGGTCACGGCTGGACCTATTCGGCTCACCCGATCGGCGCGGCCGCAGGCGTCGCCAACCTCAAGTTGATCGACGATCTGGATCTGATCGGAAACGCCGCCGACGTCGGCGCCTACCTGAACACGGAGATGCATTCGGCGCTTGGCGACCATGCCCATGTCGGTGAGATACGCGGCGAAGGTATGCTGTGCGCCGTCGAACTGGTCGAGGATCGCGACAACCGCAAATATTTCGAGCCGTCGCGCAAGGTCGGCGCCGCGATCGCCGCGGCGATGACCGAACGCGGCGTGATCGCCCGCGCCATGCCGCAGGGCGACATCATTGGTTATGCTCCACCATTCTGCCTGACCAGGCAGGAGGCTGACAGGGTGGTTTCGGTCACTGCGGATGCGATCGGGGCGGTCCTGGGGTAGTCCGGTCCCATTGCTCAAACAGGCTGTTCCAGCCTTTGGAAGGTCTTCCTCGGTGAACTGATGCTGGTTCGCCTGGGGCTGATTGCAGGTAGCTGCGCGGCGACGGTTCACGCTTCCAGCGCGGCATGAAAGTCTGCTTCCGCTTCTGCGTATGGGGCCAGCACCTATCGAGTTTGTCTGCCGCGCGAATTGCCTCGGACGCGGCCGAAGATGCCGATCGGGTTCGATGCGAGCAGTAGATCAGGGGAACCATAATGTCCCCAAAGGGCTGGCTCGGCGTTTCGACTGAAACAGAATACGCCCTGCTTCA
>JAGXFH010000043.1 GCA_024637315.1 Brevirhabdus sp.
AAGAGATATATCGCTGACATCGAGGCGAACGGCGAAGCACCTGCAGGCACACCCCGCGCCGAACTTGAATGACGCCGCAGCCGGGTGGAAAGTAGATTTCGTTGCTGGAATCGAAATGAACGACAATGGACTACACGATCAACCGCCTGATAGCGGACGCTGAATTTGACGCCGTCGACGCCCGCACTCGCGCGGCCCTTGCAGATAACGGCTTTGGCGTCCTGACCGAGATCGACGTCAAGGCGACGATGAAGAAGAAACTCGATGTCGAGATGCCAGCCTATCGAATCTTGGGCGCCTGCAACCCGAAGATGGCGCATCAGGCGATCGGGATCGAGCCGCGGGTCGGCGCGATGCTGCCTTGCAATGTCATCCTGCGAGAGGTCGAAGGCGGCGTGGAGGTCAGCGCCATCGACCCGGTGGCGTCGATGCAGGCGATAGAAAACGCTGAACTCACGGCCGTTGCGGGAGAGGTCCGCGACCTTCTGGCGAAGGCCGTCGCGGCGATCTGAGATGAGCCTGCGCGCCGTCATCCTGGCAGCGCTGGCGATCCTCGGGATCGCCTTGCTCAGCGTGTGGCAGTTCGCGCCATCGGTGTTCACCGAGGCACGCGGGCTGATGGACGCTGAGCGTCTCGATAGATTGGTGGCCCGCGCTGGCATCTGGGGGCCTGTCGTGATCGTCACGCTGATGACCGTTGCGGTCGTGGCCAGCCCGATCCCGAGCGCGCCCATCGCGCTGGCCGCCGGGGCTGCCTACGGACATCTCTGGGGCACGGTGCAGGTCGTGATCGGCGCCGAGCTGGGGGCGCTGATCGCCTTCGGTCTGGCGCGGTCTCTGGGGCATGACGTCTTGAGGCGAGTGTTCGGTGATCGTGTCGATGCCGGTTTGCTCGGCTCGCAGACTGCTTTGATGGCGACGGTCTTTGCCAGTCGGCTGATGCCCTTCGTATCATTCGACATGATCAGTTACGCGGCGGGGCTCAGCCGACTGCACGCTTGGCGCTTCGCGCTTGCGACACTGGTCGGGATCGTTCCGGCGAGCTTCCTGCTCGCCCATTTCGGCGGGGAAGCGGTGAGCGGAGACCTCCGCCGGGCGACATGGGCGGTGCTTGGCCTCGGCCTGGTCACCGGATTGCCGCTGCTCTGGATCGCGACCCGGCGCAAAACCGAAAAGGACTCCTGATGCCTGACGCCTACAAGAAAGACAGCATCACCCTGCCGGGTGCGGTGGCAATGGGCACCGGGGTGATGATCGGCGCGGGTATCTTTGCCCTGACCGGACAGATCGCGGAACTTGCCGGGCCGCTCTTCCCGCTGTCTTTTGTCGTCGGTGCCATCGTGACCGCGTTCAGCGCCTACACCTACATCAAGATGTCGAACGCCTATCCGTCTGCGGGCGGCATCGCGATGATTCTGGAGAAGGCCTACGGGCCGACAACAGTTGCGGCAGGTGCCTCGCTCCTGATGGCGCTGTCGATGGTCATCAACGAAAGTCTCGTCGCGCGCACCTTCGGCACTTACACGCTGCGGGCGTTCGGCGGCGATGCCGACAGCATTCTTGTTCCGGTTCTGGGCGTCGGGCTGATCGTCATTGCCTATCTCGTGAATGCCTCGGGCACCCGTTCGGTCGGGCTGGTTTCCATCGTCATGGCCGTGCTGAAGGTGGGCGGCATCGCGCTGTTCGGTGTTTCGGCACTTTGGGCCAGCGGTCTGACGTTCGAGGCAACGGGTGGAGACGCGGGCGCCACCGGCTTCGTGGCATCGGTCGCGCTTTCGATTCTTGCTTTCAAGGGCTTCACCACGATCACCAACAGCGGTGCCGAGATCACCAAGCCACATCAAAACGTGGGGCGGGCTATTGTACTGTCCATTGCGATCTGCGTGATCGTCTATCTGCTTGTCGCCTTCGCCGTCGGCTCCAGCCTGCCTCTCGACCGCATCGTGGCAGCCAAGGATTACGCGCTTGCCGAGGCGGCCCAGCCCGCCCTCGGACAGATTGGCTTCTACCTGACGGTGGCGCTGGCGCTGGTCGCCACGGCGTCGGGTCTGATCGCCAGTGTGTTCGCGGTCTCGCGGATGCTGGCAATGCTGACCGACATGAAGATGATCCCCCACAGCCATTTTGGAATGCCGGGCACGATCAAGGATCATACACTGGTCTACACCGTCGTGATCGCAGGCTTCCTAACGGTCTTCTTCGACCTCAGCCGCATCGCCTCGCTTGGCGCGTTCTTCTACCTGGTAATGGACATGATCATCCACTTGGGCGTGTTCCGTCATCTGCGCGAGGAGATCGGCGCGTGGGGCTGGGTGCTGCTGACGGCCATCGTACTCGATGCAGTAGTGCTGACCGCCTTCGCAGCGATGAAGTGGCAATCCGACCCGCTGATCGTCGTGGTCGGCATCGTTGGCATGGCGCTGGTGTTCCTGTTCGTGCGGCTGTTCCTCGCGCGAAATCCTATCAAGGAAGACGATCACGACCACCACCAAAAGTAACTTGAGCTTCCAATCGCTGGGGGCTTGAAACGGCAACAGAACCAGAAAGGTTCGCTCATCATGGACCACGATCATCATCACGCGACGTCCGACATTCCTGCGGAAGCCGGGACGACAAAAGACCCGGTCTGTGGGATGACGGTCGCGGTCAAACCCGAAGGGCGAAACGCGGAATTTGAGGGCGAGACCTTCCATTTCTGCTCCGAGAAATGCCAGATAAAGTTCAAGGCCGACCCCTGGCACTATGCGTCGGGGCGCGCCGGGTGCAAGAAGAAGGCCGCGCCTGCCGACGCCCAGTACACATGTCCGATGCACCCTGAGATTATTCGCGACGCCCCCGGAGCCTGCCCGATCTGCGGCATGGCGCTGGAGCCAATGCTGCCCTCGGGCGAGCCCAGCGATGAGCTGACCGACTTTACCCGCAGGATGTGGATCTCGGCGGCGGCGGCAGTGCCGCTGATCTTGCTGACCATGGGCGGACTGGTCGGCCTGCCGGTGCGCGACTGGATCGGGCATCAGACGGCCAGTTATCTGGAATTTATGCTGGCGACGCCAATCGTGCTTTGGGCGGCATGGCCGTTCTTCAAACGCGGCTGGGACTCGGTCGTAAACTGCTCGCCCAATATGTGGACGCCGATCAGCCTTGGCGTGTCTGCGGCCTATCTCTATTCGATCTTCGCAACGTTCCTGCCGGGCCTTTTCCCCGAACAATATCGCATGGGCCATGGCGTCGGCACATACTTTGAAGCGTCGGTAGTGATCGTGGCGCTGGTCTTTGTTGGTCAGGTGCTGGAACTGCGCGCGCGCGAACGCACCGGCGACGCGATCCGCGCGCTTCTCGACCTCGCGCCAAAGACCGCGCGGCGGATCTTGCCGGACGGCAATGAATACGACGCGCCGCTGGAAAATATTATGGAAAGCGACCGGCTGCGCGTACGCCCGGGCGATGCGGTCCCGGTGGATGGAACGGTGATCGAGGGGCGATCCAGTCTGGACGAAAGCATGCTGACCGGCGAGTCGATGCCGGTGGAAAAGGGCCCCGGCGATGCTGTGACCGGGGCCACGATCAACAAGAACGGCTCTTTGGTGATTGAGGCAGGCAAGGTCGGCGCTGATACCGTGCTGGCGCAGATTGTGACCATGGTGTCGAACGCACGGCGGTCCCGCGCCCCCATTCAGGGACTGGCGGACCGGGTGGCGGCGGTGTTCGTGCCGACGGTGGTCGGCGTTGCGATCTTCTCCTTCGTCATGTGGATGATCTTCGGGCCGGAACCGGCGCTGGTCTTCGCCATCGCCTCGGCCGTGTCGGTGCTGATCATTGCCTGCCCCTGTGCGCTGGGACTGGCGACGCCGATCTCGATCACTACGGCGGCAGGGCGTGGGGCGCAGGCGGGCGTGCTGATCAAGGACGCAGAGGCGCTGGAACGCATGGCATCTGTCGATACGCTAATCGTGGACAAGACCGGCACGCTTACTATGGGCAAGCCGAAGCTGACTGACACATTGGCGCTGGGGGATATGGCCGAGGCGGACCTGCTATCGCTGGCCGCGGCATTGGAACGCGGGTCCGAGCATCCTCTTGCCGAAGCGATCGTGGAAGGGGCCGAAGCGGCGGGCGCCGCACGGCAAGAGGCCACCGAATTCGAGGCGGTCACTGGCAAGGGTGTGCGAGGACAGATCGGCGGACGCGCCACAGCACTCGGCAACACGGCGATGATGAAGGAGATGGGGCTTGACACGGGCGCGGCCGAAGCAATGGCCGATACCTTGCGCGCCGAGGGCAAGACGGCGATGTTCATCGCGGTCGATGGGGCGCTGGCGGGGATCGTGGCCGTGGCTGACCCGATCAAGGATTCTACGGCGCAGGCGATCAAGGAACTGCACGCGCAGGGCCTGTGCGTCATAATGGCAACGGGCGACAACGAACGCACGGCGCAGGCGGTGGCGGGCAAGCTCGGCATCGACGAAGTGCGCGCGGGTATCCTGCCGGAAGCCAAAAAAGACCTGATCGACCAGTTGCGCAGGGATGGCCATAAGATCGCCATGGCAGGTGATGGCGTGAACGACGCGCCCGCACTTGCCGCAGCCGACGTCGGTATCGCCATGGGCACCGGAGCCGATGTGGCAATGGAAAGTGCAGGCATCACCCTGCTTGGCGGCGACCTCATGGGTATCGTACGGGCCCGCAAACTGGCGCGGGCGACACTGCGTAACATCAAGCAGAACCTGTTCTTCGCCTTCGCCTACAATTCCCTTGGCGTACCGATCGCGGCCGGACTACTTTATCCTTTCACCGGTCTTCTGCTCTCACCGATGATCGCGGCGGCCGCGATGAGCCTGTCATCTGTTTCGGTCATCACCAATGCGCTACGGTTGCGGCGAGTTGATCTGTAAGGGAACCGAGCATGGCTGAAGAACCAAATCGCTGGGATTACGTCTACCAGCACAAGGAAGAGGTCGAGACAAGCTGGTTCGAGGATCGTCCCCAGGTCTCGCTCGACCTGATCGCGGCGACAGAAGCGACCAACGACGCCGCCATTCTCGACGTTGGCGCGGGGGCGTCGCGGCTCGTGGATTGCTTGCTGGAATTGGGCTATCACCGGATCGCTGTGCTCGACCTGTCGGACTCAGCGCTGGCAAAGGCCCGCACGCGACTGCCCGAGGATGTGCCCGTCGAGTGGGTTGTGTCGAACATCTTCGATTGGCAACCGCCAGGGCACTTTGATGTCTGGCATGACCGGGCAGGGTTCCATTTCCTCACCGATGTCGCCGATCAGCAGGCCTATTTCCAGGTCATGGATCGGGCTCTTGGCCCCGGTGGCCATGCCATCATCGGCACGTTTGCGCTGGATGGACCGGAAAAATGCAGCGGACTGCCGGTTGCCCGCTATGACGCGAGGCTGCTCGCGGAACGGCTGGGTCCGAACTACCGGCTGATCCAGTCCTTGATACACGATCACCACACGCCTTGGGGCAGCATGCAGCGGTTCCATTTTGGCTTGTTCAGAAAAACTTGATCTATCAGCCAGTCCGCTGACCCGCGTCTGGGGCCAGTTCAGCGTCGGCTTCCGCAACCAAAATAAACAAACAATATCGTAGCCTTAGGTTTCGCATCACGCCTTGCTTTTCCTATCTGCATTCCATGTCAACGCCACGTCCACGTTTGGCAAGTCGCACAACTTATTTTCCATGACATCAATTGTCGGCTCGATGGCGGCACTCTGTCATCCACAGCAAATTGCGGTTACGCTTCCTTGAAACTGTTGCCGAGTGACCGCCATGTCCAAGAAAACACTGAACAAAGCCAATCTCGAAAGTCTTGGTGCGCCCAAGCTTTCCGAACTGGTGATGGAGCTGGTGCAGGGGTCTGCGGCCTTGCAGCGTCGCGCCCGTATGGAACTGAGCGCCGCACAGGGCCCCAAGGAGGTGACCGCAGATCTGCGCAAGCGGTTTGCGTCTCTGCGGCGGTCGCGAAGCTATGTCGATTGGCGCAAGCAGCGTGCTCTGGTTAAGGATCTGAGCAGTCTGTTGGCTCAGATCGAGACGGCTATTGCGCCGCATGACGCAGGCGAGGCGTTCGAGCTTCTCTGGTCCTTCCTGCAACTCGCGCCGTCGATCCATGAGCGCACAGATGACAGCAACGGTTCGGTCGGCGATGTGTTCAGCGAGGCGGTCATAATGATCGGTCTATTGGCACCCCGGGTCACGATCAATTCGCAGACGCTGGCCGAGCGGATCCTCGACGCGGTCGCCTACGCGGGCTATGGCGAATTTGACGGCATCATCCCGGAGACGGCAGAGGCGCTTGGCCCGGAAGGGTTGGAGCATCTCAAACAGATCACCAAAGACTGGGCTAACACGCCGCCGACGCCTGAAGAACTGGCCGCGTATGAACGCTTTGGTCTGTCCTCGTCGCCCGCAGAATCCGTGCGCCGCGCAAAGCAGTC